>NZ_JBVIEE010000001.1:272293-515882 GCF_055572015.1 Streptomyces sp. NPDC030840 | reverse complement strand
GTGGACGGGCGCGGGCGAAGCGGCAGGGCCGGCCGCAGGCTGAGCGCCAAGGCCGGTCGGCTCCGGGGCGGCCGAGGCGGGCGCCGACGGGGCGACGGGGCCGGTCAACGCCGGGCCGACGGGGCCGGTCAACGCAGGGGCGGCGGGGCCCGGCGCCTGGACGGCTGGGTCCGTCGTGGGGAGGGCGGGGCGGACGGGCGCGGGCGAAGCGGCAGGGCCGGCCGCAGGCTGAGCGCCAAGGCCGGTCGGCTCCGGGGCGGCCGAGGCGGGCGCCGACGGGGCGACGAGGTCGGTCAACGCCGGGCCGACGGGGCCGGTCAACGCCGGGGCGACGGGGCCGGTCAGCGCCGGGGCGGCTGGGCCCGGCGCCTGGGCGGCGGGGTCCGGCGTGGGGAGGGCGATGCGGACGGGCGCGGGCTGGGGGGTGGAGGGGGCTGTCAGGGCCGCGACCGCGTGGGCGTCGGTTTCCGGGCCGGGGTGCAGGCTCAGCAGGCGGAAGGTGCGGGCGGCCGGGGCCGGGAGACGGTCGTAGGACCAGGAGAAGACCGCCTCCACGGCCGCGCGGCGGTCGCCGCCCGCGTCGAGGAGGTCCAGGCGCCGCTGCTGGTCGGCCAGTTCCGTCACCAGGTCGGCGAGGGTCAGGGACGGGCGGGCACCGGCCAGTTCGGCGGCGACGCGCAGCGCCAGCGGTAATCGCGCGCACTGCTCGGCGAGGGCGGCGGTCGCGGCCGGCTCGGACGCGGCGCGCGGGCCCACGAGCGTCCGCAGCAGGGCGACCGCGTCCGGCAGCGGGAGCGGGGGCAGGGTGACGCGGCGGGCTCCGTTCAGCGCCACCAGGCCGGCCAGGCTGCTGCGGCTGGTGACCAGGACGGCGCAGGACGACGAGCCGGGCAGCAGCGGGCGGACCTGCTCCTCGGACAGGGCGTTGTCCAGGACCACCAGCATCCGGCGGCCCGCCGTCCCGCTGCGGTACCGGCTCGCGCGCTCGTCCACGTCGAGCGGGATCGCGTCGCCGGGCACCCCGAGCACGGTGAGGAACCGGGTGAGGGCGTCGCCGGGCGGCATGGGCCTCTCCGGGTCGTAGCCGCGGAGGTTGACGTAGAGCTGGCCGTCGGGGAACCGGTGCCGCATCCGGTGCGCCCAGTGGACGGCCAGCGCGGTCTTGCCCACCCCGGCCGTACCGGAGACGACCGTGACGGCCACGGCCGTGGGGCTGCCCTCCGTGCCGGTCAGCAGCCGGTCGAGTGCCGCCAGTTCCGTGTCCCGGCCGGAGAAGTCGGGTACGTCGGCGGGCAGTTGCGCGGGGAGCGGAACCGCCGTGGGGGCGTGGGCCGGTCTTCGCTGCGGGGTGGGCTCCTGAGCCGTCGCGGCGGGGGCCGGGTGGCGGCGCAGCAACGCCGCGTAGGCACCGGCCAGTTCGGGCCCCGGGTCGACGCCGAGTTCGTCGGCCAGCCGGCGGCGGCTGCCGCGGTACACGGCGACCGCCCGGTCCCGGCGGCCGACGGCCTCGTACGCCCGGATGAGCCGGGCCTGGGCGTCCTCGTCCAGCGGCTGGGCCGTCGCGGTCTCCTCCAGGACGGGGAGGGCGTCGGCGCCCCGCCCCGCCGCGAGCATGGCGTCGCCGTACTGGGCGATCACACCGCGCCGCTCCCCCGCCAGGGCGACCACCATGGGGTGGGCGGCGAGGAACGGCAGGTCGGCGAGCGGGGGTTGCTGCCACAGGGCGAGCGCGTCGGCGAGCAGTGCCGCGGCCCGCTCCGGCTCGCCGCCCCGCCGCGCGGCCTCCGCCGAGGCGACCAGGTCGCGGAAGCGGAGCAGGTCGATGGCGTCGTACGGGACACGCAGCGCGTACCCGTCACCGAGCCGGGGCAGCACCGTGCTCGGCGCGCGCGGCGGGCGGCCGGGCTCCAGCAGCCGGCGCAGGTGCTTGATGTGGGTCTGGACGACGTTCGCCGCGCTCGCCGGGGGCCGCTCGCCCCACAGGGCGTCCGCGAGCCCGGAGAACGGCAGTCTCTGTCCGCGGGCGACGGCCAGCAGCGCCAGGACCGCGCGGCGCTGAGGTGAGCCGAGGTCGAGGCGTACACCGTCGCGCCGGACGTCGACCGGCCCGAGTACCTGGATGCGCATGAGGCCCCCCGGGCCGCCGTTATTCACAGTTCCCCCACCGATCGCCCCTTCTTTACCCTCGTCGGCGACACATGCGGAAGGCACATTCCGGCCCAACGCCGTACAGCCGCCACTCCCATTCGCAGACCGCGCCCACACCGGATGTGCCCGGGCCCCAGTTTTTCGCCGGAGTTCTCGCCGCGGTTCTCCTCGCCCGGGGCGGCGGACGCCACGGCCCCGGGGAACCGTCAGGCGGTCGCGTCGCCCTCCCGTTCCAGCGCGATCGCGTGCAGCTTCTCCAGGCGCTCGCGCGACTGTTCGTCGGCCGGTGCGTACGTCACCATCCGCGGCCCGTTGTGCGGGCTGAGCCAGAGGTCGGTGTGGTCCAGGGTGAGGGGGCCGACGTGGGCGTTCACGAACTGCTTGCGCTTGCTGTGGGCGCCGACCACCTCATGGCGGTCCCAGGTCGCGCGGAACTCGGCGGACTCGGTGCGCAGCCGCTTCAACAGGGCCTTCCACGCGGGGTCGGAGAGGTTGCCGGCCATGGCGGCGCGCAGCTTCGCGGCCATGAGCCGGGTCGTCTCCTCCAGGTGCACGATCGACGAGCGCCACTCCTCGTGGGTGTGGGCGAGGACGATGCAGTTCAGGTCCTCGGGCGGCACCGTGTCGAGGTCGCAGAGCAGCAGGCCGTACGTGCGGTTGTAGGCGAGGATGTCGTACCGGCTGTTCTGCAGGCAGGCCGGGAACGGCTCCAGTTGTTCGAGGATCGCCCGCTGCGCCGCAGTGACCGACGGGCAGTTGCTGCCCGGCGAGGGATCGACCGCCCCGGCCAGGTTGAACAGGTGCTCGCGCTCGATGGGGTCGAGGAGCAGGGTGCGGGCGAGGGCGTCGAGGACCTGCACGGAGACCTGGATGTCCCGGGCCTGTTCGAGCCAGGTGTACCAGGTGACGCCCACCGCGGAGAGCTGTGCGACCTCCTCACGGCGCAGCCCGGGCGTACGGCGGCGGCGGCCGCGCGGCAGGCCGACCTGCTCGGGCGTGATGTGCTCCCGGCGGTGGCGCAGGAACGCGGCGAGTTCGGTGCGACGGAACTCCGACTCCTGTGCCGCGCGGGGCCGTTGCGTCGCCGGCTCCCGCGCGGGCCGGGGTTGTGCTTCGGTCGCCCGTACCGCCATGGTCGTCATGCCTCCAGCCTGCCGCCGCGCGGAACCTGTTGCCAGGTAGTCCTGGTACCAGGATAAGGAGACTCTGGTACCAGGCTCAGCGGCGTACGAACCTCGTCCACGTGACCGATACAGAAGCCATCTCCACCACCCCCGTCCGCGCCCCCACCGCCCCGCCGTCCGTACTCGGCGGCCTGGGGCTGTTCACCGTCCTGCTCGGCGCGGCCCTCCCGCTCATCGACTTCTTCATCGTCAACGTGGCCCTGCCGACGATCGGTCGCGACCTCGCCGCGAGCGAGACGGTCCTGGAACTCGTCGTCGCCGGGTACGGACTCGCGTACGCCGTGCTGCTGGTGCTCGGCGGCCGTCTCGGCGACCTCTTCGGGCGGCGCCGGCTCTTCCTGTGGGGCATGGCCGCCTTCGGGCTGACCTCGCTGGCGTGCGGACTCGCCCCTGACGCCTGGTCGCTGGTGGCGGCGCGGGTCGCGCAGGGCGCCGCGGCGGCGGTGATGCTGCCGCAGGTGCTCGCCACCATCCAGTCGACGACCTCCGGCACGCGCCGCGCCCGCGCGATGAGCCTGTACGGCGCGACGGCCGGACTCTCCATGGTGGCCGGGCAGATCCTCGGCGGCGTCCTCGTGGCGGCGACGCCGCTTGCTTTTCTTGGGGGCGCGGGCGCCGGCTGGCGTTCGGTGTTCCTGGTGAACGTGCCCGTCGTCGTGGTCGGCCTGGTCCTGGCCGCGCGTGCCGTGCCCGAGACCCGCTCGTCCCACCCGGAGCCCGTGGACGGCCCCGGCACGGTCCTGCTGGCCGTGTCCCTGCTGACCCTTCTCGCGCCGCTCACCGAGGGCCGGGCGGCGGGCTGGCCGCTGTGGACGTGGCTGGCGCTGGCCGCGTTCCCGTTCGCTGCCCTCGCCTTCTACCTGGTCGAGCGCAGGGAGGACCGCCTGGGCCGGACGCCCCTCGTACCGCCCAGCCTCTTCGCCCTCGCGTCCCTGCGCCGGGGCCTGGTCATGATCGTGCCGTTCTCGCTGGGCTTCAGCGGGTTCATGTTCGTGATCGCGGTGGCGCTGCAGCAGGGTGCGCGGCTGGGGCCGGTCGAGGCGGGTCTCGCTCTCTCCCCGATGGCGGTGTCGTTCTTCTTCGTCTCGCTGGCCGGTCCGCGGCTGGTCGCCCGGTACGGCACCCGTGTGGTGACCGTGGGCGGGCTGGTCCAGGCGGTGGGCGTGGCTCTGATGGCGTTCGCCGTGTGGCGGACCTGGCCCGACCTGACCTGGCTGCCCCTCCTGCCCGGCATGACGATCGCGGGCGCCGGTCAGGCCCTCCAACTCCCCGTCGTCCTCCGGCTCGTCCTCTCCGAGGTCCCGCCGGCACGGGCGGGCGTCGGCAGCGGCGTCATGGTCACCACCCAGCAGTCGGCCCTCGCCCTGGGCGTGGCCACCCTGGGCACCCTCTTCCTCTCCCTGATCCCGGCGATGGGCATGGGCAACGCCCTGGTGACGACACTCCTCGTCCAACTGGCGGGCATCGCGCTGACGGTGACGCTCAGTCTGCGACTGCCGAGGACGATCAGCTAGGGCAGGTTCCAGGATGTGAGCGCCGTGCGGCAGCACTGAGTTCGAACTCACCACCCCCTGACCCCCTGTTGATGTTGGTCTTGCTGCACACTCCTTGCGGCACAAACAACCAGAAGGCTCAACAACCCCTGGAGTACCGAGCGTCGCCAGGAGGCGTCATGCTGGAGATCAACACGAGCAAGGTGACCCGCTGGGACCAGCACGGGCGCGAACACACCGTCCGGGTGGAACGCGCGGGCGTGCAGCGCACGATCAAATGCGACACGTGCGGCTGGCGGAAGGGCGCCCAGTTCCTGCCGTGGCTGAAGGCGGAGGAGCACCTCGCCGAGGAACACCAGGCGACGGTGGACCCCAGGTCGGAGTGATCACCCAGGTCGGAGGTGACCCGCACCTCCTGGTGCGGGCCGGGCGGCGGCGTCCGGGAACGCCGAAGGGGCGGCGTACGCGACGGAGTGTCGGTGTACGCCGCCCTCGGATGGGACGGGGTGCGGGAGGCGGCCCGCGCTGTCATGGCGGTTACTTCGGGTCGCTGTTGAACTTCGAGGTCGACCAGAAGTAGCCGAGCACCGCGAGACCCAGGCACCAGGCGACGGCGAGCCATCCGTTGTGGCCGATCCCGGTGCCGAGCAGCAGGCCGCGCAGCGTCTCGATGGCCGGAGTGAAGGGCTGGTACTCGGCGATCGGCTGGAACCAGCCCGGCATCGCGTCGACCGGGACGAAGGTGCTGGAGATGAGCGGCAGGAAGATCAGCGGCATCGCGTTGTTGCTGGCGGCCTCGGCGTTCGGGCTGACCAGGCCCATGCCGACCGCGATCCAGGTGAGCGCCAGGGCGAAGAACACGAGCAGCCCGAAGGCGGCGAACCACTCCAGGACGGTGGCGTCGGTGGAGCGGAACCCGATCGCCACGCCGACGGCGCCGACGAGGACCACGCTGATGACCGACTGCAGCACGCTGCCGACGACGTGCCCGATGAGCACCGAACCGCGGTGGATCGCCATCGTGCGGAAGCGGGCGATGATGCCCTCGGTCATGTCGTTGGAGACGGAGACCGCGGTGCCGATCGTGGTGGAGCCGATGGTCATCAGCAGCAGGCCCGGGACGAGATAGGCGACGTACTGGGAGCGGTCGGCGCCGCCACCGCCGATGCCCGCGCTCATGGTGTCGCCGAAGATGTAGACGAAGAGCAGCAACAGCATGATCGGCGTCAGCAGCAGGTTCAGGGTGAGGGACGGGTAGCGCCGGGCGTGCAGCAGGTTGCGGCGCAGCATCGTGGACGAGTCGCGCACGGCGAGGGAAAGGGTGCTCATCGGGCAGTCTCCTTGGGCTGGTTGGGGACGTCGGCCGGGCCGGTGAGGGCGAAGAACACGTCGTCGAGGTCGGGGGTGTGCACGGTCAGCTCGTCGGCCTCGACGCCGGCGGAGTCCAGCCAGTCGAGGACGGACCGCAGTTCGCGCTGGCTTCCGTCGCTGGGGATCTGCAGGGCGAGGGATTCGTCGTCCCGGGCGGCCTCGCGCAGGGCGACGGCGGCACTCTGGTAGGCAGCCGGGTCGGTGAAGCGGAGCCTGACGTGTCCGCCGGGGACGATCCGCTTGAGCTCGTCGGCGGTGCCCTCGGCGGCGATCTTCCCGTCGTGGAGCACCGCGATGCGGTCGGCGAGTTCGTCGGCCTCCTCCAGGTACTGGGTGGTGAGGAAGACGGTGACGCCGCCGGTGACGAGCTCGCGGATGATCTGCCACATGGTGTGGCGGGAGCGGGGGTCGAGGCCGGTGGTGGGCTCGTCGAGGAAGATGATCCGCGGGTCGCCGACCAGGGTCATGGCGATGTCCAGGCGCCGCTTCATGCCGCCGGAGTACGTGGAGGCGGGCTTCTTCGCGGCCTCGGTGAGGTCGAAGCGCTCCAGCAGCTCGGCGGTGACCCGCCGCCCCTCCCGCTTGGACAGGTGGTGCAGGTCCGCCATGAGGAGCATGTTCTCCTCGCCGGTGATCAGGCCGTCGACGGCGGAGAACTGCCCGGTGACCCCGATCGCGGCGCGCACGGCCTGCGGGTCGGCGGCCAGGTCGTGGCCCGCGACCTGGGCCTGCCCGCCGTCGGCGGTGATGAGCGTGGACAGGATCTTCACGGCGGTGGTCTTGCCGGCACCGTTCGGGCCGAGCAGGGAGAAGATCGTTCCTTCCGGGACGGCCAGGTCGACGCCGTCCAGTACGACCTTGTCGCCGTAGGACTTGCGCAGCCCGTTCGCCGCGATGGCCGGGTTGGTCATGAGGGGTACTCCTTGGGAAGCTGCGGGCGGTTACAGGCTGCGGGCGGTGATGTCGCCGTAGGACGTGGTGGCGTGGATGTCGAGGCCTGCGGCGCCGGTGTTCTCGAGGGTGTTGTGGACGCGGCCGTAGGTGGTGCCGGCGTCGAGGGTGGCGGACACTCCGCGGGCGGCGCCGACGGTGACGTCGCCCTGCTGGGTGCTCAGCGTGAGGGTGCCGCGCGCGGCCTCGGCGACGTTGATGTGGCCCTTCTGGACGCTGATCTCCCCGGGGCCGGTGAGGCGGCCGACCGAGACGTCACCGGCGAGTGCTGCGAGGCGGACGCTCGCGGCCTCGTCGAGCTTGACGGCGACCTGCTCGCCGTACGCGCCCTCGAAGGCGACGTCACCGAGCCGTCCGACGCCCCGGAACTCGGCGGCGGCCGCCTTCGCCTCGACGCGGGAGCCGGCGGGCAGCTGGACGGTCACCTCGACGGATCCGGAGTCCCCGAGGATCCGGTTCTTCGCCTTGGGTGCCTCGATCCTCAGCACCCCGTCGCCGTAGGCCACCTCGACCTGCTCCGCCGCCTTCACGTCACGGCTCCTCGAGGCGTTGGCGGGCAGGACCTCGACCGTGGTGTCGGCCCGGTCGGCGGCGATGAACCGGATGCGGCCGGCGGGGATGGCGAGGACGGCGGTCACCGGGGCGGAGGTGTCGAACTTCTGCATCGTGCGCTCCTTCATCTGGTCGCGAGCCCCTTCGGCTCGTCGTTTCCGATGACGAAAACGCTACGTTGCATTCATGGATATGGCAACGCGATCGTTGCGCACATCATTCATTTATGCAGGTGAAAGCAGGGAAATCGTTGCAACAGCCTCGAAGATAACGCAACAGCTCTGCACGCCTCTCGTTGCAATGAATTGGAGTGAACGCTAGAGTGGGGGCTCCACGGACCACGAAGGAGACCGCGATGCCGGGAGGCAGGCTCACCCAGCAGGAACGTCAGCAGATCGCGTCGGGGCTGGCCGACGGCCTCGCCTACGCGGAGATCGCCAGACGCCTCGACCGCCCGACCTCGACCATCACCCGCGAGGTGATGCGCAACGGCGGCCCCACCAGCTACCGCGCCGACCTGGCCCACCGCGCGACCGAGCACCGCGCCCACCGGCGCAGGAAGGCCGTGCCCCGGGGGCCGGAGGTGCCCCCGCAGGCCTACGGGCGCGACGCCGAGGCGGTCCGCGCGTACGAGGAGACGTTCACCACCGTCATGATGGCTTCGGGCATGCCCAAGATGATGGCCCGGGTGATGGCCTGCCTCACCCTCGCCGACACGGGCACCCTCACCGCGTCCGACCTCGTCCAGCGCCTCGATGTCAGCCCGGCGTCCGTCTCCAAGGCGATCGCGTTCCTCGAGAGCCAGGGCATGGTCCGCCGGGAGCGCGACGAACGCCGCCGCGAGCGCTACGTCGTCGACGACGACGTCTGGTACCAGTCGATGATGGCCAGCGCCCGTTCCATCGCCCAGATGGCCGAGACCATGCGGCAGGGCGTCGGCGTCCTCGGCCCGTACACCCCGGCCGGCACCCGCTTCGAGAACATGGCCCGTTTCCTCGACTTCGTCGGCGAGAGCACCGCCCGCGCCGCGGAGCAGGCCCGCGAGATCCTCCACACGGCACCCGGAACGCCCTCGGACGCCGCTGCCGGGCCAAGCTCCTGACGAACGCTGTGGGGCAGGGTCAGGAGCCCGGGCCCTCGTACCGCTCGTCGAGCGCGGCGGCGACCCGCTCCATCACCCGCTGCCAGTGGGCGCGTTGACGCTCGCGCTCCTCGGCGCTCGCCATCCGCTCCTGGTGGAAGCGGAGCACGGTCCGGCCTCCGGCGGCGGCGGTGAGGGCGACCTGGACCGTGGTGGGGCCGTACGTGACGCGGATGCGGTCGCCCGGCCGGTAGCCGCGCACCTCACCGCCCACGCCGGCATCGGTCTCGTACGGACTGCCGGGCTCCGGGGCGAGCTCCGCGCCGGGCCCGAGCCACAGCGCCAACCCGTCCGTACCGCTGATGAACTCCCATACGGCGGAGCGGGGCTGGCGCAGGGTGCGGGAGACACCGATCTGCCAGCCGGCGTCCCTGGTGAGTCCGATGGGCATGACGGTCACCCTTTTCGGAGTTCGTCCTGCGGTTCTTCCTGGGGCTTTTCCTGCTGTTCTCCCTTGGGTTCTTCCCGCGGTTCTTCCTGCGGTTCTTCCGGACGCCCTCCAGGCCCTTCCCCGGCCCGGCGGGCGCGCAGGGCCCGCACCTTGTGGAGGTTGCCACAGTGCTCCATGGAGCACCAGCGACGCCGGCCGGGCCTGGAGGTGTCGACGTAGACGAGGTAGCAGCGTTCGCCGGAGCACATCCGGACGCGCTCGGCGTACGGCCCGGTCAGCAGTTCGACGGCGTCGCGGGCGACGGTGGACAGGAGCTGGGCCCCGCCGGCCACCCCGGCCCACTCGCGCCGTCCGCCGTCACCCCCGATCACGGGGACCAGCGGCGGATGCGCGGCGGCCTCGTTGATGACGTCCAGGTCCGCACGCCCACCGCCCGCCACCCCGAACTCCGGCAGCCCGCCGCGGACACGCGCGACGGCGACACGGAACAGCGCGTCCCGGACCCGGCGGGCGTATGCCACGTCCCGATCCGTGACATCGAGCGCGGGCGTGGGCGTGAGCCTCGACCGCCCCGCCCAGGCGACCAGGTCGGCGGGCGCGTGGAGCACCTCGAACCTGCGGAAGGCACCGGGCCCTCCGGTGACGAGCAGTTCGAGGCAGAGGGCACCGGGGTCGAACCGGTAGGAGGCCCCGGAGTGGGACCGCAGCACCATCCCTGACACGCGCGACACCTCCGACCAGTGGACGCCCGACCCTCGTAACCAATATAACCAGTTACATGAGAGCTGCTCTGAACTGGAAGCTGGTCATCGACACCCGGGACGCCCAGACGCAGGCGGACTTCTGGGCCGCGGCCCTGCGCTACGAGGTGGAGGACCCGACCGCGCTCGTCGGCCACCTCCTGTCGTCGGGCGACCTCCCCGAGGCGGCGGTCACCGAGCACAACGGCCACCGCGTCTTCCGGGGCTACGCCGCCGTGCGGCACCCCGAGGACCCGTACGACCCGTTCACCGGCGTCGGAAAGGGCCGCCGCCTGCTCTTCCAGGACGTCCCGGAGCCGAAGACGGTGAAGAACCGCCTCCACATCGACATCCACGCCGAACCAGGCGGCCTCGACACGCTGGTCTCCCACCTGGAGTCCCTGGGCGCCAACCGCGTACACGAAGTGGACCAGGGCCCCGCGGGCCACTGGTGGGTGATGCTCGACCCCGAGGGCAACGAGTTCTGCGTGGCGTGAGGCCGGAGCACCCGAGCCGCGGGGCCGTCAGGCCTTGAGGCCCCGCACCAGCAGGTCCACCACGGCCTGGAAGTCGTCCTCGGTGCCGGGCTGTTCCCACTCGGAGGAGTAGCGCGGGTCGTGGAAGCGGCGCGAGGCGTGGAAGAGGGCGCGGGCCGTGGTCTCGGGGTCGTGGGCGGTGAAGGTGCCGGCGGCGACGCCCGCCTCGACGATCCGCCGCAGCTGGCCGACCAGATCGGCGATGTGCTCGCCGACGGCGTCGCCGTTCTCCTCGGTCAGCACCATGTACGTGGCGAAGAGCTCGGGGTCGTCACCCGCCTTGCGGCGCTTGGCCGCGAACAGGACCGAGAACCACTCGCGCAGCCGGACCTCCGGGTCCCTGTCCTCGGCGGCGATGCCGGCGAGGACATCGGTGGTGCGGTCCAGCCACCGCTTCGTCACCGCCTCCCGCAGCGCCGCCTTCGTACGGAAGTGCCGGTAGACACTGCCGTGGCTGACACCGAGCGCGCGTGCCACGTCCACCACGGTCGCCTTGGCGGGGCCGTGACGGCGCAGCACCTCCTCGGTCGCTTCGAGGATGCGCTCGGCGGTCAGGGTCTGCGGGGTCGGGGCCATGAGTCAGACCGTACCCGGAGGGGCGGTCAGCGCTCGCTGTCGAGGTGTGCCATCTGGGCCGCCCCGTAGCGGTCGCCCGCGGCGGCACCCGCCGGCACGACGTCCTCGATCGCCGCCAGGTCGGCCGCGTCCAGGGTGACGTCCAGGGCGCCCAGCGCCTCGGCCAGCCGGTCGCGCCTGCGGGCGCCGACCAGCGGCACGATGTCGTCGCCGCGCGAGAGCACCCAGGCGATCGCGATCTGGGCGACGCTCACGCCCTTCTGCTCGGCGATCTTCCGCAGCGCCTCGACGAGGCCGAGGTTGTGGCGGAGGTTGTCGCCCTGGAAGCGGGGTGAGTGCGCGCGGAAGTCGTTGGCGGCGAGCTGCCGGTCCTCGGTGAAGTGGCCGGAGATCAGGCCACGGGACAGCACCCCGTACGCCGTGATGCCGATGCCCAGCTCGCGCGTCGTCGGCAGGATCTGGTCCTCGATGCCGCGTGAGATGAGCGAGTACTCGATCTGGAGGTCCGCGATCGGGGCCGTGGCTGCGGCGCGCCGGATCGTCTCCGCGCCGGCCTCGCTCAGTCCGATGTGCCGTACGTATCCCTTCTCCACCAGCTCCGCGATCGCGCCGACCGTCTCCTCGATCGGCACGCCGGGGTCGATCCGGGCGATCCGGTAGACGTCGATGTGGTCCACACCGAGACGCTGGAGCGAGTACGCGGCGAAGTTCCTGACCGCGGCCGGCCGGCCGTCGTACCCGAGCCACTCCCCGTCCGGGCCGCGCAGGGCGCCGAACTTGACGCTGGTGAGCGCCTGTTCGCGCCGCGCCGCCGGGGCGGAGCGCAGGGCCTCACCGATCAGCATCTCGTTGTGGCCCATGCCGTAGAAGTCGCCGGTGTCGAGCAGGGTCACGCCCGCTTCGAGCGCGGCGTGGATCGTCGCGACGGACTCGGCCCGGTCCGCCTCGCCGTACAGCGCGGACATGCCCATGCAGCCGAGGCCGAGAGCGGAGACCTGGGGGCCGGTGGTGCCGAGGGGGCGGGTTTGCATGAGAGCTCCTTGGGGTCCCGTGAGCCGTGGGGCGGGCCGCTGGACGCGGGGACCCACGGATGACGTGACTCCAGCCTGGCATGACAGCTGACAGATTTCAATATCTGTCAGCTGTCATGCGTCAGCCGTCACGCGTCAGCAGGTGCCGGGACCTCCCGCGAGCCCCTCGTCGACCTCAGCCCTGCTTCAGCGGGATCGCCAGGTCCACGACCCGCCGCCCCGACGGGAAGGCACCGGTCGCCGTCGCCCTGCCGGTCAGCAGGTTGACCCGGAACACCCGGTCGCCCGTGACGGCGTACCCGGTGTTCGTGCCGCTCCGGGCCGGGCTGTGGATGTCGAAGCCGGAGTTCGGCGGAACGTCGACGCCGAGCTTGCCGGTGGGCGCGAGGCTGCCCGCGTTGGCCGGGGACTGGACCGCCACCTGGTCCTGGGCGGTGTCGAGGTCGAAGAGGGTGGTCGCGGTCGTGGCGTCGAGGTCGTTGTTCGTGTACGCCGCTCCGGTCACGCCCTGGGCCGTGGCGCCCGCGGTGGCGGGCGGCACGGGCGGGTTGGTGAGGGTGCCGTCGACGGCCGTGGTGCCCGCGGCCGGGGCGCCCGCCGGGTCGTCGATGTTGTGGCGGAGGTTCTGTCCGGTGTCACTGATCACCCTCAGCCGGTTGGCGGCCGGATTGAAGTCGACACCGAACGACCTGCCCTGGAGCGGGGCGGTGAGCTGGGAGACCTTGGTGGCGCGGGCGCCGATCTCGCGGAGGGTGTAGATGCCGCCCCTGTCGCCGACGCCGTACAGCTTGCCGTTCTGCACGCGGTAGTCGATGCCCACGAGCTTGTTGTCGCCCTTGAGTCCGGAGACCCTGCCGAGCGGGATGACGGCGCCGGGCCGGTCGGTCTTGAACGTGACCAGCCGCTGGTCGGACGTGAGCCCGACGGCCCTCGGGCCGCTTCCGGCGAGCGCCTTGGGCGCCCCGCCGAGCTGCGCCCTGGACGCGACGTCGCTCACGGAGGACGACGCCCCGTCCCCGCCCAGGACTCCCGTCCCGACGGTTCCGACCGTCCCGATCGCCACCGCCATCGTCAGTACGCCTATGACTGCCTGCTTGCGCATGTCCGCCCCCGTGGGAAGGTTTCCGGCCCGCGCTCTGCGGGCCCGCATGCCCCTTCCTTCGGAGCGGTTTGTCCCCGGGATTGCGAAAACCCCGGTTCTGTTACATCCGTTACGGACGTGACAGAACCGGGGTATTTCAGCCCGCCTTCAGATGCGCGCGACTAGCAGCCGATGAGACGCCCCGCCAGGTACCCCTCGATCTGGTCCAGCGACACCCGCTCCTGCTTCATCGAGTCCCGCTCACGAACAGTGACCGCGTTGTCGTCCAGCGTGTCGAAGTCCACCGTCACACAGAACGGCGTCCCGATCTCGTCCTGGCGCCGGTACCGCCGGCCGATCGCCCCCGCGTCGTCGAACTCGATGTTCCAGTGCTGCCGCAGCGCCTGCGCGAGCCCCTTCGCCTTCGGGGACAGCTCCGGGTTGCGGGACAGCGGCAGCACGGCGACCTTGACGGGGGCGAGCCGCGGGTCGAGGCGCAGCACCACGCGCTTCTCCATCTTGCCCTTGGCGTTGGGCGCCTCGTCCTCGACGTACGCGTCCAGGAGGAAGGCCAGCATGGTGCGCCCCACACCGGCCGCCGGCTCGATCACGTACGGCGTCCAGCGCTCGCCGGCCTCCTGGTCGAAGTACGACAGGTCCTGGCCCGACGCCTTGGAGTGGGCGCCCAGGTCGTAGTCCGTGCGGTTGGCGACACCCTCCAGCTCGCCCCACTCGCTGCCGCCGAAGCGGAAGCGGTACTCGATGTCGGCGGTGCGCTTGGAGTAGTGGGAGAGCTTCTCCTGCGGGTGCTCGTACCAGCGCATGTTCTCTTCACGCAGGCCCAGGCCCGTGTACCAGTTCCAGCGCTCCTGCATCCAGTACTCGTGCCACTTCTCGTCCTCGCCCGGCTTGACGAAGAACTCCATCTCCATCTGCTCGAACTCGCGGGTGCGGAAGATGAAGTTGCCCGGCGTGATCTCGTTGCGGAACGACTTGCCCATCTGCGCGATGCCGAACGGCGGCTTGCGGCGCGAGGAGGTCTGCACCTGGGCGAAGTTGGTGAAGATGCCCTGGGCGGTCTCGGGGCGCAGGTAGGCGATGGAGCCGGAGTCCTGCGTGGGGCCGAGGTGGGTGGAGAGCAGGCCGGAGAACTGCTTGGGCTCGGTGAACTGGCCCTTGTTGCCGCAGTTCGGGCAGTTGACCTCGGCGAGGCTCTCGGGCATGCGGCCGTGCTTCGCCTCGTACGCCTCCTCCAGGTGGTCCGCGCGGAACCGCTTGTGACAGGAGGTGCACTCGGTGAGCGGGTCGGTGAAGGTCGCGACGTGGCCGGAGGCGACCCAGACCTCGGTCGCCAGGATCACGGAGGAGTCGATACCGACGACGTCCTCGCGCGACGTCACCATGTAGCGCCACCACTGGCGCTTGATGTTCTCCTTGAGCTCGACACCCAGCGGTCCGTAGTCCCAGGCGGCACGCTGGCCACCGTAGATCTCGCTGCACGGGAATACGAAGCCACGGCGCTTGCTCAGGCTGACGATGGTGTCGATCTTGTCGGCGGCCACGGTGCTCTCTTCATTACGACGACGGGCGACGAAGCGGATGCGCTCCGGGAGGGAAGCGATGCGCCTCAGAGCGAATGCTTCAGGTTACCGGCGGAGGCTCCCCTCCAATCAAATCGGTTCGGTCAGGAGATGCCGCAAAACGGTCACCGTCCCCTTACCCCGGCCTTACTCCGGTCTCTTACCGGAGGCTTGTTGACAATCATTTCCAACTTTGGTGAAAATGACTGTCATGAACGTAGTACGACGACACCGTCGCTCTGTCATATCCGGGACCGCAGTCGCGGCGGCCACCGTCCTCGGCCTCGGAACCCTCACCGCGTGCTCGGACTCGTCCGCGGCCACGGGCAACACGGACAAGTTCGACGTCGTGGCGTCGTTCTACCCGATGGCCTTCCTCGCCGAGCAGATCGGCGGGAAGTACGCCAACGTCACCAGTCTCACCCAGCCCGGCCAGGAGCCGCACGACCTGGAGATCAGCGCCAAGCAGACCGCGCAGCTGCAGGAGTCGGACGCGGTCCTCTACCTCAAGGGCCTCCAGCCCTCCGTCGACGACGCGGTCTCCCAGTCCGGGGTCAAGACGAAGATCGACGCCACGACGCTGACCTCCCTGGAGGAGCACGGCAACGAGGTCGGCGGCCACGCGGCCGAACACGACGACGAGCACGGCGAGGAGGAGGGCGGCAAGGACCCCCACATCTGGCTCGACCCGGTGAAGTACGCCGAGGTCGCCAAGGGCGTCGGCGCCGCCTTCGAGAAGGCCGACCCGGACCACGCGGACGTCTACAAGACGAACACCGAGGAACTGGTCGAGAGGCTCGGCGCGCTCGACTCGCAGTTCAGGAACGGCCTGAAGAACACGAAGACCAAGGTCTTCATCACCACCCACGCCGCCTTCGGCTACCTCGCCGAGCGCTACGGCCTGACCGAGGAGGCCATCGCCGGCCTCGACCCCGAGTCGGAGCCGAGCGCCGCCCGCGTGAAGGAGCTTGAGAAGATGGCGAAGGCCGACGGCGTCTCCACCGTCTTCTACGAGACCCTCGTCAGCGACAAGACCGCGAAGACCGTCGCCAAGGACGCGAACCTGAAGACGGACGTGCTCGATCCCATCGAGGGCATCACGTCCAAGTCCCGGGGCAAGGACTACTTCTCGGTGCAGGAAGCCAACCTCAAGGCGCTGCAGACCGCACTGGGCGCCAAGTGACCCTGTGGAGGACGTAAGGATGAGCGACGAGCCCGTCACCGAGGCCGTCATATCCCTGCGCGGCGTCCGTGCCGAGCTGGGCTCGCGCACCGTCCTGCGCGGCATCGACCTCACCGTGCGTCGCGGTGAGGTCGTCGCGCTGCTCGGCGCCAACGGCTCCGGCAAGTCGACGGCCGTCCGCAGCATCATCGGCCAGGTGCCGGTCGGCGCGGGCGAGATCGAGATCTTCGGGACCCCGCGCGCCCGTTTCTCCGACTGGAAGCGGGTCGGGTACGTGCCGCAGCGCACCACGGCCGCGGGCGGCGTCCCGGCGACGGTGACGGAGGTGGTCGCCTCGGGCCGGCTGTCGCGCGCCCGGTTCGGCGTCCTGCGCAAGGCCGACCACGAGGCGATACGCCGCGCCCTGACCCTGGTCGGCATGGCGGACCGGGCGAAGGACTCCGTGAACGCCCTCTCCGGCGGCCAGCACCAGCGCGTCCTGATCGCCCGCGCCCTCGCCTGCGAGCCCGAGTTGCTGATCATGGACGAGCCGATGGCGGGCGTCGACCTCGCCAGCCAGGAGGTGCTGGCCGAGACCCTGCGGGAGCAGGTGGGCAAGGGCGCGACCGTCCTCCTCGTCCTGCACGAACTCGGGCCGCTGGAGCCGCTGATCGACCGCGCGGTCGTCCTGCGCGACGGCTGCGTGGTCCACGACGGCCCGCCTCCCAAGGCGGTCGGCCAGCACGCGCTGCCCGGCCACGACCACGTCCACCCGCACGCGGCTCCGGGCGCGGAACCCATCCGTACGGGCCTGCTGAGCTGAGAAGGCACTGAACCATGGACCTCCTGAACTACGCCTTCATGCAGCGGGCGCTGCTCGCCGCCGTCCTCGTCGGCATCACCGCCCCCGCGATCGGCATCTACCTCGTCCAGCGCCGCCAGGCCCTGATGGGCGACGGCATCGGCCACGTGGCGATGACGGGTGTGGGCCTGGGCTTCCTCCTGTCCTGGTCCCCGGTGTGGATGGCGACGCTGGTGTCCGTGCTGGGCGCGGTGCTCATGGAGCTGATCCGCTGGTACGGGCGGACGCGCGGCGACATCGCGCTGGCGATGCTCTTCTACGGGGGCATGGCGGGCGGTGTGATGTTCATCAACCTCGCGCCGACGGGCTCCACCGCGAACCTCACCTCGTACCTCTTCGGCTCCCTGTCGACGGTGTCGCCGTCGGACGTGACGGCGATCTGCCTGCTGGCGGCCTTCGTGGTGCTCGTGACGATCGGTCTGCGCCGCCAGCTGTTCGCGGTGAGCCAGGACGAGGAGTTCGCGCGGGTCACGGGCCTGCCGGTGCGGGCGCTCAACCTGCTCACGGCGGTGACGGCGGCGGTGACGGTGACGGTCGCGATGCGGGTGGTCGGCCTCCTGCTCGTCTCCGCCCTGATGGTGGTGCCCGTGGCGGCGGCGCAGCAGCTCAGCCGGAGCTTCGCGGCGACGTTCGCGATCGCGGTGGCCATCGGGGTGACGGTGACGATCAGCGGCACGGTCACGTCCTACTACCAGGACGTGCCGCCCGGGGCGACGATCGTGCTGCTGACCATCGGGGCGTTCCTGCTGCTCACGGCACTGGCGGCGCCGCTGGCGCGGCGGAGGGCGCGGGTGCTGGAACACGGGGCGGGCGATCCGGCGGAGTGCGCGATCCCGGAGGCGGGCAGGGCGACGGCTCAGGCCGGTGGCGGTTCCCCGGCGGGGAGGGACGGCATCGGCGTCTGACTCCTCTCAGCCCGGACTGGCACAATGGCCCGGCAAAGCGCAGACGTGAGGAGGCGACGGTGACGACCGCTGGACCCGTACGGGGTCGTGCCACCCGGCAGCGTGCAGCCGTGGCGGCGGCGCTCGACGAGGTCGAGGAGTTCCGCAGTGCGCAGGAGCTCCACGACATGCTCAAGCACAAGGGCGACTCGGTCGGGCTGACCACCGTGTACCGCACCTTGCAGTCCCTCGCCGACGCGGGCGAGGTGGATGTCCTGCGCACCTCCGACGGTGAGTCGGTGTACCGCCGCTGCTCCACGGGGGAGCATCACCACCACCTGGTCTGCCGTGTCTGCGGCAAGGCCGTCGAGGTGGAGGGGCCCGCGGTGGAGAAGTGGGCGGACGCGATCGCGGCGGAGCACGGGTACGTGAACGTGGCCCACACGGTGGAGATCTTCGGCACGTGCGCCGACTGTGCGGGGGCCTCCGGCGGTTGAGCGGTGTGGGTTGCGCGCGGGTGGAGGTCCGCGGGGCGAGGCCCCGCGGTGCCGGCGGCCCCCTCGCGGCCCGTGCCCGGGCCGCGGAGCGATCCGAGCGAGCCGGTCAGAACGGGCAGGTGTCCGTCCAGCGCGTGACCAGGGATGTGTTGTTCTTGTCGGCATCACGCACGGGACCGCACAGGAACTGGCTGAAGCGGGTGTCGGCACGCAGCCAGAGGCTGAGGAACGACACGATCCACTTGCCCTGCTTGGCCTTGTCGCCATAGCCCGTCATCGGACACAGATGGTCGCCCGGAACCTCGATGTAGAGCTTCTCGGCCTGGGACATGGAGTTGTACCAGGGCAGCGCGTAGGTGTCGCCGTGGGCGACAGGGTCGCTCTGACAGGTCAGGAAGAAGGTGGGGTCGGTGACGCCGGAGAAGTTCGCGTTCGGGTAGTACGGGGCTGTGGGTACGCCCGCCCGGAAGCGTGAGTCGTCCCGGAGGGCCGCCATGACGCCACCGCCGCCCATCGAGTGACCGGCCGCGCCCAGGGTGCCGTTGAGCTTCCCCGACAGCGGGTTGCCGGTGGCGTTGCCGAGCGCGAGCAGCTGGGTGCCGGCTGCGGTGATCTGACGGCCGCGTGAGGCGGGGTCGTCGGTGAGCGTGTTGGTTCCGACGTTGATGACGACGAAGCCCCAGGAGGCGAGGCGGGGTGCGAGCCACCGCAGGTTCTGCTGTGTGCCCTGATAACCCGGCATCAGCACGACGCCCGGGTACGAGCCACTGGCCGTGGGGTACGTGACGGTTCCTGAGCCGTATCCGCTCGGGCTGGGAACGGTGTACTCGGCGGTGGTCAGCGGCCCGTTGGGGGCCTCCAGGGAAGCGGTCGTCGGGTCGGGGATCCCGTTGCCCGGAGGGACGCCACCACCGGAGCCGTACACCTGGAACTCCCACAGCGAGTAGCCGTAGGCGGTGCCGCGCTGGGTGCCCTGTACGCGGACGTACCGGCCGTCGCCGTTCACGTCGAGGGTCTGCACGCCGCCGGTGCCCGTCGTGGTCGAGTAGACGGTGGTCCAGGTGGTGCCGTCGTCGGAGGTCTGGATGCGGAACGCGCGGGCGTACGCGGCCTCCCAGCGCAGCACCACCTGGCTGATGGTGGCGGTGGTGCCCAGGTCCACTCGCAGCCACTGCGGATCGCTGAACGTGCTCGACCAGCGCGTCCGGGTGTCGCCGTCCACGGCCGCCGACGCGGGGGTGGACGCGTTCTCCGTGGACGAGGAGGTCGCGGGCTTGCCCTGGGACAGCAGGTCGGCGGCGGCCGCGGGCGGGGCCGCGGCTGTCAGCAGGGCCAGCGCCAGGCCGATGGTGGTCGCCAGTGCGACCAGTGCCGTCATGGCACGGGGTCGGGTCCGTAACGGTGCGGTCGTGCTGGTCGAACGACGGAATGAACGCATCGGTCTACCTCCGGGGAAGCGGTGAGAGCGCGGTAACCGGACAGCGAGGTACGCCCGTAGGTGAGGGCGGCAGGATCAGCGGGACTGCTCGAAGAGCCAGTCGATGACCACGTCGTTCTCGTACGTCTGGGCCCATGAGAGGTGGGGGTTCACCGGTGTCGTTCCGGGCGTGTAGCTCGTGAACAGGATGTGGCTGCGCGCGGCCCGCGCCTGCTTCAGGAGCTCCCGGGACCGGGCCTCGAACTGTGCCTTCGGCAGATCGTTGGCCCACTCCCCACGGCTGACCCGTGCGCCGGCGGTCTCCAGCGCGTTCATCAGTGTCCAGGTGCCGGGCTTGCCGAACCGGCCTTCCCGGTAGGGGACGACCGGATCGTCGACGGAGTGGTCGGCCCAGATCGGGATGTGCGTGATCCTTTCCATGGTGGCCGCGTCGCCCCAGCCGGCCGTGGGCAGGGCAGCCGCGAACACGTCGGGTCGCTTCGCCAGCAGGCTGTAGATACCGCGCCCACCCGAGGACAGGCCGACGAGATAGAGCCGGGCCGTGTCCACGTTCCGGGAGTGCTCGCTCACGAAGGTGTCGATGAGTTCGATCAGCGCGCCCTGGACCTTGGCGTCGGTCCAGTCCGTGCCGTCGGGGCCGTCCATGGGACGGGGCAGGGGGATCTGCGGAGAGAGGACGAACGCGGGGTTGCGGCGCTGTCGTTCCGGCTTGGCGAACGTGACCGCGATCCGGTTGGACGTGAGCTGGGTCATGTTGTTGTCCGCGACTTCGCCACCGCCGTGCAGGGTGACGACGAGCGGGTACCGGGTGCGCGTCCGAGGGTTCCCCGCGAATCCCTGGGGCCGGTACAGCCGGAAGTCCAGTTCGAACCCCGCGGAGTCGGTGAACGACCCGGCGGTGAAGTCGTCGACCACGGGAGTGACGACGTCGTCGTTCCGGACCGCGAAGGGACCGGCCTTCAGTACCGGGTCACCGTCCGGCGTACGCACGTCCGCCACCTGTCTGACGGAGTAGGCGCGGTCGAGCGGGAGGGGATCGGTGCCGGCGGCCCGCGCGTTGGAGTCGTTCGGGTCGAGTTCGATGATCAGGTAGTCCCCCGGCCGTCCGGGCCGGGACCGGTCGTCCACCTCGGCGGCGGTGTTGGTGTAGACCCGGGTCACCGTGCGAGCCGCGGTCTGCCCGCCCACAGTGGCCTTCACCTGGAAGGCCGAGGACGGGATCACCCCGCCGCGTAGGTCGATGCGGTGCGAGTACTGGATGGCGACGGCTGTCACCAGCCAGTTGTTCCTCGGGGTCACCCGCGTGACGAGGTCCGTTCGCAGGACCGGATTGCGTCCTGGGGCCGCTTGTCGTCCTGGAGATGTGGCTCCCGCGGGGGCGGCGGCCTCGGCGGCCGGCGTACTCACGGCCGGCGCCGCGACCGCACCTGCGGTGACGGCGAGCACCGTGCGTCTGGTGATCCGTCTCATGGGGTCCTCGTCTCGGTCGGTGGCAGACGGCGATCGCGGCGAAACCCAGGGCTGCCGGCATGGCGGCGCTCGCTTTCCCGGGGCGGCACTCGGCGGCGGTGCGTGGAAGCTGAGCGGGGCGGGCCGAGGTGTTACGCGAGAGTTTCCGAGCACCAACGGATCGGTGTCCAGCAACAAACCGAGATCTGTCCATGCGATACGTGCATCTATGCGGGCGGCAGCGCCCTGTGACCGTCGCCCACGCGGGTCACCACCCTGCGTCAACCGGCGGCGTCCACGGAGGGCCCTAGGAGCCCTGCCTGGCGGGCCGCTGTGCGCGGACGTCGTCCACCGGGCCGTAGCAGGCCGCCGGAGCCCCGGTCATGAGGGCCCAGTAGCGGTCGCCGTAGGACCAGTGCCACCACTCGGTGGGGTAGTTGACCAGGCCTGCCGTGGTGAGCGCGGCGGAGAGGACGCGGCGGTTGCGGCGGGCCTCGCCGGAGATGTCCGGGGCGTCGGTGTGGCAGGCGTCCGCGCTCTCCTCGGGGCTCGCGCCGACCCGCGTGCCGAGGTCGAGTTCCTCGCCCGAGGCCGTGCACAGGGTGAGGTGCACGGCCGCGCCGGCGACGTGCGGGCCGCTCTCCGGGGAGGGCAGGGAACGGCTCGCCGCGTGCGCCTCGAAGTAGGTGACCTGGAGGGCGAGCGGACGATATCCCTCGGTGACCAGCAGTCGTACGCCGTCGGGGAGCAGCCGCGCCGCGCGGGCCAGCCGCCAGGCGACGCCCTCGCGGACCATCGCGTAGGCGCCCTCGGGGTCGGCCTGCCGGGAGTCCACGGCCACGAAGGGCAACTCCCGCAGATCGACGAGGGGTTCACCGCAGTCCCGCACGGGGACACCGGCGACCGCGGGATCGTTCATGAGGATGATCGGGGGCATGCGTCGTCTCTCGCGGCGGTTCGGGCGTACAGGTGTACGGCGATGCGGGCGGGTCGAGGCGATCTGCGGTCGCGTGGTGATGCCCCGGGGCAGGGACAGTCGTGCCCCGATGCCCCTGCCCCGGAACTCCCCCGGGCTGTGCCTGGCTTCCCCCTGGCTGGGTGGTGCCCCTTGGTCGGCCGGGTGGTGAGGACTCACCCGGCCGACCAGTTGTCCCCCGACACCCATGAGGTTGGCGCAGGCCGCTGCAAGTTCTCTGCAAGTCCCCGGCAAGACGTTGCGATCTCCAGGGGTGCCTAGGACCTTTGTGACAGTTCGGGCGGCCGGGGCCAGGGCTCGTCGCGTTCGCGGGCCTCGCAGGCGGTGAACACGGCGGTCGCCTCCGCGCGCAGCGCCGCCGCCCCCGCCCCGTCGCCCAGCGCCTCGCGCGCCGTGGACAGGTCCCGCAGGGCGCGGGCGCGCGGGAGGCGCAGGTCCAGCACGTCCCAGCCGGCGATCGACGCGGTCAGCAGTCGTTCCGCCTCGGCGGGGCGGCCGTCGGCCAGCGCGCACTCGCCGAGTGTGCGCAGGGTCAGCGCCTCGCCGAAACGGTCCTGGTGGGCCCGGCAGACACCGAGCGCCGCGCGCAGCGCCGACTCCGCCTCCCCGGTACGACCGAGGCGCAGCCGCGCCTTGGCCCACGCCCGCGCGCAGTACGCGGCCATCAGCGGGTCCCCGAGGGCCAGCAGGATCTCCCGCGCCCGCCCCGCCAGCCCCGCCGCCGTCTCGTACGCGCCGAGGGACCGGTGGATGAGGCTGAGCGTGCGCAGCGCGAGGGCCTCGCCACGGCGGCTGCCCTGCCGCCGGTACGCCTCCAGCGATTCGTCGAGGAGGGTGAGGGCCGTGCCGTGGTCGCCGAGTTCCAGGCGTACGGAACCGGCGTACCGGCAGGCGAGACCGATGCCGGTGTCGTCGCCGAGCCGCCGGAAGCCGTCGGCGGCGTCGGCGAGGGCGCGCTCGGCGGCGCGCAGTTCGCCCAGCTCACGGCAGGCACTGCCGAGGCCGGTCAGGGCGGCGGAGCGGCCGCGTACGTCACCGAGGTCCGCGCAGAGCCGCTCCGCCTGCTGGAAGTAGTCCAGTGCCTCGGCGCAGCGGTCCTGTTCGTAGCGGAGCTGGCCCAGGCCGATGAGCAGCAGGGCCTCGCCCCAGAGGTCCTCGGCGCGCCGGGCAGCGGCGAGGGCGGCGTCGTGGCTGCGCCACCAGGCGTCGAAGCGGCTGCTGATGGCGAACGAGGACGAGCACAGCGTGGCCGCGGCCTCACAGGCCAGTGTGTGCAGCCCGAGCGCGGCGGCCCGTTCGACGGCCGTGGTCAGCGCGCCCGCCTCGGCGTCGAACCAGGTGAACGGGTCGGCGAGGACCCGCTCGGTGGTCCGGGCGCTGACGGCGGTCTGGGGGGTGGAAGGTGGCTGCGTGGCGGAAGGGCCGGGCGGCTTGTCACGACCGGCGAGGTCGTCGTACGGGCCCTCGGCGGCCGCGCGGCTCTGGCGCAGTATCACCGCTCCCGGCGGCGCCGCCTCCGTGACGCGGTCCATCAGGTACAGGCCGGCGGTCAGGGCGCGGCCCACGGCGGCGGTGCGGTCGGGGGCGGAGTCCTCTGCCTCGGCTCGTTCCGCGGCGTAGACGCGGACCAGGTCGTGGAGGCGGTAGCGGGGCTGGCCGACCGGGTCCGTGCCGGGGCAGTGCAGCAGCTGGGCGTCCACGAGCCGTTCCAGCACCTCCTCCGCCTCGTCCTCCGGTACGTCGGCGAGCGCGGCCACCGTCCAGGCGGCGACGTCGGTGGAGCCCAGCGTGGCGAGGCGGCGCAGCACGCGGCGGGCGCTGCCGTCCAGCGCCCGGTAGCTGAGGCCGAGGCTCGCCCGTACCTCCAGGTCGCCCACGGACAGCTCGTCGAGCCGGCGGTGTTCGTCCGCGAGGCGGTCGGCGAGCATGCTGGGCGTCCAGTGGCGGCGGATCGCCAGCCGCGCTCCGGCGATGCGCAGGGCCAGGGGCAGCCCGCCGCACAGGTCGACGATCCGCCGCGCGGCGGATTCCTCCCGCCCATCGCCCCACGTGGTGCCGATGACCCGGGTCAGCAGTTCCAGCCCCCGGACGTCGTCCAGGACGTCGAGGTCGGTCCGGCGGGCGCCGACGAGCCCGCCGAGCCGTGTCCGCGAGGTCACCAGCACCCCGCAGCTCGCGCTGCCCGGCAGCAGCGGACGCACCTGCGACTCGCTGCCCGCGTCGTCGAGGACCAGCAGGATGCGGCGCCCCGCGACGAGGCTGCGGAAGAGGTCGCCGCGTTCGGCCGGGTCCTCGGGCGGATCGGCGCCCAGTGCGCGCAGCAGCCGCCCGAGGACCTCCCCCGGCGGCACGGGCTCGCTGAAGCCGTGCAGCTCGGCGTAGAGCTGGCCGTCCGGATACCGTTCCGCGACCCGGTGGGCGGCCTGCACGGCGAGGGCGGACTTCCCGACGCCCGCGGGCCCGGACACCACGACCACGGGCATCGCGCCGCGCGGCCCGGTCAGCCACTCGGCCACCTGAGCCGACTCCGCCTCCCGTCCCGTGAAGTCGCCGAGCGCGGGCGGCAGCAGCGACACCGGCCGCGGCGCGGCGCCCGTACGGGCGGCCGGGCCGGTGCCGGCGGCCCGCCGTCCGGGAAGCAGCCCGGGATCGGCCCGCAGCACCGCCTCGTGCATCCGGTTCAGCTCGGGACCCGGATCGATGCCCAGTTCGTCGGCGAGAACGGCGCGCCCCTCGCCGTACACCGCGAGGGCGTCGGCCTGCCGGCCCAGCCGGTAGAGCGCGAGCATGAGCTGGCCGCGCAGCCGCTCCCGCGTGGGATGGGCCGCGACCAGCGCGGTGAGTTCCGTCGCGAGGTCCGCCTCCTGCCCGGCGATCTCCAGCTCGGCGGAGATCCGCTCCTCCAGCGCCGCCTGCCGGGCCTCCTCCAGCCGTACGGCCTCACCGCGCAGCGCGCCCCCGACCCCGCCGAGCGCCGGCCCCCTCCACAGCGCCAGCGCCTCACGCAGGGACCGTGCGGCAGAGCGGTGATCACCCTCGGCGGCGGCCCGCCGCCCCTGAGCGGTCAGCTCCTCGAACCGTACGAGATCGACCCGCCCGGGCCCCGGCTCCAGCACGTACCCCGGCGACCGCGTCTCGATCGTCTCTCCCGCCTCCCCGGGCAGGGCGCGCCGCAGCGCCGAGACGTACGACTGCACCAGCGCCCGCGCCGTGTCGGGCGGTTCCTCGCCCCAGATGGCGTCGACGAGCGCGTCAGCGGGCACGACCTGCCCGGCGCGCAGCAGCAGCACGGCCAGCAGCGCCCGCGGCTTGGGCCCGCCGAGACGCACGGGCGTGCCGCCCCACCACGCCTCGACCGGGCCGAGCAAGCGGTATTCCAGCTCCAAGGGTCCCCATCTTCCGTGCCGTCGGATCACAGCCATCAGCGACAGCGGTTGCGCACGCAACGGGTGACGCGCGGGTAGGGCGTCGTGGTTTCCCGGAACACATGATGCACGAGGAAATTGCTGAAAAGCAGGGGCCCTGGAGGCCATTCGACGAGCGTTCGGAGCGGAACCGGCGGAGATTTCCCGCCGGCGGCTCGCTCGGGTCACTTGAGAACTTGTGCCCTCTCACCCAGCTCAGCCACGGCGCCGACGAACTCGGCCCAGGCGACCGGGGAGATGAGGAGGACGGGGCCGTGGGGGGACTTGCTGTCGCGGACGGGGACGATGCCGGGGACTCCGTCGGCTACTTCGACGCAGCTGCCGCCCTCGCCGTTGCTGTAGCTGCTCTTGCGCCAGCGGGTGGTGCTCAGGTCGTACTCGCGCATCGTCTGTGGTCCTCAGCCGCCGAGTCGATCAGGGCGAGGGACGCCTCCGGCGACAGCGCGGCGCCCCTGAGCAGATCGTAGGCGCGCTGGGCCCGCTTCACCACAGCCGGGTTGTCAAGCAGGTCACCCGAGAACGACGTCTCTGTATAGAGGGTTGGCGGCGCGTCCTCGAACTCCATGAGCTGCATCATCGCCGCCATGGAGGCACACGCTCCCGCCGAGCGGGGGACCACCATCGCCAGCACCTTCCGCTCCTGTGCCAACGCGGTGACGTGCTCCAGTTGCCCGGCCATGGCCAAAGGACCGCCGACGGGCACCCGCAGCGTGTTCTCGTGCAGGATCGCCCAATACTCGGGCCTTGTAGCGTCGTCCAGGATGTCGGCGCGCTCCAGCCGGGCGGCCACCTTCTCTTCCACGTGCTCGTCGGTGACGAACGGGTTGGCCGCCAGCGTGACCGCCCGCGCGTACTCTGCCGTCTGCAGCAGACCTGGAATCACAGCGGGCGCGAACTCGCAGATCTTCGTCGCCGTCCGCTCCAGCTCCACAACCGCCGCGAAGTAATCCGCGTACCGCTTGTCATCAATCAGCTTTCGCCACGTGCGCTCGAAGAACCCCTCGGCACCCAGCACCTCGTCAATCCGCTGGGCCACATCCAACTGCGGCTTGCGAATGGCCTGTTCGAACTGGCCGATGTAACCGCCGGAGACGAATACCCGCGCCCCCAACTCCACCTGCGTGAACCCCGCGTCTTCCCGGCGCCGTTTCAACTCGGCCCCGAAGAACTCCCACGCGGCCTGACGCGAACCGTTGCCCACGGCAACCCCTTTGCACTGCCGAGCACTTGTAGAGCACAGACTCCTGCCGAGTGTAGACGCGGAGCGTCACTATAGAGATGCGAAGAGTGAAACCCGACAGCTCAGGGGAGCACCGTGAAGGCAGCGAACGCATCACTCGGGGGACGGCACTCGGCGCTCTGCGTCGAAGAGGCGGAGGAAACGGTGGAGGAATTGCGGCAGGCACTCGCGAGAGCCGGAATCGTGTTGCCGTCACTGGGAATCGACCCGGCGACCCTCGCGCGAGAGGCGCCCTGTCCGCTGGTGGATCTGGGCCGCTGTTCCGTCGCCGTCGCGGCACGCCTCGCGGCGGCGTTGCGGTGAGCGGTGCCGGGAAGAAGCCGCCGGTCGGGTCGTACGCCGTCGACACCCGCAGCGGACAGGTGGGCCGGGTCATGGGGCACGAGGGGCCCTACGTGCAGCTGAGACCGGTGGGAGGGGGCCGGGAGTGGGACTGCGCGCCCGAGTCCCTGCGGGCCGCGACGACGATAGAACGGCTGCGGGCGGCGACGGCGTACGAGAACGCGCGGAGCAGGGGCGAGGTGCCGTGAAGGCCTGCTCGGCCCGGCCGCCCCTTCCTCGAACGCCGGGCGGTGCCGGACCTCCAGCTCCGCCCCGCGCGGCTCGGACCTTCGGGTACCTGAGGACCGACTTTCGGCCGACTCCACGCCAAAGGCCGTACGGAGCAGCCGGGTTGCCTTATACCGTTGGCGCCCGGCAGGCACACGGGAGAAGCACGATGACGGCAGGACCGAGCCAGGCAGAGGCCTACTTGTGGAAGCTGCAGGCAATGGTCCACGAGACACGCGGCGCAACGGGGCGGTACTCCATCGAGCGGTCTCGTGAGATGCTGCGCCACTTCGCGAGGCGTGGTCTGCCCAAGGGGACCATGGACCCGGAGTACGTCCTCCACCGCATGAGCCGTCTCCCGGACCACTGGCCTCCGCCCGGCCCCGAGGAGCACTTCCCGGGCTACTTCCTCATCCACAGCCTCGCGGACGACCTCGAACGGCACATCCGGCCGCCCTTCACCCGCCCCGTCCTCGGCTCACTCGCGACAGGCGACATCAACGCCGTGAGTCTCGTCGTACCCGGTTCCACCGAGTATCTCGTGGTCTTCGAGGACCAACTGTTCGACTTCGCCAACCTGTTCAGCAAGGCGGTGACACTGGCGACGCCCATCACGGACATCGGCAACGGAAAGCTGGCAGCCGACACCGATGTCGCAGCCGTCCGACGGCATCTTCGGGACGCGCCCGAAGCCGTGCGCCGGTTCCAGGAGGTCGTCCTCGCCTATCTTCTGCGCGGCGAACCGGGCGGCGCCCCGCAGTACTTCCCTCCGCCCAAGGTCCGCAACCTGGCCTCCATCTTCTGCCGGGCAATGGAACTCTTCGTTCTCGGCCACGAATACGGTCATGTGCTGGACGGCCACCTGGCAGACGGCAGGACGCACCGCCAGTTGCTGGGTGACTCGGGCCCGGAACTCACCGAGGTCACCTGGAGTTGGGTGCAGGAGCACCGAGCCGATGTACTCGGCTGGTACCTGTCCGTCCGGGCGATGAACCAGGACGGCGTCAGCGCGGAACTCGCCCATGCGGGTGTCGAGCTGTTCTTCTCGGCATACGACGTGCTGACGCGGGCCCTGTCCCTGCTGCTGACCGGACGAGCCGCTGAGGCACACGGGTCCCGCACCCATCCGCCGGCGTCGCAGCGGCGCGAGGTCATACGCATGGACATCAGGGAGCAGCAGACCTCGAAACATGCGGAGCGGGCCATCGCTCTGGGCGAGGGGTACCGCCGGGTCGTGGAGTTGCTCTGGGAGCGGACCGCCCCCGAGGTCCTGCAACTGCACCTCAAAGGCGTCCGTCCTCACGCCCGCTGGAGAAGGACGGCGTCCCAGTAGTGCGACTGCCAGGGCCGCCGCCTATGGGCAGGCCGCCACGGACGTGGCAGAGGCGATCCGCTCCGTCCGCATCCGCCGTTCCACCCCGCCCACGCGCACCCGCACGTCATGGGAATCCACTGCCACGAGCGTTCCGCACAGCACGCGGCCGTTGGTGTCCACCACCTTCACCCCCGGCTTGGGCCGATCGCCGTACCAGGTCAGGCCCACTCCAGCGGTCACCACAGCGAGCGCGATGAACCCGGCCCAGATGGCCAGCCGAAGATCGGTGACGGCCCTGCGCGCGCTGAGACGTTCATAGGTGAGCAACTCCTCCAGCGAGCCCGCAGTGAGCCTGCGCTTCGGGAGTCCGAAGGCCGCCCGCATCGCGAAGAACGCCCCGCCGGCCGCCAGCACCAGCCCCGTCAGAAGCAGGAGCCCCACCGCGCCCCGGGCCCACGGGGACAGTCCCTGGACGGTGTCGGGACCCTTGATCACGCCGACCGAGGTCAACAGGGCGAGCAGGGCCGCGAGCCCGTTGCGCCAGCTTTCCGCCTGGGCCCGTACGCGGGTCAGCTCGCCGTCCAGCAGGCGGCGTGATTCCTCCGCGCGCAGTCGGCTCGCCGGAGTGCTCGGTGCGCCGGGCGTCACACGGATGCCCACGTCACAGCCCCCACTCGACGTGCAGTACCCAGGACGCCCCGCACCCTTGGTTCTCCCCCGCGTCGGGGTGGACGGTCCTGCAGTCGCAGATCACCTCGATGTCCCGCGCGCCCTGCTCGACGACGACCCGATGCATGGCCCAGGACAGCAGACCGCGCCGGGCCCCGCCCGGTAAGGCGCTGGAATAGGCCATGAGCCGCTCGGAGAACACTGTGTCGTGCCCGCAGCAAGGGCACGGCCCGCTCACCATGATCACTTCAGGAGCACTCTCGTCCGGGTGCAGACTGACCCGTGCCGTCCCAGCCTCGACCATGGCGGCCGCGAGTACGTTCCATTCCGGCTCCGAAGCCGCCCTGTACGGTATCTCCGTCTGATCGGTCACATCCGCCTCCCCGTGCGTTGCCGCCTCAACATAGCGCCACCGGCTCGGGCGAACGGTCGGGAGCGATGCGGTTGGCGACCCACAGGGCAAGACAAATCGGCTTCTCAGTCCCAGCGGCACACCGCGCTCACGGCGTGTCGCTGGGACTCTCGAGCCACTTGACGACAGACCCCGGCCCGTCCATCCGTAGGTCAGAATGGACCCCATGAGTCTGTTCCGCGACGACGGCATCGTGCTGCGCACCCAGAAGCTGGGTGAGGCGGACCGGATCATCACGCTGCTCACACGGGGTCACGGCCGCGTACGGGCCGTGGCCCGGGGCGTACGCCGCACCAAGTCCAAGTTCGGTGCCCGCCTCGAACCCTTCTCCCACGTGGACGTGCAGTTCTTCGCCCGCGGCGGCGAACTCGTCGGCCGCGGGCTGCCCTTGTGCACGCAGAGCGAGACCATCGCTCCGTACGGCGGCGGCATCGTCGCCGACTACGCCCGCTACACGGCCGGGACGGCGATGCTGGAGACCGCCGAGCGGTTCACCGACCACGAGGGGGAGCCCGCCGTACAGCAGTACCTGCTGCTCGTCGGCGGCCTGCGCACCCTCGCCCGCGGTGAGCACGCCCCGCACCTCGTTCTCGACGCGTTCCTGCTCCGTTCCCTCGCCGTGAACGGGTACGCGCCCAGCTTCAGCGACTGTGCGAAGTGCGGGCTGCCGGGCCCGAACCGGTTCTTCTCGGTGGCGTCCGGGGGGTCCGTGTGCGCGGACTGCCGGGTGCCCGGCAGTGTCGTACCGTCTCCCCAGGCCCTCGAACTGCTCGGCGCGCTGCTCACGGGAGACTGGGAGACGGCGGACGCGTGCGAGCCGCGGTACGTGCGGGAGGGGAACGGACTGGTGTCCGCGTACCTGCACTGGCACCTGGAGCGCGGGCTGCGCTCCCTGCGGTACGTCGAGAAGTCCTGACCCTGACCTGACCTGGAACCGAGAAGAAGCAGCAAGCACGAGGAGACGAGAAGCACATGGTCGTACGCGGGATCCTGGGGCGCCAGCGCCGCGAGTACAGGACGCCGGAGCCGCACCCGTCCGGCGCCCGCCCGCCGAAGCTGCCCGGCGAGCTGGTACCCAACCATGTGGCGATCGTCATGGACGGCAACGGCCGCTGGGCCAAGGAGCGCGGACTGCCGCGCACCGAGGGGCACAAGGTCGGTGCCGAGTGCGTGCTGGACGTGCTCCAGGGCGCCGTCGAGATGGGTGTCGGGAACATCTCGCTGTACGCCTTCTCCACCGAGAACTGGAAGCGCTCGCCCGACGAGGTGCGCTTCCTGATGAACTTCAACCGCGACTTCATCCGCAAGACCCGCGACACGCTCGACGAGCTCGGCATCCGGGTGCGCTGGGTGGGCCGTATGCCCAAGTTGTGGAAGTCGGTCGCCAAGGAGCTCCAGGTCGCCCAGGAACAGACCAAGGACAACGACCGGCTCACGCTGTACTTCTGCATGAACTACGGCGGCCGTGCGGAGATCGCCGACGCGGCGCGGGCCCTCGCGGAGGACGTGAAGGCCGGCCGGCTCGACCCGGCGAAGGTCAACGAGAAGACCTTCGCGCGGTACCTCTACTACCCGGACATGCCCGAGGTGGACCTGTTCCTGCGCCCGAGCGGCGAGCAGCGCACCTCCAACTACCTGATCTGGCAGAGCGCCTACGCCGAGATGGTCTTCCAGGACGTCCTGTGGCCCGACTTCGACCGGCGCGATCTGTGGCGCGCGTGCGTGGAGTTCGCCTCACGCGACCGCCGCTTCGGGGGTGCCGTCCCCAACGAGGAGCTCCTGGCGATGGAGGGCAAGCAGCAGTAGGTCCGGTCGCGCCCTGTCAGACGACGGGGACCGCGAAGTGCCGTACGTACCGCCGCTGCCACGGGGTCTCCACCGCGTGCCGGTCGTAGTGCTCGCGCACGTACGCGACCGCCTCCTCGGCAGGTACGCCGTCCAGGACCGCGAGGCAGGCCAGGGCGGTGCCCGTACGGCCGCGACCGCCGCCGCAGGCCAGTTCCACGCGCTCGGTCGCGGCGCGGGACCAGGCGTCCCGGAGCAGCTCACCGGCCCGGGCGCGGTCGCTGGGCAGGCGGAAGTCGGGCCAGCGCAACCAGTCGGCGTTCCACGGGACTTCGGGTGGCCGCTTGCCGAGGAGGTACAGGGCGTACGTGGGCGCCGGGCCGTCCGGCAGGGGGTTGCGCAGACCGCGGCCGCGCACCAGGCGTCCTGAGGGCAGGCGCAGCACGCCGGGGTCCGTCGGGTTCCAGGGCTCGGTCATCGGGCCAGCCTAGGCACCGGGCGGGGACGGAAGGCGGGATTCAGGCAGGGCGGGGTGCGGGCGGCATTCAGGGCGGGTCCGGTCGGTCGTCAGCCGACGCCGCGCGACTCCTGTGCCGCCCGCGCCTCGATACCGCGGAAGTGGTCGGCCATCGCGCGCTGGGCGGCCTCGACGTCGTGGGCGCGCAGGGCCGTGACGATGTCGCGGTGGCGACGCACCGTGAGCTCGGGCGACGGGTCGTCCGTCCAGCCGCGCGCGCCCGAGACCCTGCGGAAGACGCTCCAGAAGGCGCCGAGCAGCTGCGGCACGAGCGCGTTGCCGAGGGGCGCGTACAGCAGCTCGTGGAACTCGCGGTCGAGTTCGGGGAAGGGCTCCCCCGCCTTCCCGGCCGCCTCCATGCGGTCGACCACGGCTTCCAGGCGGTCCAGCTCGGCGTCGGACAGCGTGGCCGCGACCCGGCGGATCAGGCCCTCCTCCAGCACCTCGCGCACCTGGAGGATCTCGGCGAGGGCGCCCGGATCGTCGTCGGGCCGGGCGAGCGTACGGAAGGTCAGTCCGTCGACCAGGGGGGTGAGGGAGGCTTCGCCCACGTAGGTGCCGTAGCCGTGCCGGATGTCGACTATGTCGAGGGCCTGGAGTGCCTTGAGGGCCTCACGGACGGAGTTCCGGCTCACGCCGAGGTCCTCCATCAGCTCCGTCTCGGTGGGCAGCGGCGCGCCCGCCCGGAGTTTTCGGTCGAGGATCAGCTGCACCACGTCACGCTGGATCTGGCTGCTCACCCGCCGCTCGGGCCGGCGCCGGTTCCCGGTCTCCTGAGACATGCGCCGCATCGTACGCTCGCTGGACATCCGACGTCCCACCTCCGGACGGATTTCGCCTTGCCATTGGTCGCACCTCTGGAAGATACGCCATTCGTGCGCGATCCCTTGACCCCCTCCACGGCCCCTCTTAAGGTCACGCTGCCACCTGGACGTAGGACGTCGTATCTCCTCGGATCAATCGCCTCGATCAATCGCTTCGGATCAATCGCTGCTGCTGGAGGAACCGTGCGCGACGTGACCCCCGACGTGCCGGCGCTGCACCGCCGGTCGTTCCTGAAGTACTCCGGCGCGCTGGGTGCCGCCGCCGCCATCTCCTCGTCGTTGACCGCCTGCTCGTCCGGGCCCGAGTCCACCAACGACACCGGTGACTCGGGCGGCGGGAACGGAACGCTGACCGCCGTCATCGGCTACGGCAACGACGGCAGCTGGGACCCGACCCAGACCGCGTCCGCCTTCTGCATGGCCGCCAACAACCACATCTACGAGGGCCTCCTCGACACCGACCCCATCTCGCGCGAGCCGTACGCGGCCCTCGCCACCGAGGTGCCGAGCGACCTCGGCGGCACGTCGTGGAGGTTCACGCTGCGGGCGGGCGCCACGTTCCACGACGGGAAGCCGGTCACCGCCGACGACGTCGTGTTCGTGTTCGACCGGATTCTCGATCCGAAGACGCAGACCCTCGCCAAGGGCTTCTTCGCCGGCTGGCTGAGGGAAGTGAGGAAGATCGACGCGCAGAACGTCGAGCTCGTGCTGAACTTCCCCTTCCCGGAAGGCATCTCACGGCTGACCCTCGCGAAGATCATGCCGAAGCACGTGTTCTCCCAGCCGGGCGCGTGGGAGGACGCCATCAAGGGCAAGGCGATCGGCTCGGGTCCGTACCGGCAGACGGCGCACCACCCGAAGTCCAACACCACGTTCGAGGCGTACTCCGGCTACAACGGCCCGCGCAAGCCCGCCTTCAAGAAGATGAACTGGCTGACCATCGTGGACGCCGCCCCGCGCGTCGCCAGGATCTCGGGTGCGAGCGCCGGCGCCCAGATCGCCGACAACATCCCGTACGCCAACATCACGCAGCTCGAGAAGGGCGGGCTGACGGTGAAGGGCGGCTCGGGGATGAACAACCTCTTCCTGATGTTCAACACCCGGCACAAGCCCTTCGACGACGTACGGGTCCGGCAGGCGCTGCACTACGCCATCGACACCGAGAACATGGTGCGGGTGGCGCTGAAGGGGCACGGGACGCCGTCCTCGTCGTTCCTGAACGAGGCCAACCCCACGTACCGGCGGGCGAAGACCGTGTACGACTACGACCCCGACAGGGCCAGGCAGCTGCTGAGGGAGGCCGGGGTCAAGGGGCTGAAGATCGACATCCTCGCGGTGAACGTGAGCTGGATCGTCGACTGCCTGCCGACCATCAAGTCGTCCTGGGACGCGATCGGCGTCGAGACCACGCTGTCGCCGCAGGAGACCACGGCCGTCTTCACGAAGATGGACCAGAAGCAGGACTACCAGGTGGTGGCCGCGGCCTCGAATCCCAACCAGTTCGGGCTCGATGCCGATCTGATCATGCGGTACAACTACACGCCGACGAACCTCTGGATGCAGTACACCCGGTGGGCCGACGACTCCGTGGCCAGGCAGCTCTTCAAGGACATGGACAAGGCGGCGCGGGAGCCGGACGCCGAGAAGAAGAAGGCGATGATCCAGGACTACGTCGACGTCGTGGCAGAGCAAGCCGTCTTGTATCCGGTGGTGCACACCGAGTTGATGACGGCGTGGGATCCGAAGCGGCTGTCCGGGATAAGGGCGCAGCCCTATCCCGGGATCAATGTGCTTCAGGCGAAGTGGGTCTAGCTTTCGCGGGTGCGCCGTGGGGGCTGCGTTCGTCTGGCGGCTGCGTTCGTTGTGGCTGGTCGCGCCCGCGCGGCGGAGCCGCATGAACAAGCACGGCCCCGCGCCCCTCGCAGGGGCGCGCCCACGCCCTCTCAGTACTCCGGGAGTCCGTACGTGATCGCCATTCTTCGCATCCTGCTCCGGCGCATCGCCCTGCTCGTCCCCCTCATGCTCGGGATCGTGCTGTTCGTGTTCCTGGTCATGCGGTTCTCGGACGTCGATCCGGCCTCCGCGTTCTTCCAGGGGGCCAACCCCACGCCGGAGCAACTGCACCGGTTCCGGGAGGAGAACGGGCTGCTGGACCCGCTGCCCGTGCGGTACGTGGGGTTCGTCGGGGATCTGCTGCACGGGGACATGGGGACCAGCGCGCTGACCAGGGCGCCCGTGGTGGAGCAGGTCACCACCGCCCTGCCGCTCACGGTGCAGCTCACCTTCCTGGGTCTCGGTATCGCGGTGGTCCTGTCCCTGGTGGGCGGGGTCACCGCCGCGATCTACCGGGACCGGCTGCCGGACCAGGTCATCCGGGTGGTGTCGCTGACCGGGGTGGCGGCGCCCGGGTTCTGGCTGGCGCTGCTGATGATCCAGTACCTGGCGGTGGACCTCGGGTGGTTCCCGACGGGCGGGTACGTCAACCCGGCGGACTCCTTCACGGGGTGGCTGAAGACGATGACGCTGCCCGCGTTCGCGCTGTCGCTGCCGGTGGCCGCGCAGCTCACCCGGATCGTACGGACGGCGGTGGTGGAGGAGCTGGACAAGGACTACGTGCGGACGGCGATCGGGAGCGGGCTGCCGCCGAGGGTCGTGGTCGGCCGGAACGTGCTCCGTAACGCGCTGATCAATCCGCTGACCGTGCTGGGGCTGCGCGTCGGGTATCTGCTCGGCGGCGCCGTCGTCATCGAGACGATCTTCTCGCTGCCGGGGATGGGCAAGCTGATGATCGACGCCGTGAAGAACGGTGACCCGGCGGTCGTCCAGGGCGTGGTGCTGACCACCGCCACCGGCTTCGTGGTCGTCAACCTCGTCATCGACATCCTCTATCTGCTGGTCAACCCGAGGCTGAGGGAGGCCGGCTGATGGGCGGCTTCATGGTGACGACGCGCAGGCGGCTCACGGACGCCCTGTCCCGTCCGGGCATCACCGTGCGCGGCTGGCGGCGGCTTCCGCTGCTGTCGCGGATCGCCGTCTGCTTCCTGTCGGTCGTGGTGCTGGTGGCGCTGCTGGCGCCGCTGCTCGCCCCGCACGACCCGCTCGACCAGCAGACGCTCGTGGGCGGTACGGGTCGTCCGTCGGCCGATCACTGGATGGGGCAGGACAGCCTCGGCCGGGACATACTGAGCCGGCTGATGTACGGGGCCCGGTGGTCGCTGGCCATCGGGCTCGGGGCCACCGGTCTCGCCCTGGTCGTGGGGGCGGTCATCGGTGCGGTCGCGGCCACCTCGCGCAAGGCGGTGGACGAGACGCTGATGCGGTGCCTGGACGTCGTGATGGCGTTTCCCGGCATCGCGCTGGCCGCCGTGCTCGTGGCCGTGTTCGGCGGTGGCATCACCGTGCTGATCTGCGCGATCGCGTTCCTGTTCACCCCGCCGGTCGCGCGGGTCGTACGGGCCAACGTCCTGGACCAGTACGGCGAGGACTACGTGACGGCCGAGCGGGTGATCGGGGCGCGGACACCGCACATCGTGGTCAAGCACGTGGCCGTCAACTGTGCCGCCCCCGTGCTGGTGTTCTGCACGGTGCAGGTCGCCGAGGCCATCGTCTTCGAGGCGTCGCTGTCGTTCATCGGGGCGGGCGTGCGGCCGCCGGACCCGTCGTGGGGCAGCGTCATCGCGGACGGCAAGAACATGGTGCTGACCGGCGGCTGGTGGGCGACCGTGTTCCCGGGGCTGCTGATGCTGATCACGGTGCTGGCGCTGAACATCCTCTCCGAGGGTGTCTCGGACGCGTGGGCGGCGCCCGCGCCCCGGGAGGTGGAGCCGCGCGCGGACGAGCAGGACCGGTGGGAGGCGCCCGAGCCGGGCAGCGGGAAGGTGCTGGAGCTGCCGGGGCTCACGGACGCCGCGCGACGGCTGCGTTCCCGGGCCCGGCCCCTGCCCGGCGGGCAGCCCGTGCTCGCGGTCGAGAACCTCGCCATCGGCTTCGACCAGCGGCACGGCGGCGTCGACATCGTGGACGGCGTCAGCTTCGAGGTGCACCCCGGTGAGGTCGTCGGCCTGGTCGGCGAGTCGGGCTGCGGCAAGTCGCTGACCGCGCTGGCCGTGATGGGCCTGGAGCCGAAGGGTGCCCGGGTGCGCGGACAGGTCCGTTTCGGCCGGCGGGACCTGCTGGCCGAGCCGACGCGCGTACGGCGCCGGCTGCTCGGCCACGAGATGGCGATGATCTACCAGGACGCGCTGTCGTCCCTGAACCCGGCGATGACGATCCGCGCCCAGCTGAAGCAGGTCGTACGGCGGGGCGGCAAGCGCACCCCGGCCGAACTGCTGCAGCTCGTCGGCCTCGACCCGGACCGCACCCTGCGCAGCTACCCGCACGAGCTCTCCGGCGGCCAGCGCCAGCGCGTCCTGATCGCCATGGCCCTGTCCCGTGAACCGAGGCTGATCGTCGCCGACGAGCCGACGACCGCCCTCGACGTCACCGTGCAGGCGCAGGTCATCGAGCTGCTGCTGCGGCTGCGCGAGGAGCTGGACTTCGCGCTGATCCTGGTCTCACACGACCTGGCGCTCGTCGCGGACGTCACCGACCGGGTGATCGTGATGTACGGCGGCCGGATCGTGGAGACCGGCGTGACCGCCGACCTGGTGGACAGCCCGTCCCACCACTACACCCGCGGACTGCTCGGCAGCGTGCTCTCCCTGGAGTCGGCCGCCGAGCGCATGACGCAGATCAAGGGCACGGTCCCCTCCCCCGCCGGCTTTCCCCGGGGCTGCCGGTTCGCCGACCGCTGCCCGATGGCGACCGAGGTGTGCCACACGACCCGCCCCGACCTCCGCGGCGGGCCACGCCATGCGGCCGCCTGCCACCATCCGGCGACCGACCTGACCGCCCCCGAGCCGACGACGGGAAGCGAGGCCGCGACATGAGTGAGCCGACCCGGCCCACCGAACCGACCGGGCCCACCGGACCCACCGAACCGACCGGGCTCGTCGCCCTCTCCGACACCCACGTCGTCCACAAGGCCCGCAGCGGCGGCCTGTTCACCCGCGACCGCGTGTACGCCCTCACCGGCGCCGACTTCCGCATCGCGCCCGGTGAGACGGTGGGCGTGGTCGGCGAGTCGGGCTGCGGCAAGTCGACGCTGGCCAAGGTGCTGGTGGGCGTGCAGCGGCCGACGTCCGGGGCGGTCTCCTTCCGGGGCCGGGACCTGTGGGCGATGAAGCCCGCCGAGCGGCGCGCGACGGTCGGCCGGGGCACCGGCATGGTCTTCCAGGACCCGTCCACGGCGCTGAACCGGCGGCTGCCCGTCCGCCGGATCCTCCGTGACCCCCTGGACGTCCACCGGCGCGGCACACCGGCCGAACGCGAGACCCGCGTACAGGAGCTGATGTCCCTGGTGGGTCTGCCGGAGGCACTCGCCGACGCCCTTCCCGGCCAGCTGTCCGGCGGCCAGCGCCAGCGCGTCGCCATCGCCCGGGCCCTCGCCCTCGACCCGGACCTGGTGGTGGCGGACGAGCCGACGAGCGCCCTGGACGTCTCCGTACGCGCCCAGATCCTCAACCTCCTGCTGGACCTGAAGGAGCGCCTGGGCCTGGCGCTGGTGTTCGTGTCGCACGACATCCAGACCGTACGGCGCATGAGCGACCGCGTGATCACCATGTACCTCGGCCGTATCGTCGAGGAGTCCCCGGCCGCCGAGGTCACCGACCGCGCCCGCCACCCCTACACCCGCGCGCTGTTCTCCGCGACGCCCGGACTGCTGGATCCCATCGACCCGATTCCCCTGGCCGGGCCGGTCCCGTCGGCGACGCGCCCGCCGAGCGGCTGCCCGTTCCGTACGCGCTGCTGGAAGGCGGACGAGGTGTGCGCGGAGGTGATGCCGGACTTCGCGGCCGCGTCGGCGCCCGGTCACCGCTTCCGATGCCACCATCCTGTGGAGGAGGGGCGGCCCACCCGGGAACTCGTGGCCCAGGCAGCCGCCTCCGCACCGCCGCCCGAGGCCACCGCCATGGCCGACGCCCCCGTACCCGGCGTACGGAAAGAACCCAGGGAGCACCCATGACCGCCCGCCCGTCTCCCACCACCACCCTTCTGAGGCCGCGCTCCGCGCCTTTTTCTTTCCCGCTGACCGGTGTCGTGCCCCCCGTCTGTACGCCGCTGACACCGGACCGCCAGGTGGACGTCCCCTCCCTGCTGAGCCTGGTCGACCATCTGATGGCCGGGGGTGTGCACGGACTGTTCGTGCTCGGCTCGTCGTCGGAGGCCGCGTACCTGACGGACCGGCAGCGCAGGCTGGTCGTGGAGACCGTCGTGGCGCACGTCGGCGGCCGGCTGCCCGTCCTGGCCGGCGCGATCGACATGACCACGCCCCGGGTCCTGGACCATGTGGCGGCCGTCATCGGGGCGGGCGCGGACGGCGTCGTCGTCACCGCGCCCTTCTACACCACCACGCACCCCGCCGAGATCGCCCGCCACTACCGGCTGATCGCGGAACGCTCGCCGGTCCCCGTGATCGCGTACGACATCCCGGTCTCCGTGCACACGAAACTGGACCCGGGCCTGGTCCTCGACCTCGCGGCCGAGGGGGTGCTGGCCGGTCTGAAGGACTCCAGCGGCGACCAGGCGGCCTTCAGGGCGGTGGTGACCGGGGCCCGCGCCCGCCACGACATCAGCGGCTTCAGCGTCCTCACGGGCTCGGAAGTCGTCGTCGACTCCGCCCTGGCCATGGGGGCGGACGGCGCGGTGCCCGGGCTCGCCAACGTGGACCCCGCGGGTTACGTCCGCCTCTACGACCTCTGCCGTGCGGGCGACTGGGAGCGCGCGCGGGCGGAGCAGGAGCGGCTGTTCGCGCTGTTCGGCATGGTGGGTGCCGGCGCCTCCGACGGCCGGATGGGCGGCAGTTCCTCGGCGCTGGGCGCCTTCAAGGCGGCGCTCCGGCTCCGGGGGGTCATCGCGTGCGGGGCCACCGCGGAGCCCCAGGTGGCGTTGTCGGAGGGGGAGGTGGAGCGGGTGGGGAAGTATCTGGCGACGGCGGGGCTGTTGTAGGGGGTTTCTCGCCCCCTACAACAGCCCCTACCCATTCCCGTCCTCATTCCCGTCCCCTGGGGGCTACGCCCCCAGACCCCCGCTGTCGGCCTCGCGGCCTCGTCCTCAAACGCCGGACGGACTCGTTCATCAGTCCCTCCGGCGTTTGAGGAGCGGGGTCCGGGGCGGAGCTCCAGGGTGGTGGCTACCCCACCAGCTCATCGCGCCCCGGCTCACGCCGTGCCCGGTGTCACGCCGTACCCGGCGTCACCAGTCCCGACTCGTAGGCCACGATCACCAGCTGCGCCCGGTCCCGCGCCCCCAGCTTGCCCATGATGCGGCTGACGTGGGTCTTCGCGGTGAGGGGGCTGAGGCCGAGCGCCTCGGCGATCTCGGTGTTGTTGAGGCCGCGCGCGACCAGGCCGAGAACCTCCCGCTCCCGGTCGGAGAGGCACTCCGGGCCGCCCGCCGGGACCGGAGCCGAGGGGCTGCGCAGCAGTCGGGCGATCAGGCGGGCGGTCGGGCCCGGTGAGAGCAGGGCGTCGCCGGCCGCCACGGTACGGATCGCGTCGAGGAGTTCGGCCGGTTTCGTGTCCTTCACCAGGAACCCGGAGGCTCCGGCCCGCAGCGCCTCCACGACGTGTTCGTCGGTGTCGTACGTGGTGAGGACGAGTACCTTGACGCCGGCCAGGTCCTCGTCCAAGGCGATCAGCCGGGTCGCCTCGATGCCGTCGAGGTCGGGCATGCGCAGGTCCATCACGACCAGATCCGCCCGCGTGCTGCGGGCCAGCTGCACGGCCTCCCGTCCCGTGCCCGCCTGCCCCACCACCTCCATGTCCGGGGCCGACTCCACGAGCATGGCGAAGGCGGCACGGACGAGGGTCTGGTCGTCGGCGAGGAGTACGCGAATGCTCGTCGCAGGGCACCCCTGAGACGACCTGCTCACCGAACCACCCTCTCCCCCGTCCCCAACGGCAACACCGCCTCCACCTCGAACCCTCCCCCAGCCCGTGGCCCCGCCTCCACCGTCCCACCGACACTACGAGCCCGTTCCCGCATACCGACCAGCCCGAAGCCAGGGGCGCCCCCCAGCCCACCCCCACCCCCCGTCCCGTCGTCCGTCACCGTCACCCGCAGAGCCCCCGCGTCACCCCGCACGACCACCCGAACCGCGGCATCGGGCCCCGCGTGCCGTACCGCGTTGGTGAGGGCCTCCTGCACGATCCGGTACGCGGCGGCGCCCACCGCCGAGGGCACCCCGTCCGCCGTGACCGCGGCCTCGACGCGCGCGCCCCCGGCACGGGCCGCGTCCACGAGGTCGGGCAGTCCGTCGAGACCGGGCAGGGGCCCGCGCGCCTCCACCCCGTGCTCGACGCCGCGTTCCGGGTCGCGCAGCACCTCCAGCGTGCCGCGCAGTTCGCCGCGCGCGGTGCGGCAGGTCTCGGCGATGTCGTCGAGCGCCTTGGCGACCGCAGCCCGGTCGAGCCGGTCGGGGTCGGCGTTCAGGACGTGCGCGGCCACCGACGTCTGGACGCCGATCAGCGTGATGCTGTGCGCGAGCAGGTCGTGCAGGTCGCGGGCGATACGCAGCCGCTCCTCGGCGACCCTGCGGCGGGCCTCCTCCTCGCGGGTGCGTTCGGCGCGCTCGGCGCGTTCGACGATGGCGGCGACGTACTGGCGGTAGAAGCGGGTGCTCATGCCACAGAAGAGGACGGCGATGACCCAGCCGAAGATCCGCAGGACCTCCCCCACGCCGTCGGAGTTGGTGAGGGCGTTGACGGTCAGCGTCATGCCGAGGACGGAGGCGCCGATGAGGAGCGTACGGCGCGCCGTGCCGGTTGCCGCGACCGTGTAGAGGACCGTCATGGTCGCGGGGATGGGCGCGGTGTGGTTGTTGTCGAGGGCGTGGTACGGGGCGGCGAGGGCCACCACCGCGAGCAGGACCAGGAGGGGACGGCGGCGCCGCCAGACGAGGGGCACGTGGGCGAGGAACAGCAGGGTCCAGCCGAGTGCGTCGGGCCGGAGCCCGTGCTCGCCGAACGGGACGAGGGCCGTGGCGAGGGCGGCCAGCGCCATGGCCAGCAGGGCGTCATTGCGGGTGCTGTGCGGGGCGGTGCGGGGGTCGCGGCTGGCCGCCGCCATGATCCGCTCGCCGAGATGGGGCCGTGTCGTCGGCGTGGTCGCCCGGACGGGCGTGGTGGTTGCCTGCACACACTCATCCTCGGTCAGGAACGCACGGCTCCGGGAGAGATCCGTCAGAAGGGCGCCCCTCCGGGAGGGAGGGGCGCCCCGGCCGTGCTCAGCCAACGGACATCCGCTCCGGCGCCGGCGCCCGCCCGGGCGGCACGTCCGGTTCCTTCGACAACCGGCCGGGCCACCACACCTTCCGGCGCAGGGCGACGCTCGCGCTGGTCACCAGGTAGGTGCGGACGAGGAAGGTGTCGAGCAGCACGCCCACGGCGATCACGAAGCCGAGTTCGACCAGCGCCACGAGGCCCATGTTCGTCAGGACGGCGAAGGTGGCGGCCAGCACGAGGCCGGCGGAGGCGATGACCCCACCCGTGGTGCGCAGCGCGGTGAGCGCGGCGGCACTCGGTTCCGCCCCGGCCAGGGACTCCTCCCGCATCCGGTGCATGAGGAAGATGCCGTAGTCGACGCCGAGGGCGACGAGGAACACGAAGGACAGCAGCCCCAGCCCCGGGTCGGTCCCCTCGAACCCGAACACGGGCCCGAAGACGAGTCCTCCGATCCCGAGCGAGGCCGCCCACACCGCGACCACGGCGGCGACCAGCAGCAGCGGCGCGACGAGGCTGCGCAGCAGGGCGATCAGGATGAGCAGCACGAAGACGAGCACGAGGGGCACGACGACGAGCTGGTCCCGGTCGTTGGTGTCCTCCAGGTCCATCTGTTCGGCGCTGGGCCCACCGACGAGGGCGCCCCGGTGGGAGGCGTCGAGCTCCGCCCTCAGCGACGTGATGGTGGCGGTCTCGGCGGCCGACTGGGGCGCGGCCTTCGCGGTGACGGAGATCTCGGTCCAGCCTCCCCCGCTGCGTCCGCGCTCGACGGCGGCGACCCCTTCGTGCCCCCTGACCCGCCCGAGGACGGCGTCCGCCTCCGCGGTCGGGGCGATCACGGTGATGGGCTGGGTGCCCTGACCGGGGTACGCGCGGGCGAGCGTCTCCATCGCGGCGACCGCCTCGGGCCGGTCGACGAAGGAGTCCTCCTGCTTGAGCGAGCCGGGCAGGTTCAGCACACCGAGCGCGAGGGCGCCCAGCAGCGCGGCACCGCCGGCGAGCACGGTCAGCGGCCGCCGTCCCGCGGACGAGCCCATCGCGGCGAACAGGCTCCGCCGCTGCTTCGGCTCGCTGCCGAACGCGGGCACCAGCGGCCAGAACACGCGCCGTCCCAGCAGCACGAGCACGGCGGGAAGGAGCGTGAGCATGGCGACGAGCGCGCACAGCACACCGAGGGTTCCCAGCGGGCCCATGCCGCGGCTGCTGTTGAGGTCGGCGGCGAGCAGGCACAGCAGCCCGGCCGCCACGGTCCCCGACGAGGCCAGCACGGCGGGCCCGCACCCGCGCAGGGCGGCCCTCATCGCGGCGTACGGCCGCTCCACGCGCCGCAGCTCCTCCCGGTACCGGGACACGAGCAGCAGGGCGTAGTCGGTCCCCGCGCCGAACACGAGAATGGTCATCACGCCCGAGCTCTGCCCGGAGACGGTGGTCCCGAAGGCCTGGTGGAGCCCGTAGGCGACGCCCATGGACAGGTAGTCGGCGATTCCGGCGACCACGAGCGGCACCAGCCACAGGAACGGGCTGCGGTAGATGAGGACGAGCAGCAGCGCCACGACCGCGACGGTGGTGTAGAGCAGCGGCCCGCCGAGCGAGTTGTAGATCTCAGTGGCGTCGGTGGCGAGGGCGCCCGGCCCACCGACCTCGACGGTCAGCCCGTCCTCGCCGTGGGCGACGTCCCGCACCTGGTGGACGAACGCGTCCCGCTTCTTCTCGTCGGAGCCGGGTTCGGTGCTGGCGACCGGGTACATCAGAGTCGTCCCGTCCTCGGACGGCACGCCCCGGGGCTCGGTGCCCAGCCGGTTCTCGCGGGCGATCTCCGCGACCTGCCCGGCGGCTGTGTCCCGGTCGGCGGCGGTCAGCCCGCCGTCCCGGTGGTACACGAGCACCAGCTCGGTGCTCTCCCCTCCGGGCAGCTGATCCTGGATCTTCGCCACCTGTGTCGAGTCGGCGCTCGCCGGCAGGTAGTCCACGGCCCGGTCCCGCTGCACGTCCGCGAGCTTCGCCGCGAACGGCGCCACGACCGCGAGCAGGACCACCCACAGCCCCACCACCAGCCAGGGCACACCCCGCCTCACACGCCTGCTTCTGTCTCCGGGCCCCATACCGGGGTACCCCCTCCTCGCCGGGTTTCTGGACGTTCACCAGACTCCCGGTGGACGGGCGGTCATTCGTCGGGCGCGCGGGCGAGTTCGGGCGTACCGCCCCGGGTGGCACGGGGCGGGGATTACTCCCTGGGGAGTAAGGGCGTGCCCCGGGTGACCCGGAGGACCCTGACCATGCGGGGCCAATGGCCGGTGAAGAGGCAGAGGAGGGAAGAGCGCCATCTGACGAGCTGCTCCACCTGGCGGCTGCGAGGGCCGAAAATCCTTGGTCCGTCCTGGATCGCGGCGTCGTAGAGGGCCACGGCCCGGTGCGGCCGGAGGGCCCAGAGCGTGGCGTACGCGTGCCCGCACCGTGCGTTCCAGGCCAAAGGATGATCCCGGCCGTGGATTCTGGCTCGGTCGGCGGCCAGCGCCTCGTACTCGGGCAGGGCGGTACGGACACGGCCGGTCCGGCGGGCCGTCGACGCGACGAGCCACCGGGCGCCGAGTGTCCAGAGGTGGTCGGGTCCGTACAGTCGCTCGAAATGCGCGCTGCGGGCCCGGGCCACCTCCAGTGCCTTGCGCCATCGGCCAGTACGGCGCAGCGCCTGGGACCACCAGTCGAGCTGGACGAGCGTCTCTATGTGGTGGGGGCCGAAGTGCCTGGTCAGATCCTCTACACGATCAGGAAAACGGCCGCGAACGCCGCGACGTCAAGCCCCACCACGAGCGCCCAGCGCATGCTGTGCCTCACGCGCTCCCCCTCGTCCCCAGCACGTACCGGAAAGACGATTGTGGCCCGCCACCCGCCCGGAGGGGAGCGGTCGGGACCCGGGCAGACGGAGCCACATCACGGGCTTTTTCCGGATCTCCCCTCTCGCAGGGCGCGCAGGGCACTCCGGAACACCGTCAAGAAGGCGAGGGGCTGGGCGGGGCCGAAGCGCCCCCACTGAGCCACCGCGCGGGACCACACTCCGCAGGCCGCACGCTGCTCCCCGCGGCCGACCGCACGAGGCCCGCCCCTACGACGGCGTCCGTGCCGCCTCCAGGAGCAGGCGCGTGACCTCGTCCGAGGTGATCGTGAGGGCCGCACCGACCGTGGACAGGACATCCCGTTCGGCGGGTGTGTACGGGCCGTCGGCGAGGGCGATGCGGGCGCCCTGGAGCAGGATGGTCTCGCGGCCGGGCGGGGCGAGGTGGGGGGCCAGGGGGTCCAGGGCCTCGTGGAGCTCTATCGCAAGGCCCGCGCCGCAGGGCGCGCCGAGGATACGGCCCGTGTCGGCGGCCAGGGCCTCGACGAGGGCGCCGAGCCCGTCCTTCGTGCAGTCGTCGAAGCCGGCGGAGCGCACCGCGGCCGCGGCGGTCGACAGGGCGGCGGGCGCGCAGGGGCCGCCGGCCGCCAGGACGGCGAGCGCGACGGTGTGGACGGCGTCCCGCAGCATCGCGGAGAAGCGGGTGGTCGTCGGGTGGTCCAGGACCTCGGTGCCGTAGTGGTGGCGGCAGGCCGCGCACTCCACGACCGGGCCCGTCTCCCCGCGCGGGACGAGGGGGACGCCCGCGAGGGTGAGCCGGCGGCGGCCCATGAGGCGCTGGTAGTTGCGGTCGCCCCCGCATCCGGGGCAGAAGAACTCGCCGTCGCCGACCGGCGTCCACGCGGTGCGTGTGCCCAGGACGCGGTTCAGGCGGGTCCTCGTGCGGCTCGCCGTACCGGCCGTACGGGAGCCCGGTACGTGCGGCGCGCGGGCCTCGTGGGCACCCCGGCCGTCCCGTCCGTCTGGCTGCACGTCGCACCTCCGTAACGCCGCGGCAACGTCGCCGCGCCCCCGTGATGTTAGCCACATTGTCGAGGTGGAGTCAGCCCTCCAGTCGAGGCCCGTTCGTGATATGGCGAACGAATGGCCGGTTCGCTCCGCTGGGTGGGCTGTTTCTGCAGGTGCGGGTTCCCCGTGGGACCGCGCGCCGTCTTGAAGCCGCGGGTCGTTTGTGGTTGATCGCGCAGTTCCCCGCGCCCCTGGCGGGGCGCGGGGGACCGTGGTGGAAGGAGCGCGTCAGCGGGTCGCGCGGTTGACGGCCGAGACGATGGCCTTCAGGGAGGCGCGGGTCGTGTTGGCGTCGATGCCGATGCCCCACAGGACCTTGTCCTCGATGGCGACCTCGATGTACGAGGCGGCCTGCGCGGAGGCGCCCTCGCTCATCGTGTGCTCGGTGTAGTCCAGCAGCCGGGCGTCCACGCCGATGCCCTGCAGCGCGTGGAAGAAGGCCGAGATCGGGCCGTTGCCGGTGCCGACCAGGGTGGTCTCCGTGCCGTCGACCTCGGCCTCGACGGTGAGGGTGTCCACGCCGTCGGTGTCGGTGGTCGACTGGTTGTTGCGCACCTGGATACGGCCCCACGGGTTCCGCGGGTTCGGCAGGTACTCGTCCTGGAAGATCGCCCAGATGTCCTTCGGGGTGACCTCGCCGCCCTCGGCGTCCGTCTTCGCCTGGATGATCTTCGAGAACTCGATCTGCATGCGGCGCGGCAGGTCCAGCTTGTGGTCGTTCTTCAGGACGTACGCGATGCCGCCCTTGCCGGACTGCGAGTTGACGCGGATGACGGCCTCGTAGGAACGGCCGACGTCCTTGGGGTCGATCGGCAGGTACGGCACGGCCCACTCGATGTCGTCCACCGTGACGCCCTTGGCCGCCGCGTCGGCCTCCATCGCGTCGAAGCCCTTCTTGATGGCGTCCTGGTGGGAGCCGGAGAAGGACGTGTAGACCAGGTCGCCCACGTACGGGTGGCGTGCGTGGACCTCCATCTGGTTGCAGTACTCCCACGTACGGCGGATCTCGTCGATGTCGGAGAAGTCGATCTGCGGGTCGACGCCCTGCGAGAACAGGTTCATGCCCAGGGTGACCAGGTCGACGTTGCCGGTGCGCTCGCCCTGCCCGAACAGGCAGCCCTCGACGCGGTCGGCGCCGGCCATCAGCGCCAGCTCGGCGGCGGCGACGGCCGTACCGCGGTCGTTGTGCGGGTGGATCGACAGGCAGACGTGCTCACGGCGGGACAGGTTGCGGCCCATCCACTCGAAGCGGTCGGCGTGCGTGGAGGGGGTCGAACGCTCCACCGTGGCGGGCAGGTTGAGGATGATCTCGCGGCCCGGGCCGGGCTGCCAGACGTCCATGACCGCCTCGCAGACCTCCAGCGCGAAGTCCAGCTCGGTATCGGTGAAGATCTCCGGCGAGTACTGGTAGCCGAACTCCGTCTCCGGGCCCAGCAGCTTCTCCGCGTACTCCATGACCAGCCGGGTGCCGTCGACGGCGATCTGCTTGATGTCGTCCTTGGAGCCGCGGAAGACGACCCGGCGGAAGACGGGGGCGGTGGCGTTGTACAGGTGCACGGTGGCGCGCTTGGCGCCCTTCAGGGACTCGACCGTCCGCTCGATCAGGTCCTCGCGGGCCTGGGTCAGTACGGAGATGGTGACGTCGTCCGGGATGGCGCCGGGGTCTTCGATGATGGACCGTACGAAGTCGAAGTCCGTCTGGCCGGAGGCGGGGAAGCCGACCTCGATCTCCTTGTAGCCCATCTTCACCAGCAGGTCGAACATCGCGCGCTTGCGCGTGGGCGACATCGGGTCGATCAGGGCCTGGTTGCCGTCGCGCAGATCGGTGGAGAGCCAGCGCGGGGCCTGGGTGATCCGATTGTTGGGCCACGTGCGGTCGGCGATGTCGACCTGGTCGTACGGGCGGTACTTGTGGACGGGCATGGAGGTGGGCTGCTGGCGGTTCGCCATGATGCGTGGGCTCCTAGAGGTGTCCGGACGTCCGCTGTCCGGTGGGCCGGAAAACGGCCGACGGCGCAACGCCAAACTCCGCGGGGAGGGGGTCGGCCTTGATTACAGGCCCTCGCCGCGGCAGCTAAGGAGGAGCAGCCCGAAACGCATGATGCTGCGCAGCCTAGCGGAACCGCGCTCCGCGCGAGTGGCCGTATCAGTATGCGGGACCGGAGGGAGGAACGTGACAAAAAGTGCCCCATACCACTCCGGCGCCACTTCGGCACGGAGAAGCGACGACCGTGTCACCACATTTCACCAATCATGGTTGCGGGTAGTGACAGTGCCATGACTCAGTGCAAGGGTGCCCGGCATGACGACCAACGGGGGCCATGAGCCCGTCTTCTGCACCGTCGTACCACCGCATGTCCTCGACAAGCTGGCGCAAGCCGAGGACCCCGCGCTCGCGAACCCGGCACGCAGGACCCTGGAACGCGACGCCTTCGAGCGCACCCACCGCCGTCTGACCACGGTCCTCGGCGCGCCGGCCATCGCCGCCCCCGCCGGAGCCGAGGCCGGGAAACCGCACCGCACGATCCACGACGCCCGGCACGGCACCGACCTGCCCGGCCGCGTGGTGCGCGGCGAGGGCGACGAGCCCGGCACGGACGCCACCGTCAACCGCGCGTACGCGGGTCTGGGCGCGACCTTCGAGCTGCTCCTCAAGGCCTACGAGCGCGACTCGATCGACGGCGACGGGCTGCCGCTCGACGCGACCGTGCACTACGACCGCGACTACAACAACGCCTTCTGGAACGGCGAGCAGATGGTCTTCGGCGACGGTGACGGGGAGATCTTCCTCGACTTCACCATCCCGGTCGACGTCATCGGCCACGAGCTCGCGCACGGCGTCACGCAGTACACGGCGAACCTCACGTACTTCGGCCAGCCGGGTGCGCTCAACGAGTCCATGTCGGACGTCTTCGGCTCGCTGATCAAGCAGTACACGCTCGGCCAGACCGCCGCCGAGGCCGACTGGCTGATCGGCGCGGGCCTGCTCGCCCCGCGCGTCACCGGCACGGCCCTGCGCTCCATGAAGGCCCCCGGCACGGCGTACGACGACGACGTCCTCGGCAAGGACCCCCAGCCCGCGACGATGGACGACTACGTGCGGACCGGCCGTGACAACGGTGGCGTCCACATCAATTCCGGCATCCCGAACCACGCGTTCTACCTGGCCGCCACGGCGCTCGGCGGGCACGCCTGGGAGCGTGCCGGGCAGGTCTGGTACGACGTGCTGACGGGCGGCGAGCTGTCGTCGAAGGCCCTCTTCGCCGACTTCGCCACCCTGACGGTCGCCGCCGCGCGGGCCCGTTACGGCGAGGGTGAGGAGCTGCAGGCCGTGCTGAAGGCGTGGGAGCAGGTCGGGGTGCGGACGCTGTAGTTCCGTACTAGACAGGACCCATGCGTATTCAGGTGAGGCGCACGGGCGGATTCGCGGGCATCGAGCGGCACGCCGAGGTGGAGACCTCGGGACGGGCCGACGCCCAGGACTGGCACGCCCTGGCCGAGAAGGCGGTCGCCGACGGCCGGGGCACGCCGCCCATCGGGGTGCCGGACGGCTTCAGCTACCAGATCACCGTGGACGGCAGGACCGTGTACTGCTCGGACCCCCGTCTCACGGAGGAACAGCGCAAGCTGATCACGAGAGTGCTGAAGGAGGGCGCGTAGGCGGCCGACGGGAAGGTGGTTTCGCCCCCGGGGCTCCGCCCCGGACCCCGCTCCTCAAGCGCCGGAGGGGCTGGATTTTCCAGCCCCTCCGGCGTTTGAGGACGAGGCCGCTAGGCCGCTGCGGGGGTCTGGGGGCGCAGCCCCCAGGGATGGGACGGGTAGGGGCGGCGGGGCGAGGAAAAGCCGTTGGCCGCCCGCTGTCCGCGGAGCGCAACCCCCAGTTCACCCCAACGCGTTGACTTCCGTTACCGCTGGTACGGATGATCCGCACATGGCGACGAATCCGAACCCGAACCCCATACCGCAGTTCCCGTCCGGCTTCCTGTGGGGCGTGTCGACCTCGGCCCACCAGATCGAAGGCGCGGCGGACGAACGCGAGCCCTCCGTGTGGGACGCCTTCAGCGCCGAACCCGGACGGATCAAGGACGGTTCGACCGCGGCGGTGGCCTGCGACCACTACCACCGCTACCCGGAGGACGTCGCACTCCTCGCCGGCCTCGGCGTGGACGCGTACCGCTTCTCGATCTCCTGGCCACGCGTCAACTCCCGGGGCGGCCTGGACTTCTACGACCGCCTCGTGGACGAGCTGTGCGCGGCCGGGGTCCGACCGGTCCCGACCCTCTTCCACTGGGACCTGCCGGTGACCCTGGACTGGCTGGAGCGGGACACGGCCGCGCGTTTCGGGGAGTACGTCTCCGTCGTCGCCGAACGCCTGGGTGACCGCGTGCAGAAGTGGATCACCCTCAACGAGCCCGCCGAACACACCCTGTTCGGGCACGCGCTGGGCGCGCACGCCCCGGGCAGGCAGCTGATGTTCGACGCGCTCCCCGCCGCCCACCACCAGCTCCTGGCCCACGGTCTGGCCGTACAGGCCCTGCGCGCCGCCGGAGCCGCCGACATCGGGATCGCCAACTCGCACGGGCCGACCTGGCCGGCCTCCCGGGAGCAGGCGGACGTGGAGGCGGCGAACTTCTACGACCTGCTGCTGAACCGTCTCTTCGCCGAGCCCGTCCTGCTGGGCGAGTACCCGGAGGGCATCGGCGAGTTGATGCCGGGTGACGTCGCGGCGGACCTCAAGGTCATCGGCGAGCCCCTCGACTTCTACGGCGTCAACTTCTACGCGCCGACCAGGGTGGGCGCCCCGCAGGGCGAGGACATCGAGTTCGGCGGACTGACGATCCCGGCCGAACTCCCCTTCTCCGTGCGGGAGATCGAAAACGTCCCGGTGACGGACTTCGGCTGGCCGGTGGTCCCCGAGGCGCTGACGGAGCTGCTCACGAACTTCCACGAGCGCTACGGCGACCGCCTCCCGCCCGTCGTCATCACTGAGAACGGCTGCTCCTACGAGGGCATCGACGACCAGGCCCGGATCTCGTACCTCGAAAGCCACATCCGCGCGCTGCACAAGGCGGTCGAGGCGGGCGTGGACGTGCGCGGCTACTTCGTGTGGTCGCTGATGGACAACTTCGAGTGGGCGGAGGGGTACGCGCGCCGCTTCGGCCTCGTCCATGTCGACTTCGACACGCTGGTGCGGACCCCGAAGTCGTCCTACGGCTGGCTGCGGGACGTGCTGCGGGCCCAGAGATGACGGCGGGTGCCCTCGCCGAGCCCGTCGAGCGGGTCGGCCGGGGCTGGACGGCGGCGCTCTCGCTGGCCAACGTGGCGATCTGGGTGGGCTGGTACGGCCCGCTCCAGATCCTCCTGGCCCGGCAGGCGGAGGACTTCGCGCCCGGCACGGGCATGTCGAAGGAGACGCTGCTGGCGTGGGTGACGGGCGCCGGCGCGGCGGTGTCGCTGGTGGCGAACCCGTTCTTCGGCGCGCTGTCGGACCGCACCACGGCCCGCTGGGGCCGCCGTACCCCCTGGATCGTGGCCGGCGCGGCGGGCGGCGCGCTGTCGCTGCTGCTGCTCGCCGGGGCGGACGGGCTGTGGTTGATGACGCTCGGCTGGTGCCTGGTCCAGCTGACCCTGAACGCGGCCTTCGCGGCAGTGACGGCTGCGGTGCCGGACCGCGTGCCCCGGCTGCAACGGGGTGCCGTGGGCGGGTGGCTGGGAGCGGCGCAGATCCTGGGCGCGGTCACCGGCACGGGCCTCGCGACGGCGGCGGGCGGGATCGCGGCGGGCTATGCGGCGTGCGCGGTGTTCGCGGTGGCGGGTGTCCTGCCGTACGTGCTCCGCCACCGGGATCTCCGGCTCGGGGCGGCGGACCGGCCGGTGTGGTCCGCGAAGGCCTTCGTGCGGGGCTTCTGGCTGAGCCCGCGCCGCTACCCCGACTTCGGCTGGGCCTGGCTGACCCGCTTCCTGATCAACCTGAGCAACGCCCTGGTGATCCTCTACCTCCTGTACTACCTGAGGGACCGTCTCCACTACGCGGACCCCGAGGAGGGCGTGCTGGTCCTGACCGCGGTGAACAGTGTGACGCTGCTGGCCACGGTCGTGGTGGGCGGCGTCTGGTCGGACCGCGTGGGCCGTCGCAAACCGTTCGTCCTCTGGTCCGGGGTGCTGATGGCGGCGGCCACGGCCATGCTGTCGGCCTGGCCGACCTGGCCGGGCGCGATCGTCGCGGCGGCGGTCCTTGGCGTGGGTTTCGGGGTGTTCATGTCGGTCGACTTCGCGCTGATGACGGACGTCCTGCCCAAGGCCCTGGACCGGGGCAAGGACCTCGGCGTCATCAACGTGGCCAACGCCCTGCCGCAGGTCGCCGCCCCCGCACTGGCGGCGCCGATCGTGACGCATCTGGGTGGCTACCGGGTGCTGTACCTGGTGTCGGCGGCGCTCGGGCTGGCGGGAGCGGTGCTCGTCAGCCGGATACGAGGGGTGGACTGAGGTCCGGGGTGCTGGCGGAGTCCGCCTGCCGGGTGGTGCCACCGGGGCTTTTACTCGCCCCCGCCGCCCCTACCCGTCCCATCCCTGGGGGCTGCGCCCCCAGACCCCCGCGTATCGGCCTTCGGCCTCGCCCTCAAACGCCGGACGGGCTGAAAATCCAAGCCCCGGCCGCGGAAACTCAGCCCCTTGGGGGCACCTCCCAGCGGTAGCTGGGGGAATTCGAGGAGCGGGGGGCCGGGGGCCGGCCCCCGAAACCGGGGTCCGGGGCGGAGCCCCGGCGGGGTCGAAGGGGCGGAGCCCCTGGGGGACGGGACGGGTAAGGGCGGCGGGGGCGAGAAAACAGGTCAGAACCCCAGTCGCCGCAACTGCTTCGGATCCCGCTGCCAGTCCTTCGCCACCTTCACATGCAGATCCAGGAACACCGGCGTCCCCAGCAACGCCTCGATCTGCTTGCGCGACTTGATGCCGACCTCCTTCAGGCGCTTGCCCTTGGGGCCGATGATGATGCCCTTCTGGCTGGGGCGCTCGATGAACAGGTTGGCGTGGATGTCGAGGAGGGGCTTGTCCGCCGGGCGGTCCTCGCGGGGGAGCATCTCCTCCACGACCACCGCGATGGAGTGCGGAAGCTCGTCCCGGACACCCTCCAGCGCCGCCTCACGGATCAGCTCGGCCACCATGACCTGCTCGGGCTCGTCCGTCAGGTCGCCCTCGGGGTAGAGGGCCGGGCCCTCCGGGAGGAGCGGGACGAGCAGGTCCGCCAGCAGGTTCACCTGCTTGTCGCCCACCGCCGACACCGGGACGATCTCCGCCCACTCGAAGCCCAGCTCCTTGCCGAGCTGGTCGATCGCGATGAGCTGCTCGGCGAGGGCCTTGGAGTCGACGAGGTCCGTCTTCGTGACGATGGCGACCTTCGGGGTCTTCCTGATCCCGGCCAGCTCCTTCGCGATGAAGCGGTCACCGGGACCGATCTTCTGGTCCGCGGGGAGGCAGAAGCCGATCACGTCGACCTCGGCCCACGTCGTCCGCACCACGTCGTTCAGCCGCTCCCCCAGCAGGGTGCGCGGTTTGTGCAGACCGGGGGTGTCGACAAGGATCAGCTGCGCGTCCGGCCGGTGCACGATGCCCCGTACCGTGTGCCGCGTCGTCTGCGGCCGGTTCGAGGTGATCGCCACCTTCTGCCCGACCAGAGCGTTCGTGAGGGTGGACTTGCCCGCGTTGGGGCGCCCCACGAAGCAGGCGAAGCCCGCCCGGTGGACGGCCTCGACCGGCTCTTCGGATGACTGGGTACGAACGCTCATGGCGCCCATTCTCCCTGATCCACAGACTCCCTCCGCACAGTCGTCCGCCCACGCGTCCCCCGGTGGGATTTCGCAGACCCGAACGCGACGAGCCATCGCGGCAGCGCACGGCGGTGCCCCTCTGACGAGGAGCGGGAGCACACCGGCCCGGGCCTTACGGCGCACGCCGAAACGGCCTACGATCACGGCGTCCTGGGCCACGGCGCCCCGGTCACCACATCGGCATCGTCCGTTCCCGGCGCGCGGAAGGTCAGCACCCCGGCATGAAGCTCATCACCGCAATCGTCAAGCCCCACCGCCTCGACGAGGTCAAGACCGCGCTCCAGGAGCTCGGCATCCACGGTCTCACCGTCTCGGAGGCCAGCGGTTACGGCCGCCAGCGCGGCCACACCGAGGTGTACCGCGGCGCCGAGTACCGCGTCGACCTCGTTCCGAAGGTGCGCGTCGAGGTCGTCGTCGACGACGCGGACACCGACGCGGCCGTCGACGCCGTCGTCAAGGCCGCGCAGACCGGCAAGATCGGCGACGGCAAGGTGTGGATCATGCCCGTCGAGACGGTCGTACGGGTCCGCACGGGCGAGCGTGGCCCGGACGCGCTCTGAGACGTCTCGTCACGGGGCGGCCGTTCGTACGGAGCAGGCCGTTCACACGAAGCGGCGTTCAGCGGAGCGCCCGGCGCCGCCGCACCCTGAACACCACTCCCCCCGCCACCAGTCCGACGCCCAGCACCGCCGCCACCAGCCACGGCAGCGCGAGGAACGAGACACCGGCCGACTCGCGGGTGTCCTTGGCGGAGGCGGTCAACGTGATGTCGCCCCAGTCGAGTTGTGGCGCCCCGCGCCAGGGTTCGGTGAGGCGCACGCTCTGCCCCGGCAGCAGCTCCGAGGGGATTCCCTTCAGGTCGCGGGACAGCAGCGTCCGGCCGAAGAGGCCCTGGGCCTTCAGCTCGACGCGTGGGTTGAGGGTGACGTTGCCCGTGTTGTGGAGGGTGTACGAGATCTTCGCCGTGCTGTCGCCCGTGCCGGGCACGAGGGGCCGCGTGTGGCGGACCCGGACCTTCTCGACGGCGAGCGCGGGGACCGTGGGCCCGCTCACCCGGAGGTAGACGCGGGCGCCCACGGCCCGCTGGACCCCGACCCCGAGCGACCCGTCGCCGGTGTCGATCCGCTCGTCTAGGGCCACCAACGCGCCCGGGTGGTCGCCCGGTTCGGCCCGCTCGGGCACGCGCAGAGTGAACGGCACGGTGACGGAGCCGCGCGCCGGAACTCTCACCCGGGACTTCGCGGGCTTCGCCCAGGCGCCCACTCCGCGCTGCTTCTCCTTCACGGTACGGACCGCGAACCCGCCGTCCCGGGCGGTGTTGTAGGCGTCGGCCGCGTAGAGGCGGAACGTCAGCGGTCTGCTGGTCTTGTTGGCGACGACGATCTTGTCCCTGATGGTGGTGCCGGGGTCGGCGGTGACGTAGAAGTACGGCCGCTGGGAGACCTCGGAGGAGACGGGGAACACGGACCAGCTGCCGTTGTCGGCGGCATACGAGGAGCCGGCCGGCCACAGCAGCGACAGAGGCAGCAGCAGGGCGGTCAGGAGGAGGGCGTACGGCTTGCGCATGGGTGCGGACCCCCACGGACGGCGCGGCGGACGGTTGCTCGGTTGTCTGGACGCCCGGTGGTGCGGGCGGCGTGGTGGGCGGGCGGGTGCGCGCCCGGCCCACGTGGGACGACGGCCCTCAGGTGAGGGTGAGCGTCAGGACACCCGTGTACGAACCCGGCGGCGTGGGCGCGGGAACCTTCAGCGAGAGCTTGGCGTCCACGGTGAACTCACCGCCGGTGCGCGTGCCGTTGGGAGCGGACGCCAGGGTCGCGCCCTCACTGCCCACCGAACCGGCCGAACCGGCCTGGCAGGTGCTCGGGCTGCCCTGCTCGGTGTCGCAGGCCGGTGTCCAGCTCAGGTTGGAGGCGGGGATGCTCGCCCCCGGCCCGGTGAAGTCGGTGACCTTGCCGGTCAGCGACCAGCCGGCCGTACCGCCGCGGTGGTCCTTGACGGTGACAGTCCGCAGATCGCCGTCGGCCGTGCCGCCGGAGCCGAACTCGACGGAGCCGAGGTCGACGGTGTCCCCGGCCTGGCTCATGGACAGGGTCCCCGCGGTGACCTTCGCCTTGATCTTCTGGCTGTCGCCGGGGACGGGGGTGTCGTCGATCACGACGTACGCGGCCGGAGGGGAGCCCTTGCTGTCGCTCCAGCTGTCGCCCTCGTACGCCACGACGCCCGTCGTCGTCTTGTCGTTCACGGTCAGCGCACCACTGAAGGCGCCCTGGCCGTCCGCGGTCACGGTGGCCTTGTCCGCGGTCTGCTCCGCGCCCGACCGGCCCGCGAGGGTGACGGTCGCCCCCGGCGTGAAGTTGCTGCCGGTGACGGTGACACTGGCACCCGGGCTGCCGGAGGCCGAACCCAGCGAGATGGCACGGAGGTTGGTCTGGCTGCCATCCGTGGCGGTCACCGTCTCGGAGACCGGCGCGGGCGCGTTGGTCACCGTGCAGGGCGTGTCCAGTTCGAGGATGTAGCTGGTGTGGATGTTGTAGTCGCCGGGCGAGAGAGTGATCGAGCCGGGCGAGGTGACCGTGAAGGTGCCGGTCATGGAGAACGAGGGGAAGGGGCCGAGTCCGGGTACGGGGTCGTTCTTCTTCGGCCCCGCGACCGTGATGCTGCCCGTCTGCGCCCCGCCCAGGGTGACCTTGCCCGTGGGCGTCATGATGTCGGCCGGCAGGTCGAGCTGGGTGGGATTGCTGGCAGCGGGCTTGACCACCGTGTAGGTCACGGTGACGGTGTCGCCCACCTTCGGGGTGGCATTGTCCACCGTTATCTGCGCGGTGGTGGTGCCGTCGATGGGCGGGATGCCCGCGATCGGCGGCGGAACGCAGTGCGTGGCGAAGTCCACGGCGGCTGACTGCGCACTCGCGGCACCGGCGGGCGCGGCGAGCGCCCCCGAGGCGGTGACGGCGAGCGCGGTCGCGCCGAGGAGCGCGGCCAGACGGCGTCTTCGTGCGACGCCTCTGTGGCGGATGGATCCCATGGATACCCCCTTGAGGGATGCGGGCGCAGCGGCTCGTCCGCGCCGACAGGGGGCCATTGATGTGCGGGTTGTGTGAGAAGTCAATGGAAGCGCGGCACCTGAACTGATGGGCCATCAGTTCCTGGCAACGTCCCTGGAGGACAGGCCACTTGACCGTCGATCCTGGGGCGGGAGGCGCGACCGGTGCCGCCCCGGAGGCCACCCGGGACGGCACCGGCCTTCACGCGTTGCACATGCGAGGGGTCACTCGAAGACGAACGGTCCCGGCGACTGCGGTCCCGTGGCGGTACACGTCACGGTGATGCCGAAGATCACCATCTTGAGGGAGCCGCCGTACGCCTCCAGGCTGTCCCCGGCGGCGACAGTGCCGGGGAGCGGCCCGACCGTGACGCCGTCACCGGCGGCCATCGCCGGGTTCTTGGTGCCGGTGAACGTCGTCGTGCCGCCGCCCGCCTTCACGAACGTGAGGGTGGACCGGATGGAGTCCTTGCCGAGCGCGAGGGGAGCGGTGATGCTCTTGGAGCTGACGGTGACGGTGGCGGAGGTGCCGGTCTGGGTGGCCGTGAGGGTGGCGGAGCCGCCACCGTACAGGCCGCAGTTGGCGGTGATCGTCGCCGCCTGGGGCGCGACGGCCGCGGCGCCGGGGGCGAGGGCGAGCCCGGTGGCGGCGACCGCCCCGGTCACCAGCGCGGCGCTGATTCCGAATCGCTTGCGTCTCATGTGAATCGCGTTTCCTTCCCTGGTACGGGAATTGCCATGTGGGACGGAGCTACGGACCGCCTCCGTCCGGGCACGCGGACTCGTCACCGGACCGGTTGGCGCCCGTCTTTTGGACCGGGCAGCGCGAGGTGGGGCCGGGCCGGTGAGGATGCGGGGAGACGCGTGCGCGCGAACCACCCGCCGCAGGCGGGGTGCGGCACGCCGCGCGGCGGGATCTGACGGTCCGTCGGAAGAACGGCTCCATTGACGCGTGGGCGACCAGGGATTGCAAGACACACCCCGCCGGTTCTTGTGAGGGTCCGCGAAAGTGGCCGAAGGTGTGCGCAGGGCGGGTGCGGGGCGGCGCCGCGTTTGAGGCGGATTACGTCATTCTGTCCGGCGGTGTGGTCTCCGTCGCCGTGGGGCTCTGTCGCGCGCGGACGACTTTCACCCCACTCGGCGCCCCGCCTACCGGCCGATCCACTCCAGCGCGGGGGCTCCGCCGGCTGTCGGAGCAGCCGGGGCAATCAGTAGAAGCGGCGGACGAAGACGTCCGACTTACCGTTCGTGTCGCCGGGCACGATGTCGTCGGCCGTGGACGTGAAGACCACGTCGCGCCCGCCGGCGCTGACCGCGTCGGTCCCGGCCGAGGCGGGCTGGTTCGAGACGATCTCGTCGGTGCCCGTCTCCAGGTCGCGCAGCGTGAGCGACGGTCCGTTCGTGTCGTGTGGGGCGTACAGCAGATAGCGGCCGGTGGGATCGATGGCCACGCCCCGCACGTTCGGCACCAGTTGGTCGGTGCCCGAGCTCTCGTCGTGGACGTAGGTGTCGGAACCCGAGAGGTAGACGACCTTGCCGCCCTCCTTGCTGATCTGGACGAGTGTCGCCGCCTTGGAGTAGCCGTCGATCGGGCCGGAGGAGGTGCCGTCGGTCCGGTCCCACACGAAGACGTCCTCCGCCAGGGCGTCCTGGTAGGCGACGAAGCGGCCGTCGCCGCTGATGGACGGACGGGCCGAGACGGGGTGGATGATCTCGGCGACGGTCTGCGTGGTGTCGGCCTGCCAGTCCCGTACCTCGATGCGCTGCCGGGACGGCGGCCGAGTGAAGGTGGCGACGTGGGCGATGTAGCGGCCGTCCGCGCTCAGCGACGGCTGGCTGCAGCTGAGGCCGGAGCAGTTGAGGCTGATCGTGCTCCCCGAGCTCACCTGGGACAGGAAGACCTTCGTGTCTCTGAACCGCAGCCCCCACAGGGCGACGTACTGCCCGTCACCGCTGATCACCGGGCGTTCGATCGGGGACGCGTTGGTGCTCATCAGACTGGTCCGGCTCGCATGCTGGTCGCGTACGAGCACCTTCTCGCCTGTGATCCTGTTGTCGGGTGTGAGGTTGTTCGCCGACGACGAGAAGGCGATACGCCGGCCGTCGGCCGTGATCGTGGCGCCGGCGGAGTCGCCGTCGCCCTGGGTGCCGTCGGTCGCGACACTGATCCGCTCGACCCCGGCTCCGCTCTCGCTCGCGACGCCCGGCAGTGTCATCGGCTCAGCCGAAGCGGCTGCGGGCAGCACCGCCGTGACCGCGCAGACCGCGACCGCCACGCTCAGGCCTGCCCGCACACGTCTGGTGGTGCTCCCGTTCGCGTTTCTCCCCATTTTCCCCCCATGCGGGACACGGTCCCTCCTCCAGCTCTCCACCGGAGGCCCGCATGCATGCAACCGCGATGACACTGTGGGGTCAATGCGTCACATGCAGGGAGAGGTACGGTTTCGGTCAGGTGAGTGCGGTGCGCTCTGCGGCGCACCGCCACGTCGTGGCGCCCGCCCCAACGCCTCGGCCCGAACGCTTCAGCCCGCCGTCACGGTCCCCCGCACCGCACCATCCGGCCCCGCGACCAGCACCGGAGTCTCCGCACCACCGAGGTCCCGCACCGCCGCCCGGTCCTCCTCCGGTACGCTCTCCGCCTCCGTCACCACCGCGGCCGCCTCCAGGGACTTCGCCCCGGACGCCACGGCCATGGCGACCGCCGTACGCAGCGCGCTCAACCGCAGCGAGTCGAGGGCGACGGTCCCGGCCACGTACGTACGCCCCGTCTCGTCCCGTACGGCCGCCCCCTCGGGCACCCCGTTACGGGCCCGGGCCGAACGGGCCAGGGTGACGATCTTGCGGTCCTCGGGGTCGAGCGTGCTGCTGTCGGTCATGTCCCGAGCATACGTACGCGCCGGAACCACCGTCACACCCAGGCGGGTCACCCCACGCGAAGAGCCGTCCTCAGGAGCGGTCCAGACGGAGCCGCTCCGCGCGCGGCAACCCGGCCACCACCAGGTCGTAGGAGTCCTCGATGAGTTCGCGGACGACGCGGTCCGGGAGGTCGCCGTCGACCGTGACCGTGTTCCAGTGGCGCTTGTTCATGTGCCAGCCGGGGATGATCAGACCCTCGTACTCGGCGCGCAGGCGTACGGCGTCCTCCGGGTCGCACTTGAGGTTGACGGTGAGCGGGCGGCCGTCCAGGTACGACAGGGCGAACATCTTGCCCAGCACCTTGAAGACGGAGGTCTCCGGGTTGAACGGGAAGTCCTCCACGGCCGCGTTGAAGGAGAGGCAGAACGCGCGCAGTTCCTGGGGCGTCACTCGGACTCCTTCTCCTCCTCCACGGGCTCGGACGGCCCGATCGGCTCCACGAGCACCGTGACGATCTTGTTCCTGCGGCCGGCGGCGGCCTCGGCGGTCAGGCGCAGCTCCCGGCCGTCCGGGAGGGGGACGACCGAGGAGGCACCGGCGATCGGCACGCGTCCCAGCGCCTTCGCGAGCAGGCCGCCCACCGTCTCGACGTCCTCGTCGTCGTAGGCCTCGATGCCGTACAGCTCGCCGAGGTCGCCGATGTCGAGGCGGGCCGTCACGCGGTGGCGGTCCTCGCCGAGCTCCTCCACCGGGGGCAGTTCGCGGTCGTACTCGTCGGTGATCTCGCCGACGATCTCCTCGAGGATGTCCTCGATGGTGACGATGCCGGCCGTGCCGCCGTACTCGTCGATGACGACGGCGACGTGGTTGCGCTCCTGCTGCATCTCGCGCAGCAGGTCACCCGCGTTCTTCGTGTCGGGGACGAAGGCCGCGGGCCGCATGGCGGTGGAGACCAGCTCGTTCTCGGCGTCGCGGCTGATGTGCGTCTTGCGGGCCAGGTCCTTCAGGTACACCACCCCCACGATGTCGTCCTCGCTCTCGCCGGTGACCGGTATGCGGGAGAAACCGGAGCGCAGGGCGAGGGTGAGGGCCTGGCGGATGGTCTTGTAGCGCTCGATGACGACCAGGTCGGTCCGCGGGACCATGACCTCACGGACGAGGGTGTCGCCGAGTTCGAAGACGGAGTGCACCATGCGGCGCTCCTCGGCCTCGATCAGGGACTCCTTCTCGGCGAGGTCCACCAGCGCGCGCAGCTCGGCCTCGGAGGCGAAGGGACCGCGCCGGAAGCCCTTGCCGGGGGTGAGCGCGTTACCGATGAGGATCAGCAGCGGCGGGATCGGGCCCATGATCCGGGCCAGCGGGAGCAGCACGTACGCGGCCGCCGTCGCCGTGTTCAGCGGATGCTGGCGGCCGATCGTGCGCGGCGAGACCCCGACGGCGACGTACGACACGAGGACCATCACGCCGATGGCGACGACCAGGGCCTCCCACGTCTTGTCGAACTCCATCAGGCAGGCGTACGTGACCAGCGCGGCGGCCGCCATCTCGCAGGCGACACGGACCAGCAGCGCCACGTTGAGGTAGCGGGTGGGGTCGGCCGCGACCTGGGCGAGCTTGGCGCTGCCGCGCCGCCCGGACCGTACGGCCTCCTCGGCGCGGAAGCTGGAGACCCGCGCGAGGCCCGCCTCGGCGCAGGCGGCGAGCCAGGCGACGACGACCAGGGCGACGGCGCCGGTGACGAGCGATGCGCTCATGACACGGTGGGGGCCGGGGAAGGGCCGGTCAGACCCTTCTCCGCGCGCCAGCCGTCCACGATGGCCGCCTGGAGGCCGAACATCTCGGCCTTCTCGTCCGGCACCTCGTGGTCGTAACCGAGCAGGTGCAGCACGCCGTGGACGGTGAGCAGCTGGAGCTCCTCGTCCATGGTGTGCTGCGTCTCCGCTTCCCTGCCCTGCTTCTCGGCGACCTCGGGGCACAGCACGATGTCGCCGAGGAGGCCGTGCGGCGGCTCGTCGTCGTCCTTGGCCGGCGGCCGCAGCTCGTCCATGGGAAAGGACATGACATCCGTCGGGCCGGGCAGGTCCATCCACTGGATGTGCAGCTGCTCCATGGCGTCGGCGTCCACGACGATCACCGAGAGCTCGGAGAGCGGGTGGATGCGCATCCGTGCGAGCGCGTAGCGGGCGATGTCGAGGATCGCCTGCTCGTCGACCTCGGTTCCGGACTCGTTGTTGACGTCGATCGACATGGTCGTGCTGGTCTACTTCCCCTTGTGCCCGTGTCCGGCCTTGCCGCGGCCGCCCTTGTGGGTGCCGTTCTGCGTGCCGTTCCTGCTGTCGTACTTCTCGTACGCGTCGACGATACGGCCCACCAGCTTGTGCCGTACGACGTCGTGGGACGACAGCCGCGAGAAGTGGACGTCCTCGACGCCCTCCAGGATCTCCTGCACCTGGCGCAGACCGCTCCTCGTCCCGTCCGGCAGGTCGACCTGGGTGACATCACCCGTGATCACGATCTTCGAGTCGAAGCCGAGGCGGGTGAGGAACATCTTCATCTGCTCGGGGCTCGTGTTCTGGGCCTCGTCCAGGATGATGAAGGCATCATTAAGCGTTCTGCCCCTCATGTACGCCAGGGGCGCGACCTCGATGGTCCCGGCGGCCATCAGCCGCGGGATCGAGTCCGGGTCCAGCATGTCGTGCAGCGCGTCGTACAGCGGGCGCAGGTAGGGGTCGATCTTCTCGTACAGCGTGCCGGGCAGGAAGCCGAGCCGCTCCCCCGCCTCCACCGCCGGGCGGGTCAGGATGATGCGGTTGACCTGCTTGGACTGCAGGGCCTGCACCGCCTTGGCCATGGCGAGGTAGGTCTTGCCCGTACCGGCGGGACCGATGCCGAAGACGACCGTGTGCTTGTCGATGGCGTCGACGTACCGCTTCTGGTTGAGCGTCTTGGGGCGGATCGTGCGGCCGCGCGAGGACAGGATGTTCTGTGTGAGCACCTCGGCCGGGGTCTCCTGGCCGTCGCTCTCCCCGTTCTCGCTCGCCCTGAGCATGGCGATCGAGCGTTCCACTGCGTCCTCCGTCATCGGCTGCCCGGTGCGGAGCACCAGCATCATCTCGTCGAACATGCGCTGGACAAGGGCGACTTCACCGGCCTCGCCGACCGCGCTGATCTCATTGCCCCGGACATGGATGTCGACCGCCGGGAAGGCCTTCTCGATCACGCGCAGGAGACGGTCCCCGGAACCCAGCACGGTCACCATGGGGTGTGCGGCCGGAACGGTGAACTGCGCTCTCGCCTGCTCCTGCGCGGAGGTGTGAGCTGTGGGTGATTGAGTCATGGGCCGGCTCTGTAGGCCTTGCTCGTCCTCCTCGTACATCTCGCCCGCCCCATGGGCGGTCTGGCGGTTTCCAGGGTACGCCGGGGGACTGACAAGACCGTAGGACTTTTCCACCGGTCGGGTGGCAGCAGGGCGCCGCGCCCCGGACCGATCCTCTTTCGATCAAGCGCCGGACGGGCTGATTCATCAGCCCCTTGGGGGCACCTCCCAGCGGTAGCTGGGGGAGTTCGAGGAGCGGGGTCCGGGGCGGAGCCCCGGATGGGGGTCCCCCCGCTCGAGCGGAGCCGAGAGTGGGGGAGGGACGGGTAGGGGCGGCGGGGCGAGAGAACCCCCGGGTCGACCGCCGCGCGCGCTCACGCCGACCGGCGGAACCCGATCGTCGGCACAGCCCTCCGCAACGGCCAGGGGCTCACCGCCTCCTCGGGCAACAGGCCGTCCAGGAAGGAGTAGCGCCGCAGCGCCGCCGGATCCTGCCCCTCCAGCGACTGCACCCGCCGCCACCACGCGGCGATCTCGCACCACCCGGGAGCCGACAGCGACCCGCCGAACTCCTGCACGGACAGCGCGGCCGTCAGTCCGGCGAAGGCCAGCCGGTCCGCGAGCGGCCAGTCGGCCAGTGTCCCGGTCACGAACCCCGCCACGAACACGTCCCCCGCCCCCGTCGGGTCCATCGCCTCGACGGCGATGGCCGGCACCTCGGCGGTCTCACCGGTCCGCCCGTCCACGGCGTACGCCCCCTGCGCGCCCAGGGTGACCACGGCGAGCGGCACATGCCGGGTGAGGGCGTGCGCGGCCGCCCGCGGGCAGTCGGCCCCGGTGTAGCGCATCGCCTCCGCCGCGTTGGGCAGGAACGCCTCGCAGTGTTCGAGGTCGGCGAGGCCCGCCAGGTCCCAGCGCCCGGTGTCGTCCCAGCCGACGTCGGCGAAGATCCGGGTCCCCTTGCCGGCGGCCTGCGCGATCCAGGGGGCGCGCACTCCGGGCGTCAGGGACGCGACGGCGGCGCGAGCGAGGGGCGGGCACTCCGGCGCGGTCTCCTCCGGGGGCGGCTCGTGGCCGTGCGAGACCATGGTGCGCTCGCCCTCGTAGGCCATGGAGACGGTGACCGGAGAGTGCCAGCCGGGGACCGTGCGGGACGGGGTCAGGTCGATGCCCTCACCCTGCTCCAGCGCGTCCCAGCAGTACTCCCCGTAGTGGTCGTCCCCGAAGGCCGCCGCCAGGGACGTGCGCAGGCCGAGCCTGGCCAGCGCGGTCGCCATGTTCGCCACGCCGCCGGGGCTCGACCCCATCCCGCGCGCCCAGGACTCGGTCCCGCGCACGGGGGCGGAGTCGAGCCCGGTGAAGACGATGTCGAGGAAGACGGTGCCGGTGAGGTACACGTCCCTCGGCGGGTCGCCCGGTGTGCGCAGGGCGGCGAGGGGGTCGACCTGGGGCCGGTGGTGCGTTCGCTCTCCCTTGGACGCGGTCACGGTGTGCTCCCTGGCATGGTGCGGATCAGGCCAGTGTGCACCAACCGCCTCACACGGCGCCGCCCCTCACGCCGGAGCCTCCCCCCGCGCCGTACGACCGCGCACGCGCCCCCTGGCGAGGCGGCCACCGCGTCCGGGAGCGGTACCGCCCTGCCAGCGGGGCAGCCACCGCCGGTGCAGGAGCTCCACCTCCGCGCGGTCCACCTCGACGCCGAGGCCCGGCGCGTCGGAGACGGCGACCCTGCCGCCCTCGAACGTGAGCTGGATACGCGAACACCATCCGTCAATGGTCGTGCGCGGTCGCCTTACGATCTGCTCATGTCGGAACCCACGGACGAGCGCACGGACGAGCGCACGGACGAGCGCGGTGTGCGCGAGGTGAAGTCCGCCGCCCGGACGGTGGACCTCCTGGAGCTCCTGGCCGCCCGCGGCGACCGTCCCGCGCGCCTGCAGGAACTGGCGGACGAGCTCCAGGTCCCCCGCAGCTCCATGTACGCCCTGCTCCAGACCCTGATCGGCCGCGGCTGGGTCCGCACGGACGCCACGGGCTCGCTCTACGGCATCGGCATCCGCGCCCTGCTCACCGGCACGAGCTATCTGGACTCCGACCCCCGTGTCCGCGTCGTGCGCCCCTACCTCGACGAGGCCTCCGACGCGCTCGGCGAGACGATTCACATGGGCCGGCTGGACGGCGCGGACGTCACCTACCTCGCGACCCGGGAGTCCCACGAGTACCTGCGTACGATCAGCCGCGTGGGCCGCCGCCTCCCCGCCCACGCGGGCGCCCTGGGCAAGGCCCTCCTGGCGGAACGCCCCGACGAGGCACTCCCCGACCCTCCGTACGCCCGGCTGACCCCCAACACCCACACCACCCGCGAGTCCCTCCTGGCCGACCTCACGGCCACGCGTGCGCGCGGCTACGCCGTGGACCGGGAGGAGGGCGTCCCCGGCATCGTCGGCTTCGGCTTCGCCCTGCGCTACGACGCTCCCGCCCAGGACGCGATCAGCTGCTCGGTGCCGGTGGCCCGGCTCTCCGCTAGCCATGAGGAGCGGATCGTCGCGGTGATGCGGGAGATCCGGGCGAAGGTCGAGGCGGCGACGCCCGGGGCGTCGGGTGCGGTCAACTGGCGTTGAGCCTGCGCGCTATCGTCTGCCGGGTTCCGTTTGTGGGCGACCGCTGGTTCGTCGTGGCTTGTCGCGCAGTTCCCCGCGCCCCTTGAAAGCCCCGCCCCCCCCGACGCCGCAACGCACCGAAGGCAACGCCCGCCCCCACGCACCCGCAGCCGCGTACGCGCGCCCCCGACCCACGAACAAACCGCAGGCGCCCAAGCCGCAACGGAGCCGCAGCCACCCAACGCCCCGCGGGCCCCGCGCCCCATTGGGGCGGGGAACGGCGCGACCAGCCACAACACACCCGCAGCCGCCCCCGCACAGAACCCGGCAGACGAGAACGCCCCCGCCCTACCCGAACTCGTACGCCTCCACCTCGGCGAGATACCGGCGGCGCCGCTCCTCGTCGTGCTCCAGGAAGGAGGCGACGAACGAGTTGCGGGCCAGGTCGCGCAGGCGCTCCTCGCTCAGGCCCAGCGTCGCGCGCACCGCGTCGAAGTTGTCGCCGGCGTAGCCGCCGAAGTACGCCGGGTCGTCGGAGTTGACCGTGCACAGCAGGCCCGCGTCCAGCATGGCGGGCAGCGGGTGGTCACCGAGCGTGTCCACCGCGCGCAGCCGGACGTTCGACAGCGGACACAGCGTCAGCGGCACCCGCTCCCGTACGAGCCGCTCCACCAGCGCCTCGTCCTCCACGCACCGCAGGCCGTGGTCGATCCGCTCGACCCCGAGCACGTCCAGCGCCTCGACGATGTACGACGGCGGGCCCTCCTCCCCCGCGTGCGCGACCCGTCGCAGCCCCAGCGCGGCCGCCGCCTCGTAGACCTCCCGGAACTTCACCGGCGGATGCCCGACCTCCGCGGAGTCGAGTCCGACGCCCACGATCCGGTCGAGATAGGGCTTCGCGGCGTCCAGCGTCTCCATCGCCGACTCGGCGGACTCGTCCCGCAGGAAGCACATGATCAGCTGGGTGGAGACGCCGTGCGTCTCCTCGCTGCGGCCGAGCGCACGCCACAGCCCCTCCACCACGGTCCCCATCCCCACGCCCCGCGCGATGTGGGCCTGAGGGTCGAAGAAGATCTCGGCGTGCCGCACCCCCTGCGCGGCGGCCCGGGCGAGATACGCGTCGGCCAGGTCCTCGAAGTCCCGCTCGGTCCGCAGGACGGCCATGAGCTCGTAGTACAGGTTCAGGAAGGACTGCAGATCCTCGAACCGGTACGCCTCCCGGAGCTCCTCCGTGTCGGCGTACGGCAGGGCGACCCCGTTCCTCGCGGCCAGCGCGAACGCCAGCTCGGGCTCCAGGGTGCCTTCGATGTGCAGGTGCAGTTCAGCTTTGGGGAGGGGCATCACGGCATCGTACGGCCGATTCATCTGCGCTTCGGAACCGGCACTCGCAGCAGATCGTGCGCCACCGTCAGCTCCGCCTCGAACCCGGCGGCCCGCGCCTGCCGTGCGAACTCCTCGGGCTCGGTGTACCGCTGGCTGAAGTGCGTCAGCACGAGGTGCCGCACGCCGGCCTCCCGCGCCACGCGGGCGGCCTGACCGGCTGTCAGGTGGCCGTGCTCCTCCGCGAGTTCCGCGTCCTCGTCGAGGAACGTCGACTCGATGACGAGCATGTCGCACCCCTCGGCCAGCGCGTACACGCCGTCGCACAACCGGGTGTCCATGACGAAGGCGAACCGCTGCCCGCGCCGCACCTCGCTCACGTCGCTCAGCGAGACGCCCCCGAGCGCCCCCTCCCGCTGGATCCGCCCGACGTCCGGCCCCTTGATCCCGTGCGCGGCCAGCCGCTCCGGCAGCATGCGCCGCCCGTCGGGCTCGACGAGCCGGTACCCGAACGACTCGACGGGGTGGGAGAGCCGGCGCGCCTCCAGGCTGTACGCGGGGGTGGCGGCGAGCACGCCGTCCTCCTCGACCGGCGCCTCGGTCAGCCGCACGGTCTCGCGGTACGCGGTCGCGTACCGCAGCCGGTCGAAGAAGCGCTGCCCGGAGCGCGGGTAGTGCGCGGTGACGTCGTGCGGGACGCGGTCGAGGTTGACGCGCTGGATGACACCGGCGAGGCCCAGCGAATGGTCCCCGTGGAAGTGGGTGACACATATCCGGTGCAGGTCGTGCGCGGCGACCCCGGCACGCAGCATCTGCCGCTGCGTGCCCTCACCGGGGTCGAACATGATGCCCTCGCCGTCCCAGCGGAGCACGTACCCGTTGTGGTTGCGGTGGCGGGTCGGGACCTGGCTGGCGGTACCGAGGACCACCAGTTCGCGTACGGACACGGCGACTTACCCGGGAGGCCATGCGAGCCCGCGCCCGCCGATGACGTGCGCGTGCGCGTGGAAGACGGTCTGTCCGGCGCCACTGCCGGTGTTGAACACGACGCGGTAGCTCTCCAGCTTGTCCTCCGCGGCCACCTCGGCGGTCTCGCGCAGTACGTCCGCGGCGACGGTGGGCTCGGCGGCGCCGAGGGAGGCGGCGTCGGGGTAGTGCACCTTCGGGATGACCAGCACGTGCGTCGGTGCCTGGGGGTTGATGTCCCGGAACGCGACGGTCGTCTCCGTCTCCCGGACCACGGTCGCCGGGATCTGTCCCGCCACGATCTTGCAGAACAGGCAGTCGTCCTGCGGCTCCCCTGCCATGCGCGCCTCCTCGCCGACGATTGATCACGTACGGGCATCGTAGCGAGGCGTCGGCCGGCCCCGCCGCCCCTGCCCGTGCTGTCCCCAGGGACTCCGCCTCTTCGACGCCGGCGAGGGGCCGTGCTCCCCGGACCCCCAATTCCGGGGGTCGGCCCTGAAAACCCCTCCCGTGAACGGCGGCCGCTGCCTAGAGTGACCTGGTGACACAGCCTGCAGCCTCTGCATCTCCCGCGTATTTCCGCTTTCCGCACCTGCACGGCGAATCGGTCGCCTTCACCGCCGAGGACGACGTCTGGGTCGCTCCTCTCGACGGCGGCCGAGCCTGGCGGGTCAGCGCAGACAACGTCCCCGTCAACCATCCGCGCATCTCCCCGGACGGCACCACCGTCGCCTGGAGCTCCACCCGCGACGGAGCCCCCGAGGTCCACGTCGCCCCCATCGACGGCGGCCCGTCCACACGCCTGACGTACTGGGGCAGTTGGCGGACCCAGGTGCGCGGCTGGACACCCGACGGCGAGGTCCTCGCGCTCAGCACACAGGGCCAGGCCAGCCTCCGGCGCAGCTGGGCGCGTGCCGTCCCGCTCGACGGCGGACCGGCGACCACCCTGCCGTACGGGCCCGTCGGCCACGTCGCGTACGGGCCGAGCACCGTCCTGCTGTCCGCGCCCATGGGCCGTGAGGCGGCCTGGTGGAAGCGGTACCGCGGCGGCACGGCGGGCAAGCTGTGGATCGAGCGGGGCGGCGGCGAGGAGTCCGGTACCGGCGTCGGGGAGTTCGTCCGGCTGCATGCCGAGCTCGACGGGAACCTCGAGTACCCCATGTGGGTGGGGGAACGGGTCGCCTTCCTCTCCGACCACGAAGGGGTCGGGGCCCTCTACTCGTCCCTCGGCGACGGGTCCGATCTGCGGCGCCACACGGCGATCGACGGCTTCTACGCCCGGCACGCCGCCACCGACGGGACGCGCGTCGTGTACGCGTCCGCCGGTGAGCTGTGGCTCCTCGACGACCTGGACGGCGCCGAGCCGCGGCGGCTGGACATCCGGCTCGGCGGGCAGCGCGCCGACCTGCAGCCGCATCCCGTGAACGCGAGCCACTGGTTCGGCGCGGGCTCGCCCGACCACACCGGGCGGGGCAGCGCCATCTCCGTGCGGGGTGCGGTCCACTGGGTGACCCACCGGTCCGGTCCCACCCGCGCGCTCGCCGCCGAGCACGGCGTACGGGCCCGGCTGCCGATCACCTTCCGCGCCGACGGCGAGGAGTGGGTGGTGTGGGTGACGGACGCCGAGGGCGACGACGCCCTGGAGTTCGCCCCGGCGACGGGAGTCGCGCCCGGGGCCACCCCACGACGGCTGGCCGCCGGGCAGCTGGGGAGGGTGCTGGGACTCGCCATGGCCCCGGACGGCAGCCGGGCCGCGGTCGCCTCGCACGACGGGCGCGTCCTGCTCGTGGAGCGGGAGAGCGGCGAGGTGCGCGAGGTCGACCGGAGCGAGGACGGCGAGGTCTCCGGCCTGGTCTTCTCGCCCGACTCCGCCTGGCTCGCCTGGTCCCACCCCGGCCCGAACCCCCTGCGCCAGCTCAAACTCGCCAACACCGCCGACCTGTCGGTGACCGAGGCGACCCCGCTCCGCTTCCGGGACTACTCGCCCGCCTTCACGCTGGACGGCAAGCACCTGGCGTTCCTGTCGGCGCGCTCCTTCGACCCCGTCTACGACGAACACGTCTTCGACCTGGCCTTCGTCGGCGGCTCACGTCCGCACCTCATCACGCTCGCCGCGACCACCCCCTCGCCCTTCGGGCCACAGCGCCACGGCCGCCCCTTCGAGGCGCCCGAGAAGGAGGAGACCCCGGACAGCGAGGGCGCCCCCGCGACCCGTATCGACCTCGAAGGGCTCGGCGACCGGATCGTGCCGTTCCCCGTCGAGGCCGCGCGCTACACGGACCTGAAGGCCGCCAAGGACGGCGTGCTGTGGCTGCGGCACCCGGTGCGCGGCGTGCTCGGCCACTCGCGGGCCACGCCCGACGACCCGGACCCCAAGACCTCCCTGGAGCGGTACGACCTCGCCCAGCAGCGCGTCGAGTACCTGGCCTCCGACGCCGAGCGGTTCGCGGTCAGCGGCGACGGCAAGCGGGTGCTGCTGTGGACCGACGGCAAGCTCAAGGTCGTCCCCAGCGACCGGCGCGCCTCCAACGACGAGGACAGTGACACCAACATCACCGTCGACCTCGCGCGGGTACGGCAGACCGTCGATCCGGCCGCCGAGTGGCGCCAGATGTACGACGAGACCGGCCGTTTCATGCGGGACAACTTCTGGCGGCCGGACCTCGGCGGAGTCGACTGGGACGGTGTGCTGGACAGGTACCGGCCCGTGCTGGCCCGCGTCGCCACCCACGACGACCTGGTGGACCTGCTGTGGGAGGTGCAGGGCGAGCTCGGTACGTCGCACGCGTACGTCACCCCGCGCGGCGGCGGGGGATGGGGCGACCGGCGGCAGGGGCTGCTCGGCGCCGACATCTCCCGGCACGAGGACGGCCCCCAGGGCTCGCCCCTGTGGCGCATCGACCGCGTCCTGCCCTCGGAGACCTCCGACCCCGAGGCGCACGCGCCGCTCGCCGCGCCCGGCGTGGCGGTACGGGCCGGGGACGCGATCATCGCGGTGGGCGGGCAGGCCGTGGACCCGGTGGCCGGGCCGGGGCCGCTGCTCGTCGGCACGGCGGGCAGGCCCGTCGAACTGACCATCCTGCCCGCGGGCGGCGGGGACCCGCGGCACACGGTCGTCGTGCCCGTCGCCGACGAGGAGCCCCTGCGCTATCACGCGTGGGTGGCGGACCGGCGGGCGTACGTGCACGAGAAGTCGGGGGGCCGGCTGGGCTATCTGCACGTGCCCGACATGCAGGCGCCGGGCTGGGCGCAGATCCACCGCGACCTGCGGATCGAGGTGGCGCGGGAGGGTCTCGTCGTCGACGTCCGCGAGAACCGCGGCGGCCACACCTCACAACTCGTCGTCGAGAAGCTGGCCCGGCGGATCGTGGGCTGGGACGTGCCGCGCGGGATGCGGCCGTACAGCTACCCGATGGACGCGCCGCGCGGGCCCGTCGTCGCCGTCGCCAACGAGTTCTCCGGGTCCGACGGGGACATCGTGAACGCGGCGATCAAGGCGCTCGGGCTCGGGCCGGTGGTCGGTACGCGGACGTGGGGCGGCGTGATCGGGATCGACAGCCGCTACCGCCTCGTCGACGGCACGCTCGTCACCCAGCCGAAGTACGCGTTCTGGCTGGAGGGCTACGGCTGGGATGTCGAGAACCACGGCGTCGACCCGGATGTGGAGGTCGTGCAGGCGCCACACGACTACGCGGCGGGGCGGGACGTGCAGCTGGACGAGGCGATCCGCCTCGCGCTGGCGGCGCTGGAGGAGACACCGGCGAAGACGGCTCCGCCGCTGCCGGAGTTGTAAGGGGCGCGGGAGCGGGTGGCGGGGGCTGGTCTCGCCTCCGCCGCCCCTGGCCGCCCCCTGTTCGGCTTACTTGCCCTCGGGCCAGCACGTGGGACGTGACTGGCAGTAGACGGTCTTCGTCACGGTGACGGTCGGGCCGGGTTCGCCGGGGCGGTCGTCGCCACCGGGCGGGGTGGGAGTGGTGTCGGGCGCGTCGCAGTTGCCCAGGACGTTCACCTGGAACCACTCCTTGCCGGCGATCCTGGCGGTGAGGTCGCCACGGACGCACTTGCCGTTGACCTCCCGTGTCACCTTCCCCTTGAGACTGATGTCCTTTCCGTCGTCGGTCTCGCCCTTGCAGTCGACGTTCACGACCGTGTTGGCACTGGCGGAGGGCGATCGCGTCTTCTTGCCGCCCTCGCCCGTGCCGCTGTCGTCGTAGGACCCCGTGCAGGTGAGCCACCGCACGTCGGCGCCCTTCCGCTCCAGCTCCCGAGTGCCGGCCTGGTCCGTGGTGAACGCCACGGCGGCGGTGTTCAACCCGCCTGTCTCACAGGCGGAAACGCCCACGACGGCGCCTACGCCGAGCCCCAGGCCCAGCAGAACCCGTCGCCCGCCCAGCCGTCGCCCCGCACGCTTCAATACCCCCATGGACGGCAGCCTGCCACCGCCCGCCGCGACACGGTAGGCCGCATGCGGCCACGCTCCGCTCCGGGCGCACGCATGACTGCGCCCCCGCCCGCCCCTACCCGTCCCCAGGGGCGCCGCCCCTTCAACCCCGCTCGGGCTCCGCCCCGGACCGCGCTCCTCGAACTCCCCCAGCTACCGCTGGGAGGTGCCCCCAAGGGGCTGAATTCTCAGCCCGTCCGGCGTCTGAGGACGAGGCCGCAAGTCCGATAAGCGGGGGCCTGGGAGCGCAGCCCCCAGGGATGGTGGGGGTCCCCCCGCTCGAGCGAAGCCGAGAGTGGGGGAGGGTAGGGGCGGCGGGGGCGAAAACAACGCCCCTCAGGACCAGCGTCCCGTCCTCGCCAGCAACACCGCCACCGCCGCCGTACCGGCAGTCGACGTCCGCAGGACACTCCGACCCAGGCGATACGGCCGAGCCCCCGCCTCCGCGAACAGCGCCAGCTCCTCCGGCGACACCCCGCCCTCGGGCCCCACCACCAGCACGATCTCCCCGGCGGCGGGCAGCTCGACGCCCGCCAGCGCCTCGTCACCGGACTCGTGCAGCACACCCGCGAAGTCCGCCTCCGCGAGCAGCGCGGCGACCTGCTTCGTCGTCGCCGTGTCCGCGACCTCCGGGAAGCGGACCCGCCGCGACTGCTTCCCGGCCTCCCGCGCGGTGGACCGCCACTTCGCCAGCGCCTTCAGCCCCCGCTCGCCCTTCCACTGGGTGATGCAGCGCGAGGCCGCCCAGGGCACGATCACGTCCACCCCGGTCTCGGTCATCGTCTCGACGGCCAGTTCCCCCCGGTCTCCCTTGGGGAGGGCCTGGACGACCGTGACGCGGGGAGACTCGACGGGCTCCTCCCGCACGGGCCGCAGGTCCGTGACCACCAGCCGGTCCTTGCCCTCGGCCGCCTTCACCACGCCTTGCGTCCACCGCCCGTGCCCGTCCGTGAGGACCACGTCCTCACCGGGCCGCAGCCGCTTCACGGACACCGCGTGCCGCCCCTCGGGACCGTCGAGGACGAACTCCGCCCCCGCACCGCCCAGGTGGTCCACCACGAACACCGGCGCGGTCACCGGTCGCCGCCTCCCGCCGTCCCGTCGGGGCACCCGGACAGCCCCGCCCGCGCGGAGGCCAGCTCCGCCGCGAGCATCTCCACCAGCTGCCCCGCGGGCAGGGCCCGCGCCATCCGGTGGCCCTGTCCCGCCCACAGCGCCATGCCCTGCGGGTCACCCGCCTTGGCCGCCGCCTTGCGCAGTCCGGAGGTGAGGTGGTGGACCTGGGGGTAGGCGACGGGGGCGTACGGGCCGTGCTCGCGCATGAAACGGTTGACGAGACCGCGCGCCGGGCGCCCGGAGAACGCGCGCGTGAGCTCCGTACGCACGAACAGAGGGTTGGTCATCGCCTGCTTGTGCAGCGCGTTCGCGCCGGACTCGGGAGTCACGAGGAACGCCGTGCCGAGCTGCGCCGCACACGCCCCGGCGGCGAGGGCTGCGGCGATCTGGCTGCCCCGCATGATGCCGCCGGCCGCGACGATCGGCAGTGAGACGGCCTCGCGTACCTGCGCGACCAGGGACAGCAGGCCGATGCCCGCGCAGTCCCGCTCGGGGTCGTCGCGGTGGGTGCCCTGGTGACCGCCCGCCTCCACGCCCTGCACGATCACGGCGTCGGCCCCGGCGTGCTCCACGGCCAGCGCCTCGTCGGCCGTGGTGACCGTGACGAGGGTCAGGGTGCCCTTGGCGGCGAGGGACGCGAGCACCTCGGGGGTGGGGCAGCCGAAGTGGAAGGAGACCACCGGCACCGGGTTGTCGAGGAGCACGGCGAGCTTGGCGTCGTAGCCGTCGTCCCGCCCGCTGTCGGGGTCGCCCAGCTCGGCGTCGTACCAGGCGGCCTCACCGGCGAGCTGGTTGGCGTACACCTCCACGGCGGCCGGGTCGGCGTACTCGGGCTGCGGCATGAAGAGGTTCACGCCGAAGGGGCGCCCCGTGAGTCCCCGCAGCTGCTTGATCTCCTGGTACATGCCGTCGGCGGTCTTGTACCCGGCGGCGAGGAAGCCGAGCCCACCGGCCTCGGACACGGCGGCGGCGAGCTGCGGCACGGAGACACCGCCCGCCATGGGGGCCTGCACGATCGGCCTGGGGAAGAGATCGGTCAGTGCGGAGGACATGAACGCATGGTGTCACGTCCTCCCCACAAGGTCCGAATCAGGCCTTCCGCCTGGCATAGGCCGACGGCATGGGCACGTGTCAGGGACGGTGGGGGACTTCGAACAGGGGCGAAATCAAGCCACCCGGCATATCGGTCCACGCATGTCGGCCGACGGCAGTGCGCATGCCTCCGCAAGCGTCCGACGGGCGCGGGAACACGCCCCGCACCCGTCAGCCGTCAGCCGTCAGCCGTCAGCCGTCAGCCGTCAGCGACCACGGTGACGAGCGCGGTCACCACGGTCACCGCGGTCAGCGCCCGTTGAACGCGTCCTTCAAGCGGGAGAACAACCCCTGCTGTCCCGGCTGGAACTGTCCCATCGGGCGCTCCTCGCCGCGCAGCTTCGCCAGCTCACGCAGCAGGCGCTCCTGCTCGGGGTCGAGCTTGGTCGGGGTCGTGACCTCGACGTGCACGATGAGGTCGCCCCGGCCGCCGCCCCTGAGGTGGGTGACACCGCGACCGTGCAGCGGGATCGACTGACCCGACTGGGTGCCCGGGCGGATGTCGACCTCCTCCATGCCGTCGAGCGTCTCCAGCGGGACCTTCGTGCCGAGGGCCGCCGCCGTCATCGGGATGGTGACCGTGCAGTGCAGGTCGTCGCCGCGACGCTGGAACGTCGGGTGCGGGAGCTCGTGGATCTCGACGTACAGGTCGCCCGCCGGGCCACCGCCCGGGCCGACCTCGCCCTCGCCGGCGAGCTGGATCCGCGTGCCGTTGTCGACGCCGGCCGGGATCTTCACCGTGAGCGTGCGGCGGGACCGGACACGGCCGTCACCCGCGCACTCCGGGCACGGGTTCGGCACGACCGTGCCGAAGCCCTGGCACTGGGGGCAGGGGCGGGACGTCATGACCTGGCCCAGGAAGGACCGGGTCACCTGCGACACCTCACCGCGGCCGCGGCACATGTCACACGTCTGGGCGGACGTGCCCGGGGCCGCGCCCTCGCCGCTGCAGGTGGTGCAGACGACGGCCGTGTCGACCTGGATGTCCTTCGTCGTGCCGAAGGCCGCCTCGTCGAGCTCGACCTCCAGCCGGATCATCGCGTCCTGGCCCCGGCGGGTGCGCGACCGCGGGCCGCGCTGGGACGCCGTACCGAAGAAGGCGTCCATGATGTCCGAGAAGTTCCCGAACCCGCCGGCGCCGAAGCCGCCCGCACCCCCGCCGCCCGCCTGGGACAGCGGGTCACCGCCGAGGTCGTAGACCTGCTTCTTCTGCGGGTCCGACAGCACCTCGTAGGCGGCGTTGATCTCCTTGAACCGCTCCTGCGTCTTCGGATCGGGATTGACGTCCGGGTGCAGCTCGCGAGCGAGCCTCCGGAACGCCTTCTTGATCTCGTCCTGGGACGCGTCGCGGCGCACGCCGAGTACGGCGTAGTAGTCCGTGGCCACTTACGACTCCGCCAGGATCTGTCCGACGTAACGTGCCACCGCTCGTACTGCTCCCATCGTTCCCGGATAGTCCATGCGGGTCGGTCCGACCACGCCGAGTTTTGCAACTGCCTCGCCGCCCGAACCGTAGCCCACCGAGACCACGGACGTGGAGTTGAGTCCCTCATGCGCGTTCTCGTGGCCGATGCGCACGGTCACGCCCGGATCCTTCGCCTCGCCCAGCAACTTCAGGAGCACGACCTGCTCCTCCAGCGCCTCGAGCACCGGCCGGATCGTGAGAGGGAAGTCATGTCCGAAGCGGGTCAGATTGGCGGTGCCGCCGATCATCAGCCGCTCCTCGTTCTCCTCGACGAGCGTCTCCAGGAGGGTGGAGAGCACAGTGGCGACCGTACCGCGGTCCTCCAGGTCGAAGGCCTCCGGCAGGTCCTCCACGAGTCGCGGTACGTCCGTGAAGCGGCGGCCCGCCACGCGGCTGTTGAGCCGCGCGCGGAGATCCGCGAGCGAGCTCTCCCCGAACGGAGCCGGGCAGTCGATCATCCTCTGCTCCACCCGGCCGGTGTCCGTGATCAGCACGAGCATCAGGCGCGCGGGTGCCAGCGACAGCAGCTCCACGTGCCGCACGGTGGACCGCGTGAGCGACGGGTACTGCACGACGGCGACCTGCCGGGTGAGCTGCGCCAGCAGCCGTACGGTCCGGCCGACCACGTCGTCCAGGTCGACGGCGCCCTCCAGGAAGTTCTGGATGGCGCGCCGCTCCGGGGCGGTCATCGGCTTCACCGCCGCCAGCTTGTCCACGAAGAGGCGGTAGCCCTTGTCGGTGGGGATGCGGCCGGCGCTGGTGTGCGGCTGGGCGATGTAGCCCTCCTCCTCGAGAGCCGCCATGTCGTTGCGGACGGTGGCCGGCGAGACCCCGAGCTTGTGCCGCTCGGTGAGCGCCTTGGAACCCACCGGCTCCTCGGTGCCCACGTAGTCCTGGACGATGGCGCGCAGCACTTCGAGCCTGCGTTCACTGAGCATCGCGCACACCTCCAGAGCATCCGTCTCGCGCGTTCCCGCGCTCCTCGCGGCTTCCCCTTGGCACTCAGCGCAGGCGAGTGCCAGCATTCCCACCAGTGTACGGCGGCGGGGTACGGCCCCGGCAAGGGCGGCCACGCCCCGTCGTGCCGACGTGTACCGACGTGTCCCGCGATGTCGTACTGGCGAGTACGCGCGGAGCGCCGGAACAGGAGCGGCCCGTCGTGCCGGGGTGGGGGGCCTGGGGCTAGCGTCGGCGTATGACGGTGACTTGGGAAGAGGCCGGGTGGGAGAAACTGGCTCCGCACGTGGGGCGCCGCCGCCTCCCTGGCTGGGACTGCACGGCCGGGCTGGTCGTCGGCGAGGGCCGCGCTCTCATGGTCGACGCGGGGTCGAGTCTGCGGGAGGGCGCTCGGTTGCGCGCGGAGGCGCGGGAGCTGCTGGGCCGCCACGGCAAGGGAACGGATCCCGGTGATGTGACGGATCTCCGCGATGTGACACATCTCGCGCTCACCCACCCGCACTTCGACCACGTCCTCGGAGCGGCGGCCTTCGCGGGAGTGGAGGTGTTCGGCGCGGTGGGCCTGGACGCGGTCCTCACCGGCGCACGCTCACGCGAGGAACTGCGCGCCGACGCCGTGCGCCACGGCCTGGACGCCGATGAGGCCGCCGAGGCCGTGGACCACCTCGTCCGTTCCCGCCACCACGTCTCCGGGGAGTGGACGCTGGACCTGGGCGGCGGCTCGCAGGTACTCCTCGCGAACGTCGGGCCGGGCCACACGGCGCACGACCTGGTGGTGCTGGTGCCCGGCTCGTCGCCGTGGCCGGAGGTGGTCTTCTGCGGCGACCTGGTCGAGGAGTCCGGCGAGCCCCAGGCCGGCCCGGACGCCGTCCCCTCGCACTGGCCGGCGGCGCTGGACCGGCTGCTGGCGCTGGGCGGCGAGGACGCGGTGTACGTGCCGGGGCACGGGGCGGTGGTGGACGCGGCGTTCGTCCGGGCGCAACGGGACGCGCTGGCACGCCGCTTCGGCGTGTCGTGAGGAGTGTCCGGCTGGTTCTCGTATCGTCATCCGAATGCGCCAGTACTCGCCGGACCTGACCCCGCCGTGGAAGAGGTCCAAGCCCGTCCCGGAGGTCCCGGCGGAGCCCGGGCTGGTGGTCGAGGAGCCCGGGAGCGGCTTCTGCGGTGCGGTGATCCGCTGCGAGGCGGGCACGGTGACCCTGGAGGACCGCTTCGGCAAGCACCGGGTGTTCCCGCTGGAGCCGCGGGGGTTCCTGCTTGAGGGCCGGGTGGTCACGCTGGTACGCCCCGCCGCGTCCGCGCCGGTACGCCCCACCCGTACGGCCTCCGGCTCGGTCGCCGTGCCCGGCGCACGCGCGCGCGTGGCCCGGGCCGGGCGCATCTACGTGGAGGGCCGCCACGACGCCGAGCTCGTCGAGAAGGTGTGGGGCGACGACCTGCGCATCGAGGGCGTGGTCGTCGAGTACCTGGAGGGCGTCGACGACCTGCCGGCCATCGTCGCGGACTTCGCGCCCGGCCCCGACGCCCGGCTCGGCGTCCTGGTGGACCACCTCGTCCCGGGCAGCAAGGAGTCGCGCATCGCCGAGTCGGTGACGAGCGAGCACGCGCTGGTGGTGGGCCACCCGTACATCGACATCTGGGAGGCGGTGAAGCCGGCGGCCGTCGGGATCGAGGCGTGGCCGCGCGTGCCCCGCGGGCAGGACTGGAAGACGGGGGTGTGCCGGGCGCTGGGGTGGCGCGTGGCGAACACCGGGGAGGCGTGGCAGCGGATTCTCGGCTCGGTGCGCTCGTACAAGGACCTGGAGCCGGCGTTGCTGGGGCGGGTGGAGGAACTGATCGACTTCGTGACGGCACCGGCGTGAGGCGGCGGGGGTTTCCTCGCCCCCGCCGCCCCTACCCGTCCCATCCCCAGGGGCTCCGCCCCTTCGACCCCGCCGGGGCTCCGCCCCGGACCCCGTTTCGGGGGCCGGCCCCCGGACCCCCGCTCCTCAAACTCCCCCAGCTACCGCTGGGAGGTGCCCCCAAGGGGCTGAATCTTTCAGCCCGTCCGGCGTTTGAGGACGAGGCCGAAGGCCGACAGCGGGGGTCTGGGGGCGCAGCCCCCAGGGATGGGACGGGTAGGGGCGGCGGGGGCGAAGGACCCTCCCCCGACGGACCCCGCTCAGTCCACCAGCTCCCGCACCACCGCATCCGCCAACAACCGCCCCCGCAACGTCAGCACGGCCCGCCCCTCCCCGAAGGGCCCTTCCTCCAGCAACCCCTCGGACAGAAAGCGCCGCGCCGCGGCGAGCCCCGCCTCGCGAAGGAGCGACAAGGGGCACCCCTCCCGCAAGCGCAGCTCCAGCAGGATCCGCTCCACCCGCCGGTCCTCGTCCGCCAGGACCTCACGCCCGGCCCCCGGCGACCGCCCCTCCGCCAGGGCCCCCGCGTACGCCCCAGGGTGCTTCACGTTCCACCACCGCACCCCGCCGACGTGGCTGTGGGCACCGGGGCCCGCGCCCCACCAGTCGGCACCGCGCCAGTACAGCTCGTTGTGCAGGCAGCGGCCCGCGACGGACGTGGCCCAGTTCGAGACCTCGTACCAGGAGAAGCCCGCCGCCGACAGCGCGTCCTCCGCGATCAGGTACCGGTCCGCGTGCACGTCGTCGTCCGTCATCGGCACCTCACCCCGCCGGATCCGCCGCGCGAGCTGCGTGCCCTCCTCCACGATCAGCGCGTAGGCCGACACGTGGTCGGGCCCCGCCCCGACCGCCGCCTCCAGGGAGGCCCGCCAGTCGTCGTCGGACTCCCCGGGCGTGCCGTAGATCAGGTCGAGGTTGACGTGTTCGAACCCGGCCGCCCGGGCCTCCGCGACGCAGCGCTCCGGACGCCCCGGCGTGTGCGTGCGGTCCAGCACCCGCAGCACGTGCTGCTTCGCGCTCTGCATGCCGAAGGACACGCGGTTGAAGCCGCCCTCCCTCAGCGCCTCCAGATACGCCGGGTCCACCGACTCCGGGTTCGCCTCCGTGGTGACCTCCGCGTCGTCCGCGAGCCCGAACTCGTCCCGGATCGCCCCCAGCATCCGTACGAGGTCGCCGGCGGCGAGCAGCGTGGGCGTACCGCCGCCGACGAAGACCGTGCGGGCCGGGCGGGGATCGTCGCCCAACACCTTCCGCGCCAGGCGGATCTCGTCGATCAGCGTCTCGGCGTAGTTGTCGCGGGAGGCGAGGACGCCGCCCGTTCCGCGCAGCTCGGTCGCGGTGTAGGTGTTGAAGTCGCAGTAGCCGCAGCGGGTCGCGCAGTACGGGACGTGCAGGTAGAAGCCGAGGGGCCGGTCCGCGGCCCCGGTCAGGGCGTGCGCGGGCAGCGCCCCGTCGTCGGGGACGGGCTCGCCGTCGGGGAGTGCGGAAGGCATGTCCTCCATTCTCCAGCACTGCCCGAAAGCACTGCCCCACCACCAGGTCCTTCGCCCATTACTCCGCCTGTAGCACCAGCAACGCCAGATCGTCCTCCGGTGGCCGCTCCCCGAACTCGTGCACCAGTCTCTTGATCCGCTCCGCGACGAGCTGCGCGCTCAGCCCGCGGCAGTCGGCCAGCGCGGCCGCGAGGCCGTCCCCGTCGTCGAACATCACCGTTCCGCAGCGTCGTTCGGTCACGCCGTCGGTGACGCACAGCAGTGTGTCGCCGGGGTGCAGGGTGAAGGTCTCGGAGGTGTACGCGGTGTCCTCGATCACACCGAGCAGGGTCTGCGGCTCGGCGGCGGGGCGGACGTCGCCGTCCGGGCCGAGGACCAGCGGCAGGGGGTGTCCGGCGGAGGCGAGGGTGCAGTGGACGCCTCCCTCGTACGGGACGAGTTCGCCGTACAGCAGGGACAGGAAGCGGGTCTGGGGGCCCTCGTCGGTGCCGAGACCGGGCCCGCCGGCCGTCACCAGGGCCCGGGCGGCCGCGTCCGCCGCCTCCGTGGCGTCGTCGAGGAGGAGCTGGTTGAGGCGGTCGAGGACGTCGGCGACCTGGTAGCCCTCGCGGGCCAGCAGCCGCAGCCAGGGCCGGGCGAGGCCGATGACGACGGCGGCCTCCGGGCCCTTGCCCTGGACGTCTCCGAGGGCGAAGCACCAGCGGCCGTCGCCGGCCGGGAACAGGTCGTAGAAGTCGCCGCTGGGGCCGCCCTTGTCGCACGGCTCGTAGACGAGCGCGCTGTGCATCCCGGGGATCTCGGCGACCGCGCCCGGCAGCAACCCGCGCTGGAGGACCCGGCTGATGGTGGCCTGGCGGGCGTACTGGCGGGCCGCGCCGATCGCGAGGGCCACCCGGCGGCTGAGGTCCTCGACGAGCCCGGTGACCTCGTCGGCGAAGCGGAGCAGTCCGGCCCGCCCGATGACGAGCGTGCCCAGCGGGCGGCCGCCCGCGATCAGCCGGTACGCGAGCGCGGTACCGGTCTCGGCCTGGTCGGCGAAAGCCTCGGCGGGCCACGCCACGGGCACCGCCCGCGACCGTACGGACTCCGGCAGCCGCGGCGGGTCCTTCTCCAGCGCCTGGCGGAGGCCCTCGATGCGGTTCTCGCTGACGTGCCAGACGCGGGCGAGCCGGGGGCCCGTACCGAGCCCGGCCTCGGCGCCGCGCCAGCCCATGCCCTCGTCCTCCAGCCACACCGCGCACCAGTCGGCCAGGCGCGGCACCAGCAGCTGTCCGGCGAGCGCGGCGACCAGGTCCTCGTCGAGCTGCCCGGCGAGCAGGTCGGAGGCCTCGGCGAGGAAGGAGAGGGCGCCGCGGTTCAGCCAGTCCTTGTCGCCCTCGGTGCCGCGCCTGGGAGCGGGGGCGAGTATCTCGGCGGCGATCGTCCCCCGGTCGAAGGCGGCGTCGGCGGCGTACGCCTCGATCCGCTCACCCTCGACGTCCGCGGACCCGTCGGCGGGCAGGCGCGCCCAGACGGTCTTCACGCCGGTGCGGTAGGTGATGCCCCAGGCGTCGCAGAGCGCGGAGACGAGCCGCAGACCGCGCCCGTACTCCGGGGTGCCGTAGGAGGGCTCCGTGGCGTGCGGGCGCTCGGTGCTGTACGGGCGTTCGGTGCCGTCGTCGCGTACGGCGCGCGCGGGGTGGTGGTCGGAGACCTCGACGACGACGTGGGCGGGCTCCTCGCCGCAGCGCTCGGGGTGATCGGGGGGTTCGAGACGGCACAGCAGGTCGACGTCCGTGCCGGCGTGCACGACGGCGTTGGTGACCAGCTCGCTGACCACGACCAGGACGTCGTCGGCGAACCGGCCGGTGAGGGATTCGGCGCCGGGCAGCGCGAGCCGCCCCCATTCGTCGAGGCTGGCGCGGGCGAAGCGGCGGGCGGCGCCGGGCGCGAGCGGGCCGCCGGGCAACGACGCGCGTGCGACCGCGCGCCGGTCCGTGCCCCGGTGCGCAGGCGTACCAGGAGCACGAGTCGTCGACTCGCGTTGCGTCGGAATGGCCCCCACGGTTCGGCTCCCTGAGCAGTTCGTACGAATAGGCCTCGGGCGGCATGGACAGAGTGACAGACTGGCCACGCCCATAAGCGCCGAGTTACCGAAGTGGGCCACCATGAGTGAGAACAGTGCTACGCGGGTGCTCGAAGACGGTCAGGAAGACGGACAGATTCGGACATCCGATCTACGCCCTCTCCTCGCGGCCATGACGGCCGCGCGGGACGGCGACTTCAGGAAGGCACCGGAGGCGGGCCACGGCATCGTGGCCGAGCTCGCCGCCGTGTTCAACCAGATCATCGACCGCAGCACGCACTTCACCACGGAAGTGCAGCGGGTACGGCGGGAGCTGGTGCGGTACGGCCGTCTCGACGAGCGGCTCTCCGCGAGCCCGGGCCAGGGCAGCTGGACGTCCCGCGTCGACGACGTGAACCAGCTCCTCGACGCCCTGGTGGCGCCCGCGGCCAACGCCACGCGTGTGCTGGACGCGGTGGCCGGCGGGGACCTCACCCAGCGGGTCGACCTGCACGACGGGAACCGGCAACTCCGGGGTGACCTGCGGCGGTTGGGGCGTGCCGTGAACTCCATGGTCGACCAGTTGTCGCTGTTCACGGGTGAGGTGACCCGGGTCGCGCGCGAGGTCGGCACGGAGGGGCGGCTGGGCGGGCGCGCCAAGGTGCGTGGCCTGTCCGGGAGTTGGCGGGACGTGACCGAGGCCGTCAACACGATGGCATCCCGGCTGACGGCACAGGTGCGGGACATCGCCCTGGTGACGACGTCGGTGGCGCGCGGCGACCTCACCCGGACGGTGACCGTCGAGGCGACCGGGGAGCTGCTCGAACTCAAGCTCACGGTCAACACGATGGTGGACCAGCTGTCCGCCTTCGCCGACGAGGTGACCCGGGTGGCCCGTGAGGTCGGCACGGAGGGCCAGTTGGGCGGCCGTGCGCAGGTCAGGGGTGTGTCCGGGGTCTGGAAGGACCTCACCGACAACGTCAACTTCATGGCCTCGAACCTCACGTCCCAGGTGCGGAACATCGCCCAGGTCACCACCGCCGTGGCCAACGGCGACCTCAGTCAGAAGATCACGGTGGACGCGCAGGGCGAGATCCTGGAGCTGAAGTCGACGATCAACACGATGGTGGACCAGCTCTCCGCCTTCGCCGACGAGGTCACCCGCGTCGCCCGCGAGGTCGGCACCGAGGGCAACCTGGGCGGTCGCGCGCAGGTCAGGGGTGTGTCCGGGGTCTGGAAGGACCTCACCGACAACGTCAACTTCATGGCGGACAACCTCACCTCGCAAGTGCGGAACATCGCGCTGGTGTCCACGGCCGTCGCCCAGGGCGACCTCGGCAAGAAGATCACGGTCGAGGCGAAGGGCGAGATCCTGGAGCTGAAGTCCACGATCAACACCATGGTCGACCAGCTCTCCGCCTTCGCCGACGAGGTCACCCGCGTCGCCCGCGAGGTCGGCACCGAGGGCAACCTGGGCGGTCAGGCCCAGGTCAGGGGCGTGTCCGGGGTCTGGAAGGACCTCACCGACAACGTCAACTTCATGGCGCTGAACCTCACCTCGCAGGTCCGCAACATCGCCCAGGTGACCACGGCCGTGGCCAACGGCGACCTGTCCAAGAAGATCACCGTCGACGCCCGCGGCGAGATCCTCGAACTGAAGGACACCGTCAACACGATGGTGGAGCAGCTGCGCGCCTTCGCCGACGAGGTGACCCGGGTGGCCCGCGAGGTGGGCACCGACGGCCGGCTCGGCGGTCGCGCCCAGGTGCTGGGGGTGTCCGGTGTGTGGCGGGATCTGACCGACAACGTCAACTACATGGCCGACAACCTGACCTCCCAGGTGCGGAACATCGCCCAGGTCACCACCGCAGTCGCCAACGGCGACCTGTCCAAGAAGATCGACGTGGACGCGCGCGGCGAGATCCTGGAGCTGAAGACCGCCATCAACACCATGGTCGACACCCTCTCCTCCTTCTCCTCCGAGGTCACGCGGGTGGCCCGCGAGGTGGGCAGCGAGGGCAGGCTCGGCGGTCAGGCACGGGTCGAGGGCGTGTACGGCACCTGGAAGCGCCTGACGACGAACGTGAACGAGCTGGCGTCGAACCTGACCACCCAGGTCCGCGCGATCGCCGAGGTGGCCTCGGCCGTGGCACAGGGCGACATGTCCCGTTCGATCACGGTGGAGACGCAGGGCGAGGTCGCCGAGCTGAAGGACAACATCAACCTGATGGTGGCCAACCTCCGCGAGACCACCCGCGCGAAGGACTGGCTGGAGTCCAACCTGGCGCGGCTGGCGGCGCTGATGCAGGGCCACCGGGACCTGATGGAGGTCGCCGACCTGATCCTGCGCGAGCTGACGCCGCTGGTGAACGCGCAGTACGGCGCCTTCTACCTGGCGGACCCCGAGGAGGACGGAGCGGCGCTGCGCACGGCCGCGCCCGGCAAGGGGCTCGGCAAGGGGCTCGCGTTCATCGCCGGGTACGGCTCGGCGCAGGGCGCGACCGTGGAGACGGGCGGCCTTCCGGTGCACGGGCTGGTGGCGCAGGCGGCGCGGGAGAAGAAGCGGATCCTGGTGGAGGAGGCTCCGCCGGACTACATCAAGATCAACAGTGGTCTGGGCGAGGCGGCCCCGTCCAGCGTGGTCATCATCCCGATCCTGTTCGAGGACAAACTCCTCGGCGTGATCGAACTGGCCTCCTTCTCGCGCTTCTCTGACGTACACCTGGCGTTCTTCGACCAGTTCGTGAACACGATCGGCGTCGCGATCAACACCATCATCGCCAACTCCCGTACGGAGTCGCTCCTCGGCGAGTCCCAGCGCCTCGCCATGCAGCTGCAGGAGCGCTCGGACGAACTCCAGAAGCAGCAGGCGGAGTTGCAGCGCTCGAACGCCGAACTGGAGGAGAAGGCGGCGCTGCTCGCGACCTCCTCCCAGTACAAGTCGGAGTTCCTGGCGAACATGTCGCACGAGCTGCGCACACCGCTGAACTCCCTCCTCATCCTGGCCCGGCTGCTCTCCGACAACCCCGACGGCCATCTCACCGACCAGGAGGTGCAGTTCGCGACGACGATCCACCGCTCCGGCTCGGACCTGCTCCAGCTGATCAACGACATCCTCGACCTGTCGAAGATCGAGGCCGGCCGGATGGACGTACGCCCGAAGAAGCTCCCGCTGATCAAGCTGCTCGACTACGTGCACGCCACGTTCCGCCCGCTCACCCTGGACCGGGGCCTCGCCTTCGAGGTGGCCGTCGGCGAGGACGTGCCGCGCGAGATGTACTCCGACGAGCAGCGCCTCCAGCAGATCCTGCGCAACCTCCTCTCCAACGCGATCAAGTTCACCGCGGGCGGCAGGGTCGAGCTGCGCGTCAACCGCGTCAAGGACCCCGACCACCGCTACACCCGCGAGGACACCGACGAGGTGATCGCCTTCGCCGTCTCCGACACCGGTATCGGCATCGCGCCCGAGAAACTCCCGGTGATCTTCGAGGCGTTCCAGCAGGCCGACGGAACGACGAACCGCAAGTACGGCGGCACGGGCCTCGGCCTGTCCATCAGCCGGGAGATCGCGGGTCTGCTGGGCGGCCGCATCATCGCCGAGAGCGTGCCCGGCAAGGGGTCCACCTTCACGCTGTACGTCCCGGTCGTCAGCCCCGGCCACTCGGCGACCGGACCGGTGCCGGAGGAGCGGGTCCTGCCCGTTCCCGAGCAGTTGTCGGCGGAGCCGTTCACCGGGCCCGACCCGGACGACTCCTGGCCGGCGCCCAACAAGCTGGAGGCCTGGAAGTCGGGCCGCGCCGGACAGGTCCTGCCGGGCCGGCGCGTGCTGATAGTGGACGACGACATCCGCAACGTCTTCGCGCTCACGCACGTGCTCGGACGCGTCGGCATGCCCGTCCTGTACGCGGAGAACGGCCGCGAGGGCATAGAGACACTGGAGCGCAACCCTGACGTCGAACTCGTCCTGATGGACATCATGATGCCGGAGATGGACGGCTACGAGACGATCGCCGCCATCCGCCGCACTCCCCGCTGGGCGGGCCTGCCCATCGTCGCGCTGACCGCCAAGGCGATGCCGGGCGACCGCGAGAAGTCCATCGCGCGCGGCGCCAACGACTACGTACCGAAGCCGGTGGACGTCGACCAGCTGCTCACGGTCGTCTGCGCGCTTCTCGACCCGGAGAATCCGGAGGATCCTGGGAACGCGGACGGCGCCGAGCCGGAGGGGCGATCCGATGCCGAGGGGACGAGCGCCCATGAGGCAGCGGACTGAGTGAGGCAGTCAGAGATGAGCATTGAGGCAACGTCCGACGAGCGCGCCAGCATCCTCCTCGTGGACGACATGGAGGACAACCTGATAGCGCTGGAGGCCGTGCTCGGGTCTCTCAACGAGCCGCTGGTACGGGCCCGTTCCGGGGAGGAGGCCATGAAGGCGCTGCTGCGGCGGCGCTTCGCCGTGGTCCTCCTCGACATCCGCATGCCGGGCATGGACGGTTTCGAGACGGCCGCGAACATCAAACGGCTCGACCAGACCAAGGACGTCCCCATCATCTTCCTGACGGGCACGGACGCCGACGCGGGCTACGCCTTCCGCGGCTACGCCACCGGAGCCGCCGACTACCTCACCAAGCCCTTCGACCCCTGGGTCCTGCGCGCCAAGGTCGCCGTGTTCCTGGACCTGCACCGCAAGAATGTGCAGCTGGAACGGATGCTGGCCCAGGAAAAGACGCTGTTCGCCCGGGTGAGTGACCGTTTGGCGTCCTTGGAGAAGCAACTGGCGGCGAACGGTCCGGTGGACCAGGAAGCGATACGCACCCAGATCCGGGACCTACAAGGCCTGGTGGACGAGATGCGCCCCTGAAAGGGGCGCGGGGCTGTGTTGAATATGCGGCTCCGCCGCGCGGGCGCGACCAGCCACGAACAACCCGCGGCCGGAGAGCAACGGACAGTCCCCCCCCCACCTCTCCCGGCTACGCCTCCCTGGTCCCCGCGTACATCTCATCGATCAGATGCTTGTACTCCCGCTCCACCACCGGCCGCTTCAACTTCAGACTCGGCGTCAGCTCACCGTGCTCCACGTCCAGATCCCGCGGCAGAAGACGGAACTTCTTGATCGTCTGCCACCGCTGGAGCCCCTCGTTGAGGCGCTTGACGTAGCCGTCGATGAGCTCGACCGTCGCGGGCGAGGCGACGACGTCCTCGTACGACTTGCCCTCCATGCCGTTCTCCTTGGCCCAGCCGAGGAGGGACGGCTCGTCGAGGGCGATGAGCGCGGTGCAGAAGTTGCGGTCGGCGCCGATGACCATGACGTTGGACGTGAACGGGCACAGGGCCTTGAACTGGCCCTCGACCTCGGTCGGCGCGATGTACTTGCCGCCGGAGGTCTTGAACAGGTCCTTCTTGCGGTCGGTGATGCGCAGGTAGCCGTCCGGGGAGAGCTCGCCGATGTCACCGGTGTGGAACCAGCCGTCCGGCTCCAGAACCTCCGCCGTCTTCTCGGGCAGCTTGTGGTAGCCCTGCATGATGCCCGGACCGCGCAGCAGGATCTCGCCGTCGTCCGCGATGCGCACCTCGCAGCCGGGCAGCGGCTTGCCGACCGTGCCGGTCCGGTACGCCTCACCGGGGTTGACGAAGGACGCGGCGGACGACTCCGTGAGGCCGTAGCCCTCCAGGATGTGGATCCCCGCGCCGGCGAAGAAGAAGCCGATCTCGGGGGCCAGCGCGACGGAACCGGAGATGCAGGCCCGCAGGTGCCCGCCGAAGGCCTCGCGCAGCTTCTTGAAGACCAGCGCGTCCGCGACCTTGTGCTTGGCGCCCAGGCTGAACGGCACGGAGGCGGTGCCCGTGCGGCGGAAGTTGTCCTGGCTGACCTTGGCGTACTCGCGGGCGACCCCGGACGCCCACTGGAAGATCTTGTACTTGGCCGGGCCGCCCGCGCGGGCCTTGGCGGCCACCCCGTTGTAGACCTTCTCGAAGATGCGCGGCACGGCCGCCATGTACGTCGGCTGGACGACCGGCAGATTCTCGATGATCTTGTCAACGCGGCCGTCGACCGCGGTGACGTGTCCGACCTCGATCTGCCCCGACGTGAGCACCTTGCCGAACACGTGCGCGAGCGGCAGCCACAGGTACTGCACGTCCTCGGCGCTGACCAGGCCGGTCGCGGCGATCGCCTTCGCCATGTACGACCAGTTGTCGTGCGGGAGGCGGACGCCCTTGGGACGGCCCGTGGTGCCGGAGGTGTAGATGAGGGTGGCGAGCTGCTCGGAAGTGATCGCGCCGACCTTCTCCTGGATCAGGTCGGGCTTCTTCTCCAGGTACGCCGCGCCCCGCTCCTCCAGCTCGGCGAGCGAGAGGACCCAGTCCTCGGAGAGATCGGCGCCGGCCGGGTCGATGACGACGACATGGGTCAGGTCGGGCAGCTCGGCCCGCTTCTCCACGGCCTTGGCGAGCTGCGCCGCGTCCTCCGCGATGAGGACCTTGCTCTCGGAGTCGGAGAGGATGTACGCGGATTCGTCGGCGTTCGTCGACGGGTAGACGGTCGTGGTGGCCGCGCCCGCGCACATGATGCCGAGGTCGGCGAGGATCCACTCGACCCGGGTGGCGGAGGCGAGGGCGACGCGCTGCTCCGGCTGCACGCCCAGCTCGATCAGCCCGGCCGCGATGGCGTAGACCCGCTCGGCGGCCTGCGCCCAGCTGAGCGACTTCCAGTCGTCCGGGCCCGCACCCGAGGCAGCGGGCACGGGGTAGCGGTAGGCCTCCGCGTCGGGCGTGGCCGCCACGCGCTCCAGGAAGAGGGCCGCCACGGACGGCGGACGGTTCTCGATCAGGGTCAGTGTGTCGCTCACGACATCCTCCGGGGCCCGCGACAGTGTGCGGCTGGCTCAAAGCGGCTGTTGTTTAACTCGCGAGTAACCATCGAGTGGTGATCAGGGTAGAGCTCGACTGCCCGGTGCGTAAGGGGCGGCGTGCTGTCACTTCCTACAACAACTCCTACAAAGAGCGACCCTACGCGCACGTACGGGCCCGCCGCTCCTTCGGTGCGGCGGGCCCGTATTCTGCCCTGTTTCCGCGGGTAATAGACGCTACGCGGACGGGGCATCGAGGCTCGTGGGGGGGCGGGCGGCAGCTCCCGCCTGCCCCTACTTCTTGCCCTTGCCGGACCCGCCGCCGTCGTCGCTGGACAGCACGGCGATGAAGGCCTCTTGCGGAACTTCCACCGAGCCCACCATCTTCATCCGCTTCTTGCCCTCCTTCTGCTTCTCCAGCAGCTTCCTCTTACGGGAGATGTCACCGCCGTAGCACTTGGCGAGGACGTCCTTGCGGATGGCGCGGATGGTCTCGCGGGCGATGACCCGGGAGCCGATGGCGGCCTGGACGGGCACCTCGAACGCCTGCCGCGGGATCAGCTCCTTGAGCTTGGCGACGAGCCGCACTCCGTAGGCGTACGCCTGGTCCTTGTGGGTGATCGCGGAGAAGGCGTCCACCTTGTCGCCGTGCAGCAGGATGTCGACCTTGACGAGGCTGGAGGTCTGCTCGCCCGTGGGCTCGTAGTCCAGCGACGCGTAGCCGCGGGTCTTGGACTTCAGCTGGTCGAAGAAGTCGAAGACGATCTCGGCGAGCGGGAGCGTGTAGCGGATCTCGACACGGTCCTCGGACAGATAGTCCATCCCGAGCAGGGTCCCGCGCCGGGTCTGGCACAGCTCCATGATCGAGCCGATGAACTCGCTCGGGGCGAGGATCGTGGCGCGCACGACCGGCTCGTACACCTCGCTGATCTTGCCCTCGGGGAACTCGCTCGGGTTGGTGACCGTGTGCTCCGTGCCGTCCTCCATGAGCACGCGGTAGACCACGTTCGGCGCGGTGGCGATGAGGTCGAGCCCGAACTCCCGCTCCAGCCGCTCCCGGATGACGTCGAGGTGCAGCAGCCCCAGGAAGCCGACGCGGAAACCGAAGCCGAGGGCGGCGGAGGTCTCCGGCTCGTAGACCAGCGCGGCGTCGTTGAGCTGGAGCTTGTCGAGGGCGTCGCGCAGCTCCGGGTAGTCGGAGCCGTCGAGGGGGTAGAGGCCGGAGAACACCATCGGCTTGGGGTCCTTGTACCCGCCGAGGGGTTCGGTCGCGCCCTTGCTCAAGCTGGTGATCGTGTCACCGACCTTGGACTGGCGGACGTCCTTCACACCGGTGATGAGGTAGCCCACCTCACCGACCCCGAGCCCGTCGGCACCGAGCATCTCCGGCGAGTTGGTGCCGATCTCCAGCAGCTCGTGGGTGGCGCCGGTGGACATCATCCGGATGCGCTCACGCTTGTTGAGCTGCCCGTCGACGACACGGACGTACGTCACGACACCGCGGTAGGAGTCGTACACGGAGTCGAAGATCATGGCGCGCGCGGGCGCGTCCTTGACCCCGACGGGTGCGGGGATCTCGGCGACGACCTTGTCGAGCAGCGCGTCGACGCCGACGCCGGTCTTGGCGGAGACACGCAGCACGTCGTCGGGGTCGCACCCGACGAGATTGCCGAGCTCCTCGGCGAACTTCTCGGGCTGCGCGGCCGGCAGGTCGATCTTGTTGAGCACGGGGATGATCGTCAGATCGTTCTCCATCGCCAGATACAGATTGGCGAGGGTCTGGGCCTCGATGCCCTGGGCCGCGTCGACGAGGAGGATGGTCCCCTCACACGCCGCCAGCGACCGCGAGACCTCGTACGTGAAGTCGACGTGACCTGGGGTGTCGATCATGTTGAGGATGTGCGTGTTGCCCGGCTCCTTGGTCGGAGCCCACGGCAACCGCACCGCCTGGGACTTGATCGTGATGCCGCGCTCGCGCTCGATGTCCATGCGGTCGAGGTACTGAGCGCGCATCTGCCGCTGCTCGACGACACCGGTGAGCTGGAGCATCCGGTCGGCGAGCGTGGACTTGCCGTGGTCGATGTGCGCGATGATGCAGAAGTTGCGGATCAGCGCCGGGTCGGTACGGCTCGGCTCGGGCACATGGCTGGGGATCGCGGGCACGCAGGGTCCTGATTCTTGAGGCGTCCGCAGTGTCTGCGGTCTCGGGTCGGATCGATACGTAGCCTCCATCGTCCCACGCGTGAGGAGTGGAGACCGGCCCGGGCGACGAGGGGCGCGCGAGCCGGAGGCGGAGGAGCGTGCGGGCCGGGTTGCGGCGGGTGCGTGAGCCGGGTGGGCGGGCGCTCTGTGAAGCGGTGTGGGGGCCTTCCCGCAACGGCGGGGGGCTTCCCCCAGGGAAGGGCAATCGGTCGGCGCGGAACCACCACGCGGCAGGCACCCCGCACGGGACCGGTTTGGGGCGGCGGGAAGCCGACTGGTACCGTGGGGGGCTGTGCCTCATGCCCTCTCAGCGCGAGGCGCGATCGGCTCCACCGGAGTCTCCGGTGGTCCACTCGAAGATCAATCACCGGCGCGTGCGGCGTTGCGGCGTCTCGCGTGCCTGAACCTGAAAAGGCTCATTCGTGGCGAACATCAAGTCCCAGATCAAGCGGATCAAGACCAACGAGAAGGCCCGGCAGCGCAACAAGGCCGTCAAGTCTTCCCTGAAGACCGCGATCCGCAAGACCCGCGAGGCCACGGCCGCGGGTGACGTGGAGAAGGCGACCGTCGCGCTGCGCGAGGCCTCGCGCAAGCTCGACAAGGCCGTCTCCAAGGGCGTCATCCACAAGAACCAGGCTGCCAACAAGAAGTCGGCGCTGGCTTCCCAGGTCGCTTCCCTCAAGGGCTGAGCTTCCGGCTCACTCCTGACTTGACCGCCGGCTGGACCCAGAGCGGGCCCTCTCTCATCCGCTCCCATCCGGCACCCCGGACCTGTACGCGGCCTGCGTTCGCCACGCGGGTACAGGTCCACCGAGCTTCACCCGAGGGCCCCGGCTGCTCCCCTTCCCCAGGGGACAGCCGGGGCCCTCGGCTGTTCCGCTTACCCCCGCCGGGACCGAGCCGCCCGCGCGATCGTCACAACCGCCTTCTCCAACGCGTACTCAGGATCATCGCCCCCACCCTTGACCCCCGCATCGGCCTCCGCGACCGCCCGCAGGGCAACCGCCACCCCGTCCGGCGTCCAGCCCCTCATCTGCTGCCGCACCCGGTCGATCTTCCACGGCGGCATCCCCAGCTCCCGCGCCAGATCGGCCGGCCGCCCGCCCCGCGCCGAGGACAGCTTCCCGATGGCCCGCACCCCCTGAGCCAGCGCACTGGTGATCAGCACGGGTGCGACCCCGGTCGCCAGAGACCACCGCAACGCCTCCAGCGCCTCCGCCGCCCGCCCTTCCACCGCCCGGTCCGCCACTTCAAAACTCGACGCCTCGGCCCGCCCGGTGTAGTACCGCCCGACCACTGCCTCGTCGATGGTCCCCTCGACGTCCGCGACCAGCTGCGACACCGCGGACGCGAGCTCCCGCAGATCGCTCCCGATCGCGTCCACGAGCGCCTGGCACGCCTCGGGCGTGGCGGACCGCCCCAGCGTGCGGAACTCCCCCCGCACGAAGCCCAGCCGCTCCGCCGGCTTCGTCATCTTCGGGCACGCCACCTCCCGCGCCCCCGCCTTGCGCGCCGCGTCCAGCAGCCCCTTGCCCTTGGCCCCGCCCGCGTGCAGCAGCACAAGGGTGATCTCCTCGGCGGGCGAACCGAGGTACGCCTTCACGTCCTTGACCGTGTCGGCCGAGAGATCCTGCGCGCCGCGTACGACCACGACCTTCCGCTCCGCGAAGAGCGACGGACTTGTCAGCTCGGCCAGCGTCCCGGGCTGCAACTGGTCCGAGGTCAGGTCACGTACGTCCGTGTCGGCGTCGGCGGCCTTCGCGGCGGCCACCACCTCCCGCACGGCACGGTCGAGCAGGAGGTCCTCCTGGCCCACGGCAACCGTGACCGGGGCGAGAAGGTCGTCATTCGCAGTCTTCCTGGCCATCTCTCACAGCATCCCACGCACCACTGACAACGCGTCCCGAGCAGGACACTCCACGCGCCGGAACCCACGAACGCAAGGAACGCCCTCACCGGCCCCCAGTACAGGGCTACGGCTCCTCCCGCCAGCCGTCCCACTCCCCCGCGAACTCGTCCAACGCCACGGCGTCGAGCCGCTCCGTCTCGTCCCGCAGAACGACGAGCCACTGGGCGTCCTCCGCGTCGTCCTCCCCGGCCAGCGCGTCCCGTACGAGCTGGGGTTCCTCGTCCAGTCCGAACCGGTCGGCCAGCGCCTCCGCAGCCTCCTCCGCGGCCTCGCGGTCGGGCAGCACCAGCACATGTCTCACATCACTCACGCGGACATTTTCCGATACCCCGCACCACGCTCCCCCGCCGGGCCCGTACGTGCGGAGCGGCATCGGACGCCAGGTCAGAGTTCCGCTCCGTCAGCTCTTCGGAACGATCTGCACGTCAAGGTCGACCCGGATGCTGGGCCCCACGACCGCGATGCCCCGCGCGAGCATCGTCTGCCAGCTCACCGTGTAGTCGTCGCGCCGAAGCTCGGTCGTGGCCTTGCAGGCCGCCCGCACCTCCCCCTCCATACCGTTGCCCAGCCCGAGGTACTCGGTGTCGAGCGTGACCGTCCGCGTCACCCCGTGCAGCGACAGCGCCCCCGTGATCGCCCAGCGGTTGCCGCCCCGGTGCACGAACCGGTCGCTGTAGAACTCCAGCGTCGGAAACCGCTCCACGTCCAGGAAGTCCGCCGACCGCAGATGGTCGTCCCGCATCCTCACGTTCGTGTCGATGGACGCCGCGTCGATCACCACGTGCATCGCCGACCGCTCCATGGACTCCGCGATCCGTATCGCCCCGGCGAACCGGTTGAACCTCCCGTGCACATGCGCCAGTCCGATGTGCCGCGCGGTGAACCCGATCGAGGAATGCGTCGGCTCGATCTCCCAGTCCCCCTCCCAGGGCAGCTCGTACGGCTGGGCGATCTGCAGGGTCACGTCACCGAGCGAGGCCAGCGCGCTCTCACCGACGACGGCGTTCGCCCGGTACGGCGTGTATCCCTCGGCCGACACCGCGAGCCGGTACTCCCCCGCCGGCACCGCCGCGATGAACGACCCGTAGGGGTCCGCACCCCCGCAGACGACCTTGCGGCCCATCGTGTCGCTGACGACGAACTCCGCCTGCCGCACGGGCTCGTTCACCGGATCGAGCACACGGCAGCTGAGCACTCCGGCACCGGGCGGAACCCGTACCGCGCCCAGGGGGCCGCCCCGTTGCCCCTGCCTCGTTCGGTTCTCCCGCCAGCGGCCCAGCATCCGTGACACATCCCTGCGTGACTCGACATCGTGTGTTGCCGAGGATGCATTCGACCACCGCTGGGGCTTTCGAGGCAACACAGGACCACATCGGAAAAACCAGCGCATGTGCTGGGGCTACGCACGAGTAACCCCATTAATCCGCCTTGTCAGACTTTCGCCCCTCCGACACCCGCTCGATCTCGATCCCGAATCTCGCGCCGTACGCCTCCAGCACCTCCCCGTCCCCCGCCTCCCTCACTCCCTCGCCACCCGCAGCCCCTGTGCCCCGCCGACGACCGCGACCGCTCCGTCCTCGTCCGTACGCAGCACCGTCGCGCCGCCGGCCCGCAGCGCCGCGAGCGTGCTCGGTGCCGGGTGACCGTACGGGTTGTCCGCGCCGACCGAGATCAGTGCGAGCCGCGGTGCCACGGCGCGTAGGAGCTCCGGATCCTGGTACGCCGAGCCATGGTGGGCCACCTTCAGCACGTCCACGGCTCCCAGCTCCGCGGCCGCCGGGGATCTCAGCAACGCCCGCTGGGCAGGCGGTTCGAGATCGCCGAGTATCAGCAGGGTCAGCCCGGCGGACCGGACGAGCATGGTCACGCTGGCGTCGTTCGGCCCCTCGGGCGCGGGACCGGTGCCCGGCGGCGGCCACAGCACCCGCCACGCCAGGTGCCCCGTACGCCGCCCCTGCCCCGCCACGGCCCGCGTCACCGGAATGCGCCGGGCCGCCGCCTGCCCCCGCACGAACGCGGCCTGGTCCAGCGGCTCCTCGAACCCCGTGGTCTCGATCGCGCCCACCGGCCGGCCGCGCAGTACCCCTGGCAGTCCCGCCACATGGTCGGCGTGGAAGTGGGTCAGCACGACGAGCGGGACCCTCGTGATGCCGAGCGCGCTCAGACAGCGGTCGACCGCCACCGGATCGGGGCCCGCGTCCACGACCACACCCGCCCCCTCGCCCGCCGCGAGGACGGTCGCGTCGCCCTGTCCGACGTCGCACATCGCGAACCGCCAGCCGGGCGGCGGCCATCCGGTGATCACCCTGGTCAGCGGCGGCGGCTGCACCACCACGAGCAGGAACACCACGAGGCCGGCCAGGCACATCCGGGGACGGCGCACGATCCGCCGCCCCACGAGGACGACCACCACCGTCACCACGGCGAGCAGCAGCGCGCCCGTCCAGCTCCCCGGCCAGTCCACTCCCCCGCCGGGCAGGGCGGCCCCGGTGCGCGCGATGTCCGCGATCCACCCGGTCGGCCAGCCCGCGCACCACGCGAGGGCCTTGGCGACCGGCATCGCCACGGGCGCTGTCGCCAGCGTGGCGAATCCGAGCACCGTGGCCGGTGCCACCGCGAACTCCGCGAGCAGATTGCACGGCACCGCCACCAGACTCACCCGCGCCGACAGCACCGCGACGACCGGCGCGCACACCGCCTGCGCCGCGGCAGCCGCGGCCAGCGCCTCGGCCGGTCGCGGCGGCACCCGGCACCGCTGGAGCGCCGCGCTCCATCGCGGAGCAAGGGTGAGCAGGGCGCCGGTCGCGAGGACCGAGAGCAGGAAGCCGTAACTGCGGGCCAGCCACGGGTCGTAGAGCACCAGCAGCAGAACCGCCGTGGCCAGCGCGGGAATCAGGGATCTTCGGCGCCCGGTCGCGATGGCCAGCAACGCGATCGACCCGCAGGCCGCAGCCCGCAGCACGCTCGGATCCGGCCGGCACACGATCACGAAGCCCAGCGTCAGCACGCCCCCGAACAGCGCGGTGGTACGCAACGGGATACCCAGCAGCGGGGCGAGTCCGCGCCGCTCGGCGCGTTGGGCGAGCCCGGGCGGCCCGATGAACAGGGCGAGGAGGATGGTGAAGTTCGCACCGCTGACGGCCAGGAGGTGCGTGAGGTCCGTGGCCCTGAAGGCCTCGTCCAGCTCGGCCGGAACCCGGGAGGTGTCGCCGACGACGAACCCCGGCAGCAACGCCCGTGCGTCGGCGTCCAGCCCGTCCGTCGCCCGCCTCAGCCCGCTCCGCAGGCTCCCGGCGAACCGCTGCGTCCCGGACGCCTCCGCCACGATGTCCGGCGGCCCGCCGCCCCGCACGCGCAGCACGGCGGCGATCCGGTCCCCGCCGAGCACGGCCGGCACGACCTGCGCGGCGACGCGCACCCGCGTGGAGGGGAGCAGGGACAGCCAGGCCCGGCGTTCGGAACCGACGCCCGGCCTCTCTGAGCTGCCATCAGTTCCCCCGATTCCCGCACTTGCCGAACCTCCCGCACGCGCGCTCCCGGCACGGGTGGGACCCGGCCTCGCGGCCACGATCACCAGGACCGGCGTCCGCGTCGCGAGGACCGTCCCGTCCGGCCTCGTCACCTGCCTGACCTCGGCGTTCAGTAGAACGGCCGTCGGGGCCACGTGGTCTCCTCTGATCCGGGGGCGGGTGAGCCGTGGATCGGAGGTGAGTTCGACCTCGGCCGTGACCTGTGTGTACTGGCGGGCCAACGCGGGGACGGGACCGCGCCGCAGATCCGCCCCGTGCAGTCCGGCGGAGGCAGCCGCCGCGGCGGCGCAGAGCAGGACGGCGGCGACGGAGAACGCTCCTGTGGCCCCCTCGGCCCGGTGCCCGTGAGCCAGCCCGCCGGGCACCGGCACGCGTGCGCGGTGCCGCCGGGCCACGAGCAGGGCAGCGCCCGCGACCAGACAGATCACCACCACGCCGGTGATCCGTTCGGCCGCTGCGTCGAGCGTGACAGCGGCAGTCGCCCAGGCCGCCAACGCGGGCGGTACCAGCCGCAGGTCCGTCGGCCCCTCCTGCCTGGGGTGTGCGGCCCCCAGCCGGCTCACGGACGCCATGTGCACAGGTGCGCGGCCGGGTACGGAGCGCTCGGCAGCGGTGTCCGCACCTCTTCGCGCGCTCCGCTCAGGGGCGTGGAGCTCTCGCTCGGCGCCCCTCATGGCCGTACGAGATTCCGCAGATCGGCGAACCGCCGCTCCCCGATGCCGTTGACCTCGCGGAGCTCGTCGACCGAGCGGAAGCCGCCGTGCTGGGTGCGGTAGTCGATGATGTGCTGGGCCAGCACGGGGCCCACGCCGGGCAGTGTGTCGAGTTGTTCCGCGGTGGCCGTGTTGAGGGAGACGGGAGCGGCGGGGGCGCCACCGGTGGCGGGCCCTCCGGCGCTCCCGGCGCCCGGCACGGCGCCCGCACCGGCTCCCGGCGCGGCGCCCACGGCGGGCGGTTGCGGGCCGCCGACCACCACCTGTTCTCCGTCCATGAGCACGCGGGCGCGGTTGAGTCCCTCGGTGCTCGCGCCCGGCCGCACCCCGCCGGCCGCCCGCAGCGCGTCGGCCACCCGTGAACCGGATGGCAGCCGCTGGATTCCGGGACGGCGCACCTTTCCGCTGACGTCGACCACGATCACGGGACCCGTTGCGGAAGCCGACGCCCCCGGGGAGGCCCCCGTCGCGGCCACGGGCCGCTGTCCGTACTGTTCGTCGTGCGGCGCCGGGCGCACCACGGCAGGCGCGCTCACCGGCTCCGTCCTGCCCGCCCAGAAATGCTGCATGGCGAAGACCGCCGCGACGACCAGCACCACGCCGAGCGCCAGCACGCTTCTCCGCTCCAGCCCGCACCTCGTCTGCAGCCACAGCGGCATCCGCTCCCGGACCGCAGGCCCGAGCCGCTCCCGCCAGGTCGCCCCCGCGCCCTCGGCGGGACGGCCGATGGCGTCGGCTACACCGGCCCCTCGCCCGGTCATCCCTCCCTGGGCGCCGCCCGGCGTCCCTCCCGGGGCGACGCCCGGGCCGTTCAGGGAAACCGGTGGGTCATTGCCCAACTCCCGCCGCTCCCCTGCCCTATCCCCTGTTCCCTCTGCTGTTCCGCGCGCTGTCCCCTCCAGGAGGAGCGCTTCCGCGCGCAGGCGGAGCGCTTCCGCCGAGGCGTGGTGGCGTCGGGACCTGCCACAGGCGAGGGAACGGCGGTGGCGGACCCGGCCGTCGGAGACGGGCCCACGGCCCGGACCACTGGTGACGGTCGCTGTGCGTGAACGTGATCGAAGTGCCATGCGACGAGGATCGGACACTCACGCGGACTCGTGATGATCTTGCTCAATTCCCGTGGATTACCGCCCGGTTGTGGATAACTCGATCACCCGCACGAGCGACCGGGGACCGTTCCACCTGACGGATGCGCAACTGTCACCGGGGCGAGACGACCGCCCCCAGCAGCCCGGGCCCCGTGTGCGCGCCGATCACCGCTCCGACCTCACTGGCGTGCAGATCGACCAGCCCGGGAACCCGCGCCCGCAACCGGTCCGCGAGCGCCTGGGCCCGGTCTGGCGCGGCGAGGTGGTGGACCGCGATGTCGACCTGTGCGCCGCCGGCGCGGGAGGCGACGATCTCCTCCAGACGGGCGATCGCCTTGGACGCCGTGCGTACCTTCTCGAGGAGTTCGATGCGGCCGTCGTCCAGTTGCAGCAGCGGCTTCACCGCGAGGGCCGAGCCGAGCAGCGCCTGGGCGGCACCGATCCGGCCTCCCCGGCGCAGGTAGTCGAGGGTGTCGACATAGAAGAAGGTGGACGTTCCCGCGGCTCGCTTCTCGGCGGCGGTGACGGCCTCGTCCACCGTGCCGCCCGCCTCCGCGGACTGGGCCGCGGCCAGCGCGCAGAACCCGAGTGCCATGGCGACCATCCCGGTGTCGACCACGCGTACCGGCACGGGTGCCTCCCGCGCCGCGAGGACGGCAGCGTCGTAGGTGCCCGAGAACTCGGACGACAGGTGCAGGGAGACGATGCCCGTGGCTCCCGACTCGGCGACCTTGCGGTAGGTCTCGGCGAACAGCTCGGGACTGGGCCGGGAGGTGGTGACGGGCCGTCGCTTCTGGAGTGCCTGCGCCAGCGAGCGCGCCGAGATCTCGGTGCCCTCTTCGAGCGCCCGGTCACCGAGGACCACGGTCAACGGCACCGCGGTGATGCCGTGACGCTCCATCGTCCGTGGCGGCAGGTAGGCCGTTGAATCGGTGACGATAGCGACATGGCGGGACATGAGCTGGAGGTTACCTGCCGGAACGTGCGCGTGGCAGCCCGGCCCCTCCCACCTGCGGTCGGACGGGTGGGATCAAGTCGTGCTCTCGGGGCGGGGTTTCTTCTGCCAGGGGTAGGTGGCACGCGGAGCCGGCGGGTCGATGGCGGCCCGCGTCGGTTCCTCCGCGGCACGGGACCGGGGTGTCTCCGGCCAGGTCTGCCCGGTCGAGGCGGCGGCTTCTGGCGCCGGGGCCTCGGGCCACGGAGGCGCGGCGGCGGAGGGCGGTCCGTGCCCCCCGGCCGATGAGTCGGGTTGGTCTCCGGACGACGAGGTGGATTGCCCGTCCACCGACGTGGTGGGTTCCGTCGTCCAGTGCCGCAGCGCGCCCGCCTCGACGTCGATCTGGGCGCTGAGTGTGTCGAGGTCGTCGTCCGCGAAGCGGCGGGCCCGGTCGCGCGCCGCCCAGCGCAGGGAGTCCGCCGCATTGATGATCCGCTCGGTGCGCTCGCGCAGGTCCGGCAGCCGCTCGGTGATCTTGGCGCGGTCCGGGTCGGACTCCAGGCGCCTCAGCTCGGCGTCCAGCTCGTGCCCGTGCGCGCTGAGACGCTGGAAGAGCGCCAGCGACTCCTTCAGGGACTCGTCCTCCGCCACGCCAGCGTGCAGCGCGTCCTGGGTGGCGCGCATCGATGTGCGCAGCTTGAGACGGAGGTCCGCCAGCTGGCCCACCACACCGGGCTGGGCGAAGCTCTTCGCGCGCAGCGTGGTGTCCTCGACCGTGCGGCGTGCCTGCTCGATCGTGCGGTCCACACCGCGCTTGGCGGCGCCGACCACCTTCACCGTGGCGTACGCGCCCAGCACCACGAACAGCACGAAGATCAGGGCGACCACTGCGATCACGGCCTCCACGACGCTCCTCCTCCGACCCGCTCGGCAGCTGCTGCGCTGTTCTTCCACGGTAAACGCCACGGGCAGGTCCAGAGTTCCTGAAGAACCCCGAACCTGCCCGTAAGGGATCACCCGGAGCCGTACGCAGGCCGCCCGATGAGCCGCCGACGTGCGGAACAGCCGCCCACCCGGCCGCGGCGGGTGTCACGCCGTGACGATGTTCACCAGCTTCGGCGCCCGCACGATGACCTTGCGGATCCCCGCACCGCCCAGCGCGGCGACGACCTTCTCGTCGGTCAGCGCCACCTTCTCCAGCTCCTCCTCGGAGATGGACGGCGGAACCTCCAGACGCGCCTTGACCTTGCCCTTGATCTGCACGACGCAGGTGACGGTCTCGTCCACGACGTACGCCGGGTCGGCGACAGGGAAGTCCTGGTGGACGACCGAGTCGGTGCGGCCCAGCTTGCGCCACAGCTCCTCGGCGATGTGCGGGGCCAGCGGCGCGACCAGCAGCACCAGGGGCTCGGCCACGGAACGCGGCACCGGGCCACCCGCCTTGGTCAGGTGGTTGTTCAGCTCGGTGATCTTGGCGATCGCGGTGTTGAACCGCAGGCCCTCCAGGTCCTGGCGCACGCCGTCGATGGCCTTGTGCAGCGCCCGCAGGGTGTCCACGTCGATGTCGGCGTCCTCGACCTCGACGACGGTGACCTCGCCGGTCGTCTCGTCCACGACGTTGCGCCACAGCCGCTGCAGCAGCCGGAACTGGCCCACCACCGCGCGTGTGTCCCACGGCCGCGACACGTCCAGCGGGCCCATCGCCATCTCGTACAGGCGCAGCGTGTCGGCACCGTACTCGGCGGCGATCTCGTCGGGAGTGACCGCGTTCTTCAGGGACTTGCCCATCTTGCCCAGCAGGCGGGTGACCTTCTCGCCCTGGTAGTAGTAGGCGCCGTCGCGCTCCTCGACCTCGGCGGCGGGCACCGCGATGCCACGGCTGTCGCGGTAGACGTACGCCTGGATCATGCCCTGGTTGAACAGCTTGTGGAACGGCTCGGCCGACGAGACGTGCCCCAGGTCGTACAGGACCTTGGACCAGAAGCGCGCGTACAGCAGGTGCAGCACGGCGTGTTCGGCGCCGCCCACGTACAGGTCGACGCCGCCGTGCGGCATGCCCTCGCGCGGGCCCATCCAGTACTGCTCGACGGCCGGGTCGACCAGCTTCTCGCTGTTGTGCGGGTCCAGGTAGCGCAGCTCGTACCAGCAGGAACCGGCCCAGTTGGGCATGGTGTTGGTCTCGCGGCGGTACCGCTTGGGGCCGTCGCCCAGATCCAGCGTGACGTTGACCCATTCCTCGTTGCGGGACAGCGGGGTCTCGGGCTGGGTGTCGGCGTCGTCCGGGTCGAAGGTGCGCGGCGAGTAGTCCTCGACCTCCGGCAGTTCCAGCGGCAGCATCGACTCGGGCAGCGCGTGGGCGACGCCGTCCTCGTCGTAGACGATCGGGAAGGGCTCGCCCCAGTAGCGCTGGCGGCTGAACAGCCAGTCGCGCAGCCGGAAGTTGACGGTGCCCTCGCCGACGCCCCGGCGCTCCAGCCACTCGGTGATGCGGGCCTTGGCCTCGGCGACTCCCAGGCCGTCCAGCGAGACCTCGTCGTTGGCGGAGTTGATGATCTTCGCCTCGTACGACGCGAAGGCGTCCTCCCACGTCGACGTGTCCGTGCCGCGGCCGTCGGTGGGCTCGACGATGCAGCGGATCGGCAGTTCGAAGGCGCGTGCGAACTCGAAGTCCCGCTGGTCGCCCGCCGGGACGGCCATGATGGCGCCGGTTCCGTAGCCCATCAGCACGTAGTCGGCGATGAAGACGGGGATCTGCTCGCCGTTGACGGGGTTGGTGGCGTACGCGCCGATGAAGACGCCGGTCTTGTCCTTGGCCTCGGCCTGCCGCTCCACGTCCGACTTGGAGGCGGCCTGCGCGCGGTACGCGGCGACGGCCTCGGCCGGGGTCGCGTGTCCGCCGGTCCACACCTGGTGCGTGCCCTCGGGCCAGGCGTCCGCGGTGAACTTCTCGACCAGCGGGTGCTCGGGCGCCAGCACCATGTAGGTCGCGCCGAACAGGGTGTCGGGGCGCGTGGTGAAGACCGTGATGCGCTCGCCGTCCACGGGGAAGTCGACGCGGGCGCCTTCGGAGCGGCCGATCCAGTTGCGCTGCTGCAGCTTGATGGCCTCGGGCCAGTCCAGCGCCTCCAGGTCGTCCAGCAGCCGGTCGGCGTAGGCGGTGATGCGCATGTTCCACTGGCGCAGCTTGGCCTTGAAGACGGGGAAGTTGCCGCGCTCGGAGCGGCCGTCGGCGGTGACCTCCTCGTTGGCCAGCACGGTGCCCAGGCCGGGGCACCAGTTGACCGGCGCGTCGGAGGCGTACGCCAGGCGGAACTCGCCCAGGACGTCGGCGCGTTCGGCGGCGGTCAGCTCGCTCCACGCGCGCGTGTGTCCCGGTACGGCGCGCTCACCGGACTCGAACTCGGCGACCAGCTCGGCGATCGGGCGGGCCTTCCTCGCCTCGTCGTCGTACCAGGAGTTGAAGATCTGCAGGAAGATCCACTGGGTCCACTTGTAGTAGTCCGGGTCGATCGTGGCGAAGGACCGGCGCCTGTCGTGGCCCAGGCCCAGCCGGCGCAGCTGGACCTTCATGTTCTCGATGTTGGCCTCGGTGGACACGCGCGGGTGCGTGCCGGTCTGCACGGCGTACTGCTCGGCGGGCAGGCCGAAGGCGTCGAAGCCCAGGGTGTGCAGGACGTTGTGGCCGGTCATCCGCTGGAAGCGGGCGAAGACATCGGTGGCGATGTAGCCCAGGGGGTGACCGACGTGCAGGCCCGCACCCGAGGGGTACGGGAACATGTCCATGATGAACTTCTTGGGCTTGGCGGCCCGCTCCGGGCTGTCCGCCAGGTCACCGCTCGGGTTGGGCGCCGCGTACGTGCCCTCCGCGTCCCAGAAGTCCTGCCAGCGTGCCTCGATCTCGGCCGCGACGGCGGCCGTGTAGCGGTGCGGCGCTGCCTCCGCCGACACGGCGGCGGCAGCGGGGTTCGTCTCGCTCATGATCCTCAAAGCTCCATCGATCGTCTCTGCCAGCGACTGTGACGTTCAAGAAACGAAAAATCCCCTCGCACAGGAGGGGACGCCGCGCCGACTCCGACCACGGTTCGCCGGTGGTCGGGACTGGTCAGCGCGGCCCGCTAAGCAGAAGGCGTACGGCACGCATGGCGTCAGGGTACCGCAGCCTCCGAGCGCGCCGCGACGAGGTTCCGGTACGCGCGGGGGTCGTCCGTCGGCCACCGGAACCAGCCAAAAAAGTTGAACGATGTTCAAAAGTTACTTCGCGTAACAGCCGCTAAGGGGCATCACGCGTGTGAGATTGCCCCTTGATAACGAGCCAATAACTCAAACCTCGTACCGCTCGGTTTGCCTCCACTTACAGTCGAGTCACGGGACCGCTTTCCCGAACCGTTCGGAGTTGCCCCCATGAACCCTCGTAGTAGTAACAGCACGCTCCCCAGGACGGGCCGTTCGGCCTATGGGGCTGCGACCGCTGCCGCTCTGCTGCTCATACCCGTGATCGTGCTGGCCGGAGGTGACGCAGTCCGTGAGTTCCTCGACTTCGGCGCCGGCGTGCTGTCGCTGGTCGCCCTCTCCTGCTCGGTGATCTGGGGCCTGGTCGCCAGCGACCGGCTGTTCCTCAACACGCGCCAGCGCATCCTCTCCCAGGCCGTGCACCGCACGACCGCGATCGCCTCGGTCGCCTTCCTGCTGCTGCACGTCACGGTGAAGATCGTTCTGGAGCACGCGCCCTTCTACGCCGCGCTCATCCCCTTCAGCCTCGGCTTCACGGGCACCGCGATCCTCATCGGGTTCGGCTCGATCGCCGGCCTGCTCATGATCACCACGGCTCTCACGGGCGCGCTCCGCAGCGCCTTCATGACCCGGGCGGATGTCGCGGCGCGCTGGCGGGTGTTCCACATGCTGGCCTATCCGGCCTGGTGCTTCGCGCTGGTCCACGGACTCTACGCGGGTCGCGAGGCGAAGCCGGTCTTCATCGTCCTGTACAGCCTGTGCCTCGTCGGCGTCGCCGCCGCCCTCATGCTGCGCGCGGCCCCCCGCCCCTTCAAGCGCCAGGTGGCCGACCGGGTCGCCGCCGTGCTGGGCACCGCCGACACACGGCCGGGCCGCGAGGAACTGGACATGAGCCGCGCCAGGATGGCCGAGGCCACGATGGCCGGAGCGGCCGGCTTCGGCCAGGACCCCGGCCGCGGCCGGGGAGGCGACTCGCCGCTGCCGGGCATGGGCACGCGCGGGGGCAGCCCCCTCGGGGACACGATGGTGCCGCCGCCGCGGACGCCGTCCCCCGGCTTCTACGAGTCCGCCTCGCGCGCCGACGCACCGGACCCCGGCCCCGGCTTCGCGGCCGCCTACCGTGCCGTGTCGGCCACCCCGCGCACGCAGCAGGACCCGCTGACGCCCCAGCCGCCCCAGCGCGTGGACCTGCCGATGGACATGCAGCCCACCGAGGCCATCCCGCGCTACGACGAGGGCTCCACCACGGGCACGCGCTGGCCGGCCCCGTCCCCGCCGCCGGTCGGAGAGGCACCCCCGTCGGCCTACGACCCGATGCAGGACACGTTCGCGGGCCAGACGTTCGCCGGTCAGACCTACCCCGGCCAGACGTATCAGGGCCAGACGTACTCGGGAACTCCCGAAACTTCCTACGGAATGGCTGAGACGAACGCCCCCTACGGCACGTACAACCCGAACGACACGTACAACAGCGGTCCCGCCACTGAAACGCTTCCCGGTGCCTACGACTACGAGGCGCCGGGTTCAGGCGAACCCTGGAACGCGCCTTCCGGAGGCTTTAAGTGAACGAGGCCCTTCCCGACGTCCCCGAAGTCCGTGTGGTGGGTCTTCCCCAGCTCACCTCGGGTTTCGACCTCGTCGAGAGACTCGACCTCCCCATGCACCTCAAGGTGCACGGTCCGCTCGAACCGATGGGCGGCGAGCAGCTCGCCCAGCTCTCCGAGCGGATCAACCTGAAGGGGCGCGGCGGCGCGGGCTTCCCCTTCCACAAGAAGCTGCGGTCGGTCGCCGAGTCGGCGATCAAGCGTGGCATCCGGCCGGTGGTCGTCGTCAACGGAAGCGAGGACGAGCCCGCCTGCCGCAAGGACACGGTGCTGATCAACCGTGCCCCGCACCTCATCCTGGACGGCGCCCTGCTGGTCGCGGAGGCCCTGGGCGCCCGCCAGCTCGTCGTCGGGGTGACACGTGAATCCACCCAGCGCTCGATGGAGGCCGCCCTCTCCGAGCGCGGGCTGAGCAACCGGCGGGGCGCGGCCATCCGCGCCAGTGTGCAGCGCAACCCGGTCCGCATGGTGACCGGGGCCGCCGCCTCGCTGATCCGCTCGATCGACGGGGGCCCGGCCATCCCGCCCGGCCGCAAGACCAGCGCGTCGCGCAGCGGTGTCGGGGGCGCGCCCACGCTGCTGTCCAACGCCGAGACGTTCGCCCAGCTCGCGATCGCCGCACGCATCGGCTCCGAGCGCTACGGCAACACCGGTCTGTACGACGAGCCGGGCACCGTGATGCTCACGATCTCCGGCGCGGTCGCGCGCCCCATGGTGATCGAGGCGCCCACGGGTGTACCGCTGCGCTACATCCTGCAGCTCGCCGGTGCCCCGCCGGTCCCGCAGGGTGTGCTCACCGGCGGCTACCACGGCAAGTGGATCGACGCGGCGACCGTCAACGAGGCGATCGTCTCGCGCAACTCCCTGGACGCGGTGGGAGGTGCGCTCGGAGCGGGCGCGATCCTCCCGATCACCCAGGAGACCTGCCCGCTGGGCGAGTCGCTGCAGGTGGCGAAGTGGCTGGCCGAGGAGAGCGCGGGGCAGTGCGGTCCCTGCTACCTCGGCCTGCCGGCCGCGGCGCGCGGCATGGAGGACATCCTCAACGGCGGCGGCCCGGCCGCCCTGGAGGCCCTCAAGCAGGTCGCCAAGAACGTGAAGCGGCGCGGCGCGTGCTCGCACCCGGACGGCTCCGCGATGTTCCTGGAGTCGACCATCAAGGCGTTCACGGACGACCTGGCCGCCCACGTCCTCGGGAACGGCTGCGGAAGACCCGTGGAGGGCGTTCTGCCGCTCTTCGAGGGCGGCAGGGCACCCACGGGCATCCCCGGCGGCGCGGCGGCCGAGGAGGAGAACGGCCCCAGCCGTCAGAAGATCTTCGTCGACTGGACGCTGTGCCGCGGCCACGGCCTGTGCGCGGACATCCTCCCGGAGGTCTTCGAGCTGGGCGCCGACGGCTTCCCGACCGTCGCCCAGGCGGCGGTGCCCCGCTACGCCGAGGCGAAGGCCCTGCGTGCGGTACGGCGCTGCCCGGCGCTCGCGCTGCGCATCGAGGAGGAGCGCGGCTCCGCGCCGTCCCGCAACAACCTGCCGGTCCTCTCGCAGGGCCGCGGCCGCCGGGCCCTGGGCAGCGGCCGCTGAGCACGCGTGAGGGGGGCCACCGCGTCGCGGTGGCCCCCCTCACGTCGTTGTGGGACGTCGTCGTGGGACCCGAGGGCCCATCAACGGAAGATCCCGCCCGATCGAACTGATCGGACGGGATCGTTTTCTGTGGAGCTAAGGAGAATTGAACTCCTGACCTCCTGCATGCCATGCAGGCGCTCTACCAACTGAGCTATAGCCCCTCGCGGCCATGCGGCGGAACCGCATTTCTGCCTCTGCCGCCCGGTCTCCCCGGCGGCGACGCCAACATTACACGGTCCCCCGGGTGCACCACCAAATCGTTTCCGTTCTGTCCGGATACGTTCAACGATGTCCCCTGGCCCCGCTGTTCAGGCCGTCACGAACGAGTAGAACCGCTTGAGCGTGCAGTGCTCCTCGAGGAGCCGGCCGTAGATCGGCTCACCCTCCAGCTCGCGGTACACCTCGATCGGGTCGCCTTTTATGATCAGCGCCCGCGCGCATTCCTCGCACCAGTACTGGTAGTCGCGGTTGAGGGGTTCCATGTCGCGGACAATCGGCGTGCCGCTGCCGCACCAGTCGCATTTCCTCCTGTGTGCACCCATTGATCAGCTCCAGCTGTGGCCGCAGGTCGTGCACACGTAGGAGATCCCCCCGTTGTCACCGAGGACTTGGGCCACTTGGAGTGAGCCGCAGGAAGGGCAGTTGAGGAGGGTGGCGTTCTTCCGTCTCACCACCGTGGCGAGGAGATCGCCGACCTCCCCGCGGATGCTCCCAGGCATCGCTTCTCCCTCCCGTCGGGTCCGCCCCCTTCCGGCCGTTTGATTCTGCCACGGCCGGACCAATACGGTCAGCGACGCCTTCGTACCAGTCCGGACACGGCACCCAGGAATGCCGTCCCGGCGACTGCGCACACGCATGCGAGAAGGGCGTCCGCAGAGGTATACGCCCCGGGGGCCCCAAGTGACTCAAAACGCTTCGAGAAGAGTGTGCCGAAGGCCACGCCCCCCGGTCGGCCGCCCGGTCCGGGTGACCGTCGCGTACAGCACGCGGCGTTGAGACAGACAGGACCGTGCACGTGAGGGAGTACCCCGCGACCGCCAGTGGCAACGCCTCCCAGTGGGCGCGAAGTTCGGAACCGGTCGTGGGCACCACGACGAAAAATCCCGCTCCCCTGAGGGGAACGGGATCTCGGTACTGATCCTCGACGACTGAAGAGTGTCGATCTGTGGAGCTAAGGAGAATTGAACTCCTGACCTCCTGCATGCCATGCAGGCGCTCTACCAACTGAGCTATAGCCCCTTGCTTTCACGCGGCGAAGCCGTGTGGTGTTTCGCTCCGCTCGGCGGGGCGAACAAGAAGAACTCTAGCCTGCGACCAGCCGGAAAGTGAAATCCGGGCCCGGGGGCCACGTGACCGGCTGGGGCGGAGGTCCGGTGGGCCGGGCCGAAGACCTCCCGCGCCGTTCCCCGCGGAGCGTGCCGGTCGTCCTGCGGCCGCTCCGCCGGGGGGTCAGTCGTCGTCGCCGAGCACCGGCTCCGGAAGGGTCCCGGCGTTGTGCTCGAGCAGGCGCCAGCCGCGGGCGCCCTCGCCGAGGACGGACCAGCAGCAGTTGGAGAGGCCGCCGAGGCTCTCCCAGTGGTGCGGCTCCAGGCCGATGAGACGGCCGATGGTGGTGCGGATGGTGCCGCCGTGGCTGGCCACCACGAGGGTGCCGTCCGCGGGCAGCTTGTCGGCGTGCCGCAGCACCACGGGGGCGGCCCGGTCGGCGACCTCGGTCTCCAGCTCCCCACCACCGCGGCGGACCGGCTCACCGCGCTTCCACGCGGCGTACTCCTCGCCGTGCCGCTCGATGATCTCCTCGTGCGTCAGCCCCTGCCAGACGCCCGCGTAGGTCTCGCGCAGCCCCTCGTCGTGCGTCACGTCGAGCCCGGTGAGCAGGGCCAGCTCGGCGGCCGTGGCGGCGGCGCGGCTGAGGTCGGAGGCGAGGATCGCGTCCGGCTTCAGGGAGGCCAGGAGCCGGGCGGCCCGGCGTGCCTGCCCCAGACCGGTCTCGGTGAGCTCGATGTCCGTGGTGCCCTGGAAGCGGCGCTCCAGGTTCCACGAGGTCTGGCCGTGCCTCCAGAGGATGAGGCGGCGGCCGCGCCCCTTCCGGCCGGCCGCCTCCGTGCCCGGGGCGGCGCTCATCGCAGCTCCCCGCCGAGCTCGGCCGCCTCCTCGGCGGCCAGCAGCCGGGCGTGCTCCTCCGCCTTGCCCCGGGTGGCCTTGGCGTCGGCCGGCAGCTCCAGCTCGGGGCAGTCCTTCCAGAGCCGCTCCAGGGCGTAGAAGACGCGCTCCTCGCTGTGCTGGACGTGCACCACGATGTCGACGTAGTCGAGGAGCACCCAGCGGGCCTCGCGGTCGCCCTCACGGCGCACGGGCTTGGCGTCCAGCTCCTTGTTCAGCCGCTCCTCGATCTCGTCGACGATCGACTTGACCTGGCGGTCGTTGGGTGCGGAGGCGAGCAGGAAGGCGTCCGTGATGGACAGGACGTCGCTCACGTCGTAGGCGATGATGTCGTGCGCGAGCTTGTCGGCGGCCGCCTGGGCGGCGGTGTTGATGAGCTCGGTAGCGCGGTCGGTAGCGGTCACTACAAGGCTTTCGGTCGACGGTCAGTGAACCCTCAAGGGCTACCTCAAGGGTCTCACGGACGGACGAGGGCACCCCAGGGGTTAACGGCCACGCGGTCGATCACCTGATCGGCCGAGCTCAGGCCCGGGCCTCGGGCGCCTCCCGGAGCCTCCTCGGCGTCCCGGCGGGCCGGCCGGCGCGCCGGCCGGCCCGTACCGGGTTCCGGTCACCCCGAGGAGCCCGAGGCGGTCACCTTGTAGTTCTGGCCGAGGACGACCGAGACGTCGGCGCTGGACGTGGTCCTGCCCTTCTTGACCGAGCCGGCGGGCAGGCCGAGGGTCTTGGCGACCTCTTCGGCGTCGTCCTTGCTCGCGGCGTCGGCATACGTGACCTCGGACGTGGCCTGGGCCGAGGCGGTGCCGGCGTCGAGGAAGGTGTAGCCGCCGTTGAGCAGGACCACCCGGGCCTGTTCGGTGGCGTCCTTGGCGCCGGTGGCGTTCCTGATGCCGACCCGGACGGCGTCGCCCGCGTCAGGGCTCTTGGCGGTGCCGCCGAGCACATCCTTGACCACCTTGTCGGCGGCCTGCGTGCTCAGGGTGCCGTCCTGCTGCACGGGGAGCAGGTCGGTCTCGTAGTCGCCGCCCTTGGCCCGGTCGGCGAGCCCCGCGAGGAAGGTCCCGAGGTCGTTGTCGGTCAGTGGGGGGTCGAGGATCTGGGCCAGCGTCTGCACGGTGGTCGTGGCGGCCTGCGGGTCGGAGGACAGCTTGCGCAGCACGCTCTGCATGACCTGTCCGAACCGTTCCAGCTGGGCGTTCTGCGGCTCGCCGGGTGCGCGGTAAGTGGCGTACGCGACGGCCATCTTGCCGCTGAGGGTCTGCGCCCTGCCCTTGTTGACCAGGGGCGCCTCGCCCTTCTTCCTGGCGTCGGGGTCGGGCACGGCGGCGTTGGTGTCGACGTCGATGTTGCCGACGAGTTCGACGAGGTTGTTCAGGTACGGGGTGTCGAGGCGCCAGCTGCCTTCGATGCTGGTGCCCAGGACGGTGTCGAGTGCGTCCCGGGTTCCGGAGGAGCCGTCGTCGTCGACGGACTTGGCGAGGGTGGTGGTGTTGCCGTCGTCGTCCGTCAGGGCGAGGGAGTTGGGCAGCAGGACGGTGGCGCCGCGTTTGGTGGTGGTGTTGTTCACGAGCAGTGCCGTGGAGGTGCCGCCCTTGGCGGTGTTGTGCAGGTGGACGACGAGCACGTCCCGCTTCTGGGCGCCCGCGGCCGTCGTGGTGCCCGCCTTCTCCTCCGCGGCCGACGTCCCTGGCAGCTTGCCCTCGTACCACAGGTAGCCGACGCCGCCGACGGCGACCAGGGCGAAGGTCACCACCAGGGCGACGATCCGGCTGCGGGCCCGGCGCCGGGCCTCCTCGCGGCGTTCGGTGCGGTTCTCCGTGAACTTCAGCCAGTCGATGACGTCCTCGGAGTTGCCGTCGGGCTCCTCCACGAAGGCGAACTGCTCGGTGCGGTACTCCCGTTCGTCGCCGTGGGGGTCGTGGTCACCGGGCCGCTCGCCCGGCGGGCCGCCGGGGTGGTCCTGCGGCCGGCCGTCGGTGGCCGGAGCGCCGGCGGCCATGCCGCCCGGACGTGCCCCGCTGCCGTCATGAGCGGCTCCGGTGGGCCCCGACTGCTGCGGGATGTAGGGGGTCTGCTCGGCGGTGTGGGCCTGTTGGCCGGTGGCCCGCGACTGCCGGCCGGTACCGGCGGCCTGCCCGTAAGGGTCGTACCGGTCGTAGCCCGCGCCGGCCCCCGCGGGCCCGTCGGCGGGAGCACTCCCGTACGGGTCGTAGGAGGGGTACGGCTGTTGACTCGTGTCGTACGGGGCCGCCGGCTGCTGCCTGCCCGTGTCGTACGAAACCGGGGCCTGCTGCCGGCCGCCGGTCGCGTACGGGTCGTAGCCGTAGCCCTGGGGCTGCTGCTGGGGCTGCGTGCCGTAGGGGTCGTACCCCTGTGGAGGCCCCTGCGGGGGCTGGGCCGGCACCTGCTGGTACACAGGCTGCCCGAACTCGTCGTAGCCGACGAGTTCGTACTGGTCGCCCCCGTAGCCAGCGTCGTATCGGTCGTTCACCGGTGCCCCTCTCGGCTCACTCGCCGCGGTACAGCTCACGCTTGTCGATGTAGCGCACCACACCGTCCGGCACCAGATACCAGACGGGATCGCCCTTCGCGACCCTCGCACGGCAGTCCGTGGACGAGATGGCCAGCGCCGGAACCTCCACCAAAGAGACACCGCCCGCGGGCAGGCCCGGGTCGGCCAGGGTGTGGCCGGGCCGGGTGACGCCGATGAAGTGCGCGAGGGAGAACAACTCGTCCGTGTCACGCCAGGTGAGGATCTGGCCCAGCGCGTCGGCGCCGGTGATGAAGAAGAGGTCCGTGTCGGGGTTGAGCGCCCGCAGCTCGCGCAGGGTGTCCGTGGTGTAGGTGGGGCCGCCGCGGTCGATGTCGATGCGGCTGACCGAGAACTGGGGGTTCTCGGCGGTCGCGATGACCGTCATCAGGTAGCGGTCCTCCGCCGGGGAGACCGCGCGGTGCGACTTCTGCCACGGCTCGCCGGTCGGCACGAACACCACCTCGTCGAGGTGGAACTGGGCGGCGACCTCCTGGGCGGCGACGAGGTGCCCGTTGTGGATCGGGTCGAACGTTCCGCCCATGACTCCGAGGCGTCGCCGCCCCGTGGCGGAAGGGCCGTTTCCGGGGCCGTGCACCTGGCCTATCGCCGGGTCGTGCTCCGTCTCGTGCGCCGGGCCGTCCGCCTTGGTGTGCTCCGGACCGGTAGGCATTTCCTGCTCTCCCATGCGTGCAGACCCTACCGGCCCGGCCGACGAGCCCCGGTCGAACGTCCTTTTGCGGGGATTCAGCGGTCGCGGTTGAACCGGGTGGTGATCCACAGCAGGAGCAGCAGCACGAAGAGGGCTCCGCCGCCGGTCAGGTAGGGGCTGAGGCTCTCGTGGTTGCCGCCGTGCTCCTCGCCCTCGGCGGCGAGAGTGACCAACTGGGCAGCGGTGCTGTGGAAGCTCATCGTCGGCTGGACCTATCCGGGTGTGGGATCGGGACAAAGACTCCGGCCCATCGTATGCGGGCGCCTCCGCCTCGATCACCCCGACTCCGCCGTCGGCGCGCACCGCGGCCGGCCGGCCGGTGAACGGGGCCGCCGCCGCGTCCGTATTCATGGCCGTGCGCACCGCGCCCAGGAGGTCACCGAGACCGCGCGGGAGGCGCGCAGGAGTCCCGTCCGGGGTCATGTGCCGGACCGCCCGCCCGGGTCACGTACGCGAGCCCCCGCCCAGGACGTACGTGGCAGCCGTTCCGAAACCACCGCACCACCGCCCCGCAGTCCCGCTGACCCGCGCCGGCCAGGAGCCGGCCGTCAGCCGTCGTCGTCCCGCCGGTAGCCGCGCAGGAGGAACCACCCGACCAGAACACATCCGACGACCATCACGATCAGCACGACACGCAGCAGGTTGCCCGGCCCCTGCCTCTCGGCCGCCGACGCGGCCTCGGTGATCCAGCGGGCTGCCGGGACGTGCTCCATGGGATCGCTCCTTACGGTGTGCTGCCCCGCCACGGTATCTCCGCCTAGGCTGGAGCTCGCCTCGGGGGGCCACAGAGGGCAATCAGACGCATGGGGGACACATGTCCGACGACAGCCACCAGCAGAACGGGCACGAGAAGGTGCCCAGCAGGCAGCGCAGGCGCTTCGAGGGGATCTCCTCGCGGGCGTACGAACATCCGGCGGACCGCTCGGCCCTGGTGGCCCTGCGCAAGCTCAGCGGCTTCGACACCGTCTTCAAGGCGCTCAGCGGTCTGCTGCCCGAGCGCAGCCTGAGGCTGCTGTTCCTGTCCGACTCGGTACGGGTCTCGGACGCGCAGTTCGCCCATCTGAACGACATGCTGCGGGACGCCTGCTACATCCTGGACCTGGAGAAGGTCCCGCCGATGTACGTCAACCAGGACCCGCAGCCGAACGCGATGTGCATAGGCCTGGACGAGCCGATCATCGTCGTCACGACGGGGCTCGTCGAGTTGCTCGACGAGGAGGAGATGCGGGCGGTCATCGGCCATGAGGTGGGCCACGCGCTCTCGGGCCACTCCGTCTACCGCACGATCCTGCTCTTCCTGACCAGCCTGGCCCTGAGGGTGGCGTGGATCCCGCTGGGCAACCTCGCGATCATGGCGATCGTGACCGCGCTGCGCGAGTGGTTCCGCAAGTCGGAGCTGTCCGCGGACCGTGCGGGCCTGCTGGTCGGCCAGGACCTGCGGGCCTCGATGCGCGGTCTGATGAAGATCGCGGGCGGCAACCACCTGCACGAGATGAACGTGGACGCGTTCCTCGCGCAGGCCGACGAGTACGAGGCCGGGGGCGACCTGCGCGACTCGGTGCTGAAGATCCTGAACGTGCTGCCCCGCTCGCACCCCTTCACCACGGTGCGCGCGGCCGAGCTGAAGAAGTGGGCGGAGTCCCGCGACTACCAGCGGATCATGGACGGTCACTACCCTCGACGCGACGAGGACCGGGACACCTCGGTGACCGACTCGTTCCGGCAGTCCGCGGCGAGCTACGCCAGTGATGTGAAGAACTCCAAGGACCCGCTGATGAAGCTGGTCAGCGACCTCGCGGGCGGCGCGGGCGACCTCGGCGGCCGGGTGCGGCGGGGGTTCGAGGGCTTCGCGGGCAACGGTGGCGGCTCTTCCAAGGACAGGCGTCCCGCCGAGGACGAGTGACGCGGGCGCCGCACCGACCGCTCGGCGGATCGGCGGATCCGGCCCGGCCGGGCCCTTCACTTGAGTGCCGCGTGAGGGGCCCGGGTCACACCTTCGGCTGTGCGCTCTGGGCCAGCGACCCGCACAGGGCCGTGGCGCCGCCCGTGGCGAAGGGATCCGTGCCGGCCGGGCCGCCCTCCTTGGCCGTCTGACCGGCGAGCAGCGGGCGCAGGTGGTTCGTGGAGTCCTCGGAGCAGGCGAGCGGCCCGGCCTGGACGTAGGAGACGACGAGCTCGGCCTGGTGGGTGCGCAGGTCGTCGGTGTCGAAGCGGAAGTGCAGCTCGCGCCGGACGGTGAACAGGGAGGCCTTGGCCTTGTCGTCGGCACCGGCGGGCCGCAGCGCGTAGACCAGGGTGTGCTCGGCGATGACCTCGAGGGTGCGGGCGTCGTACTCGGCGGCCTGCAGTGTGCCCTGAACGCGGACCTTGGTGTCGGCGAGCTCGGCGCGGGAGGGGTCGAAGCGGATCAGCCAGCCGGTGGGGGCGTGCCGTCCGTCGGCGGTGGGGCGGTCGAAGCTCTGGTCGAACTGGTCGAGCTGCTGCGGGTCGAGCAGCATCCGCGCTGGCCGGACGGACCTGCCGTTCAGCACCTCAGGGGCGAGGGAGGAGGCCACGAGGTAGTCCTTGGCGGTGCTCAGGGCGGTGACGACCTGGCTGTCGGAGAAGTGCGCGGTGCGGCGGGTGGCGGGCATGGTGATGCCCTTGGCACCGATGCGGAACTGTGCGGCCGGGCTGTGCGCGTACAGGTTCTCGGGGTCGGTGGAGCCGGGCACGGGGGCCTGGGGTGCGAGCGGGATGACGGTCATCCGCAGCGGCTCGGTGGGCTGGGCGGCCGGTGTCTGGTACGGATGGCGTACGCCCATGTAGATCGCGGTGCCGAAGGCCACGGCGATCAGCAGGACGAGGATCACCGCCTGCCGGGACAGGCCGCGCCGCATGGGCGGGCGGCGGCGTACGGCGGGGGCGTGGTCGCCGATGCGTTCCCGGGCGGAGAACTCCTGGAGGCGGGCAGCCCGGACGAACGACTCGTCGAAAACGACGGATCGGTATTCGTCCTCGCCACCACCGGGAGGTCCCTCGAGTGGCCCCTCAGGTGGCTCTCCTGGCCCGCCCATACCTTCAGAGTAGGTCCCGTGGGGGCCAGGTAAACGCCCGGCCGTGTGACAAGTTCTGACAGGTTCTCACCAGGTTCTCGAACGGTCGTCGAACCGCGGAACGGGCCCTGGCTCAGGGTGTGCGCGGCACCGCGGACACCGGTGGCTGGGAATAGTCGGCCGACGCCGAAGGGCCGGAGGGGCCCGCCGGGCCCGTGCCGCCGCCCTGCTCGACGCCCGTGGAGGCGGGCTTCGGGACCTGGTCCTGGCGGCCGCCCGAGGAGGCGCCGCGGTAGACCGCCGTGAAGGCGAGGGCGACCATGCCCACGCCCATCACGAGGGCGAGCACCCAGGCGACGGGCCGGTGCCAGCGGACCTGCTTGCCGTATCCCCGGCCGTAGGGCCCCGGCGCGCCGTAGCGGTCCTCCAGGATGTCCGGATCGTCCAGGTCGTCGAAGTCCGGGCCGTGGCCGAAATCACCGTCGGGTCCGAAGCCGTCCTCGTAGCGCTCGTCGTCGCGGTGCGCGCCTCTGGTGTGCGACCGGCGCGCTTCGGCCTCCTGCGCCTCCGCGCGGGCCTGGGCGGCCGCCAGGAGGCGTTCGACGGCGGTCGGCTCATGGACCACGGCCGCCCGCACGAAGGCCTCGTCAAAGACCACGGAGGCGAACTCTTCGTCCATACCCCCGCGGTCGCGGTCGTCGTCGGGCTCCCAGCCGTCAGGGAACGGCGTGCCCCCCACGTCCTCCGGCACGGGATCCAGAGTAGTCCTGGGGTGTCAATTTGGGCAGACGGTATGGAAATTCATCCGCTTTGCGAAGACAGTTCACGGGAACGTGACCGGCCCCGGCGCTCCCTGGGGCACCCGCGGGCGCCCGCGCGCACACCCTCCGCCGCGAGCCGGGCGCGCGCCGGGCGCTCCGTCACCTCGTGCTCAGCGCCGCACGTGGCCGTCGCCGGTCACGATGTACTTGGTGCTCGTCAGCTCGGGCAGCCCCATCGGCCCGCGGGCGTGGAGCTTCTGCGTCGAGATGCCGATCTCGGCGCCGAAGCCGAACTGACCGCCGTCCGTGAAGCGGGTGGAGGCGTTCACCGCGACGGTGGTCGAGTCGACCAGCTGGGTGAAGCGGCGGGCGGCCTGCTGCGAGGTCGTGACGATCGCCTCGGTGTGCCCGGAGGTCCACAGCCGGATGTGCTCCACCGCCCGGTCGAGCGAGTCGACGACGGCGGCGGCGATGTCGTACGAGAGGTACTCGGTCTCCCAGTCGTCCGTCGTGGCCTCGACGACGGTGGCCCGCGTGTCCTTGGCGTAGGCCAGCACGCGCTCGTCGCCGTGCACGGTCACGCCGGCGTCGGCCAGCGCGTCCAGGGCGCGCGGCAGGAACTCGGGGGCGATGTCCTGGTGGACCAGCAGCGTCTCGGCGGCGTTGCAGACGCTCACCCGCTGGGCCTTGGAGTTGATCAGGATCTCGATCGCCGTGTCGAGGTCGGCCTGGGCGTCGACGTAGACGTGGCAGTTGCCGGTGCCCGTCTCGATCACGGGGACGGTGGACTCCTCGACGACCGTGCGGATCAGGGAGGCGCCGCCGCGCGGGATGAGCACGTCCACGAGACCGCGGGCGCGCATGAGCTCGCGGACGGACTCGCGGCTCTCGCCGGGCACGAGCTGCACGGCGTCGGCGGGCAGCCCGGCACCGCCGACGGCGTCCCGGAGCACCCGGACGAGCGCGGTGTTCGACTCGAACGCGGACGACGAGCCCCGCAGCAGCACCGCGTTGCCGGACTTCAGGCACAGGGCCGCGGCGTCGACGGTCACGTTCGGCCGGGCCTCGTAGATGATGCCGACGACGCCCAGCGGGACGCGCACCTGGCGCAGGTCGATGCCGTTCGGCAGGGTGGAGCCGCGGACGACCTCGCCGACCGGGTCGGGCAGCGACACGACGTCGCGCACGTCGGAGGCGATGGCCCGCACCCGCTCCGGGGTCAGCGTCAGCCGGTCGATGATCGCCTCGCTGGTGCCGGCCTCGCGGGCACGCTCGATGTCCTTGGCGTTGGCCGCGACGATCTCGCTCGTGCGGACCTCCAGCGCGTCCGCGATCGCGAGCAGCGCGTCGTCCTTCTCGGCGCGCGGCATCGGCGCGAGATCGGCGGCGGCGGCCTTGGCACGGTAGGCGGCCTGGGTGACCGGGGACATGGCGTCGTACGGCGAGAGCGTGGTCATGCTGGAAGGGTAGTGCGCGGGGCGGAGACGTCCATCGTCGGTCCCACACCGCGAGACGCCCTTTTACGCCTGATCCGGCGCCGCTCTCGCGGAGGTGGTTACTCGCCGCTGTGGTTCCTCAATTGACGGTTGCGGTCCGTGGTCGCTTTAGAACGGATGTACGCCGACTGGCGTCGCCGGCAGCGGACCGTACCCCTCGGCGACACGCTGGTGGTACGTCTCGCGGTCGATGACCTCCAGGCCGACGATCTCCCAGGGCGGCAGCTTGGCGGTCTGCCGGTGCTCGCCCCACAGGCGCAGGGCGACGGCGGCCGCGTCGTGCAGGTCGCGGGCCTCTTCCCAGTAGCGGATCTCGGCGTGGTCGGTGGCGTAGCGGCTGGTCAGCAGGAAGGGGTGGTCGTGGGCGAGCTGTTCGAGACCGCGCCGTACCTCCGTCAGCGGGGCCTCGTCCCCCGAGACGCTGAGCGTCACATGCCACAGCCGGGGAACGTCCGCCGGCTTCTCCGCGCCGGACGGCTGCCCGGAAGGCTGCCCCCCGTCGTACGCGTCGCCGGCCGCGACGCTGGTCAGCGCGCGCTCCTCGCCCGCCCCGTGGGAGGTACCACCACCGCGGGACGCCGCCGCCCCAGGGCGCACTCGTCTCACGACGGCCTCCTTTTCGCACTGTCCGGGCCTTTGCCGGGCGGAATCCCCTGCAACAAAGTTGAGCAGGCCGGACGGCTCCGCGTGGCGGTTTTACGGAACGTGCACCACCGAAAGCCTGTGATTCGGCCTTTCCCGGGCACGTTCGGTCACGGGTGGAGCAGGACCAGGTCGTCCCTGTGTACGACCTCTCGTTCGTAGGCGGGACCCAGCTCGCGCGCCAGTTCCCGCGTCGAGCGGCCGATCAGCAGGGGGATCTCCTTGGCGTCGAAGTTGACGAGCCCCCGCGCCACCGCGCGCCCCTCGCCGTCCCGCAGCTCGACGGGGTCCCCCGCGGCGAAGTCGCCCTCGACCGCCGCGATGCCCGCGGGCAGCAGCGACTTGCGGCGCTCGACGACCGCGCGGACGGCCCCGTCGTCCAGGGTGAGCGAGCCCTGCGGGGTGGAGGCGTGCTGGAGCCACAGCAGCCGGTCGGCGGAGCGCTTGCCGGTGGGGTGGAAGTACGTGCCGGTGTCGCGGCCGGCGAGGGCGTCCGCCGCGTGGACCGCGCTGGTCAGGACCACGGGAACGCCCGCCCCGGTGGCGATCGCGGCGGCCTCGACCTTGGTGACCATGCCGCCGGTGCCGACGCCCGCCTTGCCCGCGCTGCCGATCTCGACGTGGGCGAGGTCCCCGGGTCCCCGCACCTCCGCTATCCGCGAGGTGCCGGGCCTGCTGGGGTCGCCGTCGTAGACGCCGTCCACGTCCGAGAGCAGGACCAGCAGGTCGGCCCGGACGAGATGGGCGACGAGCGCGGCGAGGCGGTCGTTGTCGCCGAATCGGATCTCGTCCGTGGCGACGGTGTCGTTCTCGTTGACGACCGGCAGCGCACCCATCGCGAGCAGCTTGTCGAGCGTGCGCGAGGCGTTGCGGTGGTGGGCCCGGCGGCTCATGTCGTCGGAGGTGAGGAGCACCTGGCCGACGCGGATGCCGTACCGGGCCAGGGACGCCGTGTAGCGGGCCATGAGCAGGCCCTGGCCGACGCTCGCGGCCGCCTGCTGCCGGGCGAGGTCCTTGGGGCGCCGGCGCAGGCCCAGCGGCGCGAGCCCGGCGGCGATGGCACCGGAGGAGACCAGCACGATCTCCTTCTCCCCGCCACTGCGGACTTTCGCGAGCACGTCGACGAGGGCGTCCACCCGGTCCGCGTCCAGACCCCCGGCGGCCGTGGTCAGGGAGGAGGAGCCCACCTTGACGACGATCCTGCGCGCTTCCGCCACGCTCTGCCGTCCCGCGACGCCCTGCCTTGCCGTAGACACGCGTATCCCCACATTTCCGCTGTTCCGACCGACCCGTGTCTGCAATCTACGTGAGCGCGAGGGACGGATGTCGCGGCATTTCGGTGGATGGACGCCCGCCGGACGGCTCAGGAACGGCGCACGATAGGCGGACGGATGGCAGAGGGAGAGATGGAACTCCCACGGGAATGGAATGTCTGTCACAGGACTATGAGAAGACGCTCAGAACTCCCGTGAGGTTCCAGAAATTATGTACCTTTTCCTGCAGTTGATCCCTCCGGAGATTGCTCCTCCGGCGCCCTAGGTCCTACCGTCATGGTTCGGCCTTCCCTGTTCGAGGCGTTCCCGGCGCGGAAAAGAGCGCCCGGGGGCGCGCGCACGGAGGCGGGCCGCCCCCACTACCCTCACCGCTTGCCTTCCCCCCATCCGTCGTCATTCCCTCCGCAGGAGCCCAGCCCGTGCCCTCCGCAAGGCTCGCCCCCCGCCGCATCGCGCAGTTGTCCGCGCTGCTGGCGATGTTCGCGCTCTTCACGGCCCAGATCATCTCCGCGCTGCTGCCGAACGTCCCGGTGTTCGTCGCCGCGAGCGCGGCGGGCCTCGTCCTGGACACCACCCTGCAGTACCGGCAGCCCGGTCTGCTCGCGATCCTCGGCAAGGTCCGGTTCGAGCCACTGGTACGGCAGCTGCTGCGCGACATGCTGGTCCTGGTGGGTCTGCTGCGGATCGAGGGCATCGACCCGGAGACCGAGCACGCGCCCCTGGTGATCGGACTGTGCGCCTTCTACACGGTGCACTTCGCCTGCCAGGGCGTGGCCGTGCTGGTGCGCCGCAGCCGGACGCTGCCGATCGTGACGCGGAACATCGACGCGTCCGCTCTGCGACTGACCACCGCCCCGCCCCGTCTGCTGGCCCGCCGCCAGGCCCACCGTCTGCTGACGTTCTCGCTGCCGACCACCGCCGGTCTGATGGCCACCGCCACCACCAAGGACGGGCTCTGGGGCGGCATCGGCCTCGGTGTCGCGCTCGCCCTGGCCCTCGGCGGCACGGTGTACCTGGGCACCTGGCTGCTCCCGGGGAAGCGGGCGCAGAGCGAGCAGAAGGTCATGCAGTGGCTGGACCAGTGGCTGGCCGACTACCGGCCGACGGTCGCCATGTACTTCTCCGGCGGCACGACGTCGGCGTACCAGGCGAACATGTGGCTCTCCACGCTGTCCAGGGTCGAGGGCAAGCCGCTGATCGTGCTGCGCGAGCGGTTCATGGTGCAGAAGATCGACGCCACCGACGTGCCCATCATCTGCTTCCCGAAGGTCGCCACGATGTTCTCGCTGGAGAACTCGACGCTGCAGATGATGCTGCACCCGGCGAACGCCGCGAAGACCTCGCAGGTGCTGCGCATCCCCTCGATCAAGCACGCGTTCATCAACCACGGCGAGAGCGACAAGCTGTCCTCCTGCAACCCGTACGCGAAGGCGTACGACGAGGTGTGGGTCGCCGGTCCCGCGGCGCGCGAGCGGTACGCGCTGGCGGAGGTCGGTGTCGAGGACAAGGACATCGTCGAGGTCGGCCGGCCGCAGCTCGCGCCGATCCGCCCCTACTCGGGCGCGCCCACGGGCACGTACACGACGGTCCTGTACGCCCCCACCTGGGAGGGCTGGGACGGCAACCCCGGCAACACCTCCGTGGTCCTGGCCGGTGAGAACATCGTCCGCGGGCTCCTTGCCGACGACAGCGTGCGCCTGCTGTACAAGCCGCACCCGATGACCGGTTCCGTCGACCCGCGCGCGGGCGCCGCGAACGAGCGCATCAAGGCGATGATCCGCGAGGCCAACGCCCGGCGTTCCGGCTCCCGCCCGGGACCGGAGGCCGCCGCCGAGCTGGCCCGCCGCACCGTCGAGCTGGACAAGCTCACCTCGACGCACTTCCGGCGCAGCGCGGACGAACTGGAGCGCATGCTGCTCCAGAGCACGCCCGGGGGCGACCGCGAGGCGGCGATCGCCGAGGCCACGACCGCGTGGGAGAAGGCCTACTGGGCGTCGTTCCCGGAGTGGGAGCACCAGATCATCACGGACGCGCGCCCCGCGATCTTCGCCTGCTTCAACCAGGCCGACCTGCTGATCAGCGATGTCTCGTCGGTGGTCTCCGACTGGCTGTCCAGCGAGAAGCCGTACGCGGTCGCCAACACCTCGGGCATGCCGGAGGAGGCGTTCCGCACGAACTTCCCGACGGTGTCGGCGGGCGTCATCCTCACTCCGTCCGCCGAGGGCATCCCGGCCCTCCTGGAGTCGGTGCGCCACCCGGAGAAGGACCACTTCACCGCGGCGCGCGCCGAGTTGAAGGAGCACCTGCTCGGCCCGTCCGACCCGCCGTCCCTGGCCCGCTTCAACCGGGCGGTCCAGACCCTGTGCGCGAAGGCGGAGGACCGCCGCGTGCTCATGGAGTCCCGCCTGGCCGGCGAGATCCCCTCGCCGCGTGAGGCCTCCGAGGAGATGTCCGAGGAGCCGGATTCCAACGGCACGGACTCCGTGAACGCGTGACGCCTGTTCGTACGGCGTGAGTTGGGCCCCGGGAGATCACTCCCCGGGGCCCTTCGCATAGGGTCCTTCTGCTGTTCACACGCATGCCGACTACACGCGTGCCATCTGTCAACGGGAGGACCTGATGGAAGAAGCCCTGAGCCGCCGCACACTGCTCCGCGCGACAGGCGGCCTCGGACTGGCCGCGCTCGGACTCGGATACGGCGCGGGGGCCGCGTCGGCGGCCGTACCGACGTCGAAGCGGTTCCAGCTGAGCGGGGTGGACTCGCACGACCTGTACCGGAACCGGGCGCTCTACAACGGCACCGTGATGCAGAGCTTCGCCTTCGACCAGACCAACCAGCGGCTGTTCGTGGCCCAGTTGCGAGAGGGTTCGGACGACAAGTCCGGTGACCTGTGCATCACCGAGCTCTCATGGTCGACCTGGACCACCATCGGCCACATGTACCTGACGGGCTTCGGCCACGCCGTCTCCATCGGCGCGCAGGCCGTGGGCTCGTCGACCTACCTGTGGACCGACACCCTCGCGGACGCGGACGGCTACGGACGACGGCTCGCCCGCTTCAAGTACACCAACGGCGCCACGCTGACCCCCGGCTCGTCGGCGGTCACGCAGCTCACACCGGTGTCCGTCGCGGACCGGCACACCTGTGCCATCGACCCCACGCACAACCGGCTGATCGTGCGCTACCGGCCGACGGGCGCCAGCACCCATCGCTTCACGGCGTACGACCTGACCGCCGCCACGAACGGCGACTTCAGCAACCCGCTGATCAGCGACTTCCTGCAGCCGGGCACCATCACATCCGCGGGGGACTTCCAGGGGTACACGGCTTACGGGCAGTACCTGTACTGCCTCACGGGTACGCACGACGACCCCGCGACGTACCTCTGGAGCGTCGACCTGAACACCGGTCAGGTGAAGGAGAAGTTCCTGACAGCGGCCGGGTCCACCCTCAGCTACCGCGAGCCGGAGGGCATGGCCGTCTACACCACCGCGGGAGGCGAGCCCCGCCTCTTCTTCGGCTTCGCCTCCAACACGACCCCGGGCGAGCGCCTCTCGAACATCTTCTACAAGAACGTCCTGGTCTAGTGCCGCGGCAGGCCTGTCGCGGCACGGGCACCCGCCGGCACGGCTAGAACGGCTCGAAGTCGTCGTACTCCCGCTGCGCCTCGTCCCGCTCGGCCTCTCGGTCGCGGCGGCGCTGCGCGGCGGGCCGTACGCCCTCGAAACGGTGGTCCTCGCCACGGCGGCCGAGCATCTCGGCGCCGGCCGTGACGCTGGGCTCCCAGTCGAAGACGACGGCGTTGTCCTCGGGCCCGATGGCGACGCCGTCGCCCGTCCGGGCGCCCGCCTTCATGAGCTCCTCCTCGACGCCGAGGCGGTTCAGCCGGTCGGCGAGGTAGCCCACGGCCTCGTCGTTGTTGAAGTCGGTCTGGCGGACCCAGCGCTCGGGCTTCTCGCCGCGCACGCGGAAGAGGCCGTCGGCCTCGCGCACGACGGTGAAGCCGGCGTCGTCGACGGCCTTCGGCCGGATGACGATCCGGGTCGCCTCCTCCTTCGGCCGGGCCGCGCGCGCCCTGGCCACCAGGTCGGCGAGGGCGAAGGACAGCTCCTTCAGGCCCGTGTGCGCGACCGCCGACACCTCGAAGACGCGGTAGCCGCGCTCCTCCAGGTCGGGCCGGACCATCTCGGCGAGGTCCTTGCCGTCGGGCACGTCGATCTTGTTGAGCACCACGATCCGCGGGCGGTCGCCCAGCCCGCCGTACTGCTTCAGCTCCTCCTCGATGACGTCGAGGTCGGAGACGGGGTCGCGGTCCGACTCCAGCGTGGCCGTGTCCAGGACGTGCACGAGCACGCTGCAGCGCTCCACATGGCGCAGGAACTCCAGGCCCAGGCCCTTGCCCTGGCTGGCTCCCGGGATGAGTCCGGGTACGTCGGCGATCGTGTACACGGTCGCGCCCGCGGTCACCACGCCCAGGTTCGGGACGAGCGTCGTGAAGGGGTAGTCCGCGATCTTCGGCTTGGCGGCGGAGAGCACGGAGATAAGCGAGGACTTGCCGGCGCTCGGGTAGCCCACCAGGGCCACGTCCGCGACGGTCTTGAGCTCCAGCACGACGTCCTGGAGATCGCCCGGCTCGCCGAGCAGTGCGAAGCCGGGGGCCTTGCGCCGGGCGGAGGCCAGCGCCGCGTTGCCGAGCCCGCCCCGGCCGCCCTGGGCGGCGACGTACGAGGTCCCGTGCCCCACGAGGTCCGCGAGCACGTTGCCCGCCTTGTCGAGCACCACGGTCCCGTCCGGCACCGGAAGCACCAGGTCCTGGCCGTCCTTGCCGGAGCGGTTGCCGCCCTCGCCGGGCTTGCCGTTGGTGGCCTTGCGGTGGGGCGAGTGGTGGTAGTCGATCAGCGTGGTGACGGACTGGTCGACGACGAGGATCACGTCACCGCCGCGCCCGCCGTTGCCCCCGTCGGGCCCGCCCAGCGGCTTGAACTTCTCACGGTGGACGGAGGCACAGCCGTGACCTCCGTTACCCGCGGCGACGTGCAGTTCGACGCGGTCCACGAAGGTGGTCATGGTCAGTGCCTCCAGAAACGTACGAGTGTCATCGGTACTGCTGTGTGGGTGTTGCAGTTACTGCAACACGCGAAAGGCGGACCCGCCTTCCCTGCCGGGAAGTGAGGTCCGCCTCGCGAGGAATTCCGATCAGGCGACCGGAACGATGTTCACGACCTTGCGGCCACGGCTGGTGCCGAACTCCACCGCACCGGCCTGCAGCGCGAACAGCGTGTCGTCGCCGCCACGGCCGACGCCCGCGCCGGGGTGGAAGTGGGTGCCGCGCTGGCGGACCAGGATCTCACCGGCGTTCACGACCTGACCGCCGAAGCGCTTCACGCCGAGCCGCTGGGCGTTCGAGTCGCGACCGTTCCGGGTGGACGATGCGCCCTTCTTGTGTGCCATCTCTCCTCAGTCCCTTACTTCGCAGCCGTGGGGATCTCAGTGACCTTGATCGCCGTGTACTGCTGGCGGTGGCCCTGACGACGGCGGTAGCCGGTCTTGTTCTTGTAGCGCAGAATGTCGATCTTCTGGCCCTTGTGGTGGTCCACGACCTCGGCCTGGACCTTGATGCCGGCCAGCACCCACGGGTCACTGGTCACAGCGTCGCCGTCGACAACGAGCAGGGTCGAGAGCTCGACCGTGTCGCCAACCTTGGCGGTGGAAATCTTGTCAACCTCAACGATGTCGCCGACAGCAACCTTGTGCTGGCGACCACCGCTGCGCACGATGGCGTACACGCGGATCTCACTCTCTCGCTCGGGAACGGCACCCCCGCAGTCCAGCCGCCCGGCACGCGAACGGCCTCTCCCGGGACGCCCGGCGCCCGGAAGGATGAGGTTTACGGGGATGTGGCGCGCCATGAACATCCGTTGACACGCCGACGGTCAAGGTTACGGGGCCACGCCCGAAGGGGTCAAACCGAGCCCCTCCGCTCTCACGTGACGGGATTCGTCACGTGACGGGCGTCTCTCACGTGACGGGATTCTCACCGTCCGCGGGCAGCGGTTTCACGCCCTTGCACAGGTCCGTGGTGTCCGCCTTGCCCGGGTAGGCGACCCCGATCACCTTGTTGAAGTGCGCCTTGTACATGTCGTGCACGGCGTCGTCGTCGACCTTGACGATCGACTCGTCGTTCTCCCGCAGGGCGGGCCCGGTGTAGTTCCCCGACCCGGTGAAGCTGATCTTGTTCCGCACGCCGTCGTACATCCCGTCCACGAGAATGTACTTGGAGTGGATGATGTACGGCGTGGTCAGCTTCTGCCCGGGGTTCAACGGGTCCCGGTCGTCGTTGTAGCAGCGCACCGTCGGGCCACCGGACGTGTGCATCTTCTCCCACGTACCCGGGGTGCCGCCCGAGCTCTTGGCGCTGTCCGACTCGGCGTACACGATGCTGACGTTGCAGCCGGCCTTCTTCAGCGCGACCAGCTTCTCCGCGATGGCCAGTCGCGTGATCTTGAAGATGGACACCCGCACCCAGGTCTTCTGGGTGACTCCCGCGGTGTCCCTGTAGGTGCACTGGACGTTGTTGAGCACGGAGTACACGGTGTCGGTGTCCCGTGTGTTCCCGGCCCGCGGGAAGAAGTACGCCTTGTAGAGGCCGTTGCTCACGGTCCGGTACTCCCAGGACTTCCAGTCCTTGGCGACCATCGTGTCGAAGTAGTCCGCGTACGCGTCGTACATCGTCGGGTTGTTCGGCAGCAACAGGGCGTCGTTGAAGAACTTGGTGTGCGCCGAGGGCGTCGAGTTGGACGTGGTCTGCACGACGACGTTCGTGGCACCCTCGACGGCCGAGAACAGCCAGAACTTGTTGTGCATGATCGACTGCCCGAACCTCGGGTCGCCCAGACACGACTTGTCCACCGGGCAGGTCGCGATGTACGACCCCTTGGTGCGGTCCGTGCCGAGTGCCGACTTCAGAGTGCTGTACGACGTGTTGGCGGGCCGGTCGCTGATGCTCGACTCGTCGAGGAGCACCTGCACGTTCACCCCGCGGTTCTTGGCGGCGATCAACGCGTTCACCACCGACGCCTCCCACACGTGGTAGACGGCGACCTTGACGGTGGAACCCGGAAGCGCCGCGTCCGTCAGCTGGATCAGCCGCGTACGGATCGCGAGTTGTTCGTCGCTGGTGCCCAGCGGGTCGTTGAAGATGGGCCCCTCGGTCCACGTGGGCGCGGCCTCGGCGGTCCCCGCCGTCACAGCCGTCTGCACGCCCGCCGCCGACAACACCGTGGCCAGCGCCACGGCCTGCCGCCCGCCCTTCACCGGCTTCACAGCACGGTGCCGCCCAGTGGCCTTCAGGCGCACGCGCGCCATGCGATCCCCTCCCCGTTACCCCTCGGGCAAGCGCTCTCCCCTGAGCCCGCCCGGAGTTCATTCATGTGACTCGATGAGTTTTACAGGTACTTACCCGTGATCCAAGGGGCCCGTGCGGTTATTGGACCCCTACCCCCTCAGAAACCTCACCATCGTCACCCAAAAGGGTCACGTTGTCTCCGGATGACATTCCCCACACGGGCGTCCGGTGGTCAGGCGGGGGTCTCGTCTGCGGGGGTGTCTCGTCTGCCGGGTTCTGTACGTGGCCGGGTGCGGGTCCTGTGTGGCTTGTCGCGCAGTTTCCCGCGCCCGTGAAAGCAGTCGGGCGCACCCGCATCACGACGCGCCTCCGACCCACGAACAGGCGCACCGGTGCCCCGGTCCGGCGGACGAACCGCTGGACCGGGGCACCGGTGCGCCGAGAGGCTCAGCCCTCCTCGGCGGAAGCCGTCACCGTGGACGGCGCCTGCTGCGTCGCCGCGGCCGTCTTCTTGGACGTCGCCTTCTTCGTCGCCTTCTTCGCCGTCGTCTTCTTGGCGGCAGCCGTCTTCTTGGCCGCCGTCTTCTTCACGGCGGCCTTCTTCGCGGTCGCCTTCTTCGCGGCCTTCCGCGCCGCCTTCTTGGCAGGCGCGGCCTCCTCGCCAGAGGTTTCCGCGGGGGCCTCGGCAGGGGCCTCAGCAGACCCCTCGTCCGGCGTCGCCTCCGCCGAAGCCGCCGGTACGACCACGACAGCCGCCTCCGCGGGGGCGGTGGGCGCCGTCGCCTTCCGCACGGCCCGCCGCCTCGGCCGCGCGGGCGCCGCCGACTCGGCCGGCTCCTCACCCACGGCCTCAGCCGCGGCCACCGGCTCAGCGGCAGCCGGCTCCGCGGCCGGCTCGGCAGCCGGTTCCGAGACCGTCACCACGGCCTCCTCGCCCGAAGGCGCCCCCGCCGGTGCCGACACCTTCCGGGTCGCCCGCCGCCGCGTACGTCCCTTGGGCGCGGCCTCGGCCGCGACAGCGGCCGCGTCGGCCCCGGGCTCCTCCGAGACCACCGGAGCCTCCTCCGTGACGGCGGGCGGCGTCTCCACCACGGCGGGCGGGGTCTCCACCACCGGGTCCTCCACCGCCGCCGGTTCGGCCTCCGCGTCGTACCGCGGCTTCGGCGCGCGGGCCGGCGCCGAGACCTTCCGCGTCGCCCTCCGCCGCGTGCGCCCACGGGTCACCGCGGCCTCCGCCTCGGCGACACTGCTGTACAGCTCCTCGTCCGGGGTGAACTCGGGCGAGGGCAACGCCGCCGGCTCGGCGGCCTCCGCCGCGACCTCGGCCGCCGGCTCGGCAGCCTCGACCTCGGCCACGGCCGACTCCGCCACCTCGGCCACGTGCACGTGCTCCTGCTCGGCACCGCCACGCCCGCGCTTGCGGCGCTTTCCGCCTCCGCCCGCGGCCGTCGCCTGGTCCATGTGCACGATCACGCCACGCCCGTTGCAGTGGACGCAGGTCTCGGAGAACGACTCCAGCAGCCCCTGCCCGACCCGCTTCCGGGTCATCTGCACGAGGCCCAGCGACGTCACCTCGGCCACCTGGTGCTTCGTACGGTCGCGTCCCAGGCACTCCAGCAGCCGCCGCAGCACCAGGTCACGGTTGGACTCCAGCACCATGTCGATGAAGTCGATCACGACGATGCCGCCCAGGTCGCGCAGCCGCAGCTGGCGCACGATCTCCTCGGCCGCCTCCAGGTTGTTCCTGGTGACCGTCTCCTCCAGGTTGCCGCCCTGGCCGGTGAACTTGCCGGTGTTGACGTCGATCACGACCATGGCCTCGGTCTTGTCGATCACCAGCGAGCCACCGCTCGGCAGCCAGACCTTCCGGTCCAGCGCCTTGGCGAGCTGCTCGTCGATCCGGTACGTCGCGAAGACGTCGACCTCGGAGGTCCACCTGGACAGCCGGTCGGCCAGGTCGGGCGCGACGTGCGAGACGTACCCGTGGATCGTCTCCCACGCCTCGTCACCGCTCACGATGACCTTGGAGAAGTCCTCGTTGAAGATGTCGCGGACGACACGGACGGTCATGTCCGGCTCGCCGTACAGCAGCGACGGCGCGTTCGAGCTTCCGCCGCTCTTCGACTTCTTCCGGATGTCCTCCCACTGCGCCTGCAGCCGCTCGACGTCCCGGCGCAGCTCGTCCTCGCTCGCGCCCTCGGCGGCGGTGCGCACGATGACGCCCGCGTCCTCGGGGACGATCTTCTTGAGGATGGTCTTCAGCCGGGCGCGCTCGGTGTCGGGCAGCTTGCGGCTGATGCCGGTCATCGACCCCTCGGGGACGTACACCAGATAACGGCCCGGCAGCGAGACCTGACTGGTCAGACGTGCACCCTTGTGTCCGATCGGGTCCTTCGTCACCTGGACGAGCACGGACTGCCCGGACTTCAGGGCGCTCTCGATCCGCCGCGGCCCGCCCGAGAGCCCGAGCGCCTCGAAGTTCACCTCACCGGCGTACAGGACGGCGTTCCGTCCCTTGCCGATGTCGATGAACGCGGCCTCCATCGAGGGCAGCACGTTCTGCACCTTGCCGAGGTACACGTTGCCCACGTACGAGGTCGACTGCTCCTTGTTGACGTAGTGCTCGACGAGCACGCCGTCCTCCAGGACGCCGATCTGCGTACGGTCGCCGTTCTGCCGGACGACCATCACGCGCTCGACGGCCTCCCGGCGGGCCAGGAACTCGGCCTCGGTGATGATGGGCACACGACGGCGGCCCTGCTCACGTCCTTCCCGGCGGCGCTGCTTCTTGGCCTCCAGGCGGGTCGAGCCCTTGATGGACTGCACCTCGTCGGAGGGCTCGGTGTCCTTCCCGCGCTTTTCCCTCGGCTCCCGGACCTTGACGACCGTGCGCTCCGGATCGCCCTCGCCGGGCTCCGTGTCGACGGCCGTGTCACCCGCGCGGCGCCGGCGGCGGCGACGTCGACGGCTGCTGCTGCTGGAGCCGGACTGCTCCTCGTCGTCCCGGCCCTCGGCCGCCTCCTCGGCGTCCTCGTCGATCTGCTCGGCGGTGTCCTCGGCGTCCTGCGCGGCCTGCTCGGCGGCGAGCTCCTCGGACTCCGCGGACTCGCCCTCCGCCTCGGCGGACTCGCCCCGGCGACGGCGACGGCCACCACGGCGACGGCGACGCCGCGCTCCGGTCTCCTCCGCCTCGTAGCCCTCGGTCTCCTCCGCCTCGGCGGACTCCTCGACCTCGGGCTCCTCGGCCTCCTCGGTCTCCTCCGCCTCGTCCGTCGTCACGGCCGCGGGCTCCTCGTCGAAGCCGCGCCGGCGGCGGCGACGCCGCGAGCCGGCCCTCTCCTCCTCCGGGAACTCCTCGGCCTCGGGGGCCTCCTCCGCCGCCTCGGCGGCAGCGGCGGCCGCGGCCCGCTCCGGCGTCTGGAACATCGGCTCTGCGAACACGGGTGCCTGGAACACCGCGACCGCCGGCCGCGCCGGGCGCTGCGCGCGCTCGCTGTCCTCCTCGGCGGCGGGCCGTGCCGTGGGCTCGGAGAAGCCACCGGCGGCCTTGCGGGCGGCCCGCCGGCGTGTACGGCGCGGAGCGGCCCCCTCGGTGACGTCCTCGGCCTTGGCCGCCGGCTCGGTCTCCGGCTCGGCGTCCGCCTTGGTCTGCGGCTGGGCGTCCGTCCTGGTCTCGGCGGGCTCGACCGTCCCAGCGGGCTCGGCAGCCTCACGCGGCTCGCCTTCGGCCTGGACTGCCACGGCCACCTCCTGGACTTCTTCGGCCTCGGCGGTCTCCTGGGCCTCGGCCGTCCCGGTCTCCGTCCCCTGGGCTGCCTCGCCCGTGGGCGCACCGGCCGGCGCCGCCACGCGCCGCGTGGCGCGACGACGGGTACGGCGGGGAGCGGCGTCCTCGGTCGCCTCCGCGGCCACGGCAGCGGGCTCGGGCTCGGCCTCGGCGGGCTTCTCCGCGGCCGTCTCCGCGACGACGACGGCCTCCGCGCTCTCCGCGGCCTTGGGCGCCCCGGCGGGCGCCGACGCGCGGCGCGTGGCCCGACGCCGCGTACGCCCGGCGGGCGCGGCGTCCTCAACGGAAGCGGGAGCCGCGGCCTCGGCGACGGCCGGAGCCGGCTGGGCGACGACGGACTCGGAAATCCCGGCGGCCTCGGTGGGCTCGGCGGCCTCGGCAGGCTCACCGGCCTCACTGGCCTGACCGGCCTCGGTGCTCTCCGCGGCCGCGGGTACGACGGTCTCGGCGGCCTCCGGGGCCCCGGCGGGCGCGGACGCGCGCCGCGTGGCCCGACGCCGCGTACGCGGGGCGGGCACGGCCTCCCCGGCGGCAGCCTCGGCCACCGTCTCCTCGGCGGCGGCCGCCCCGGCCACCGCCTCCTCCTTCTCGGTGGTCACCCCGACCTCGACGACCCGCGCCACCGCGGTGGTCGCGGCCGTCTCGTCGGCGGCGAGGGCCTCGGCGTCCGCAGGCGGTGCGGCGGACGCGGTGGTGGTCTCCACGGGCGTCCCGGCGTCGGCCGCGGGCGGGCCGGCGGGGCGCGACGCGGCACGGCGGCGCCGGCGCGGCGGCAGCGTGTCGCTGGGAGTGTTGCGTTCGGAGTCCGTCAGGGACTCTGTGGGTTCGTTCGGCTCGAGCATGCGGGCGGTTCTCCCGTCAGGCTCCCGGGCGCCGCACCTGGCCCGGCGATTGCCGGTGACGTCCGCGGCTCGCGCTGTGCGCGGTGCCGCCGTCCGGGGCGCGGGCGCCGCACGGGAGCTCTCTGTGTCCTGTCTCGCCGGTTCCGTACGCCATGTTGCGTACGGCCTGGCGAAAGTCTTCTGGTCGGTGCGCTGCCCGACCCAGGTGGCTCCCGAGTCCGAGGGCGGCGCTACGACGTCCGTCCCTTCGCGGGACCTTCCTTACGCCGGCGCCGTCGCGGCGGCAGTCGCGCCGGCCGTGTGCGGCTCGGTCGCTGCTGCCTCGCGGTCGGGCGCGAGCGGGTCGGTCACCGTGCCGGTCTCTTCATCGAACAGCCCCTGCGCCAGCCTGGTCACCGCTGCGGGGACCGGCGGCGCCAGGTCGGCCACGGCGCGGAGACCGGACAGGACGTCGTCGGGTCGTACGGCAGGCGTCACGTGCCGAACAACCAGCCGCAGTATCGCACAGGGCTGGTCGGTCGGCCTATCAGGCTGCGGATTGTGCGTCTCGGACTGCGGATCGTGCGTCCCAGGGCTCACCTGAAGGTTCGCGACGGCGGCGCGGGCGTCGAAGGCCCGCATGCCCTTCTTGGTCTGGCGCTCGACCTCGACGGTCTCGGCCGCCTCGAAGGCCGCCACCGCGCGCTCCGCCTCCTCGGGGGACACCCCGTCGAGACGCAGCTCCCAGACGGACGCGTTGAGCCGGTCGGCGAGACCCGGGGTGCGGGCCTCGACCGCGTCGACGATGTCGAGCCCGGCGGGCAGCGACTCGTCGAGGAGCTCACGCAGCTTGTCGGGATCGCGCGCCTCGGTGAGCGCGATCTCCAGGTACTCCGCCTCACTGCCCGTGCCGGTGGGGGCGGCATTGGCGTACGACACCTTCGGGTGCGGCGTGAACCCCGCCGAGTACGCCATCGGCACCTCGGCACGGCGCAGCGCGCGCTCGAAGGCACGCTGGAAGTCACGGTGGCTGGTGAACCGGAGGCGGCCGCGCTTGGTGTAGCGCAGTCGGATGCGCTGCACCGCTGGTGCGGGCGGCGGGCCTTCGGGCTGTCGCTTGCCCAGTGTCGCTCAGTCCTTCGTGAGTGCGGTCGTACTGCTACCAAGAGTACGTGCCTCACGGCCGACAGGTTCCCGAGGCTGCTCCCGCTCTCCGAAGAGCATGCGCCGGAAGTCGGCCCGGGCCTGCCCCGCGGCCTCACGGGCGGAGGCCAGCGCCTGCCGCGTGGCGCGGCCCACACCGCGCGCGACCTCGGCGGCGGGCCGCCAGACCACGTCCCGCACGACATGGCCGACGGGGGTGAGCACGGTGCGGTACGCCCAGCGGACGGGCTCGACGAAGATCCACCGGAAGAGGGTGCCGAGGAACCGGCCGACGGCCCGGGACACGTACCCGGCGATCCGCCACGCGTGCCCCAGCGCGTCCCCGATCTCCCGCCCGAGGACGGCCAGCACCCGCCCGATCGGCGCCAGCACCCAGCGCCACACCGCCAGCGCCGGCAGCACGAGCAGCACGCGCCCCGTCCAGTACAGCGCGAGCCAGGCACCGGTGAGGAGCATCCGTACGAGCCACACGACCCCGCCCGCGCCCCAGGCGATCCCGTGCCCGGCCGGCGTGAGCACGTACCGGTACAGCCACACCGCGGGCACGACGAGCAGATACCGCACCAGCCAGGCCACGGCCGTGAACACGCCGGTGCCCAACGCGGCGAGCACGAACCCCACGCCCCTGGCCAGCCACACGGTCCCGCGCCCGACCGGCGTCAGCAGGTGCGCGTACACCAGGCCCAACCCGGCCCCGAGGCCCCGGCAGACCCAGGCGGCTCCGGCCCACACCCCGCGGGCCGCCCAGGCGATCGCGTGCCCGAGGGGCGTGAGCGCGTACCGGTACACCCACACGGCGGGCACGACGAGCAGGACGTTCCCGAGCCAGGCGACCCCCTTCCCCACCGGTACGACGACGTACTGCCACAGCGCCACCCACGGCCACACGAACACGGCCCGTCCCACCCACAGCAGGGCCCGTCCCAGCGGCCGCAGCACGGTGTCCCTCAGCAGCCGTCCGCCCACGACCAGCGCGTCCCACACCATCCGCACCGGGACGACCAGCACGAGCACCACGATCCGCACGGGAACGCGGATCGCCACGGTCAGGCACCCTTCGGGCGACTGCCGCGCCGGCGGTTCGGCGGGTGACTTCTCCAGGTCCATACCGGTGTAGACGCAGGGGCGGCATGTCCGGATGCGGCCCCCGCCTCCCGGTTTCCGCGCTGGGCGTGCACCCGTGCCGGTGTCGGCCGACCCTGGAGACAGGAGTACTCCGGGAGCTCCCGGGCAGCGCACAGCTCACGACCCGGACCGAAGGGGAAGGCGGAGGTCGCCATGAAGACACCCCCGATCGTCTCACCGCGCGAGTGGGACGCAGCGCGCGAGCAGCTGCTGGTGGAGGAGAAACAGCTGACCCACGCCCGTGACGCGCTGGCCGCCAAGCGCCGGCGGATGCCATGGCTTGCGGTGGAGAAGACGTACCAGTTCGACGGGCCCAAGGGCAGGGTGCGCCTGCTCGACCTGTTCGAAGGACGCCGTCAGCTCATCGTCTACCGCGCCTTCTTCGAGCCCGGGGTGTCCGGCTGGCCGGACCACGCCTGTGTCGGCTGCTCCATGGTGGGCGACCACGTCGGCAACCTCGCTCACCTCAACGCCCGGGACACCACCCTCGTGTTCGCCTCCCGCGCACCGCAGCCCGACATCGAGCGGGTGAAGGCGCGAATGGGCTGGACGATGCCCTGGTACACGATCACCGACGACTTCGACGCCGACTTCGGTGTGGCCGAATGGCACGGCACGAACGCCTTCATCCGCGAGGGCGACAGCGTGTTCCGCACCTACTTCATCGACGCCCGCGGCGACGAGGCGCTCGGCAGCACCTGGAGCTACCTGGACATGACCGCGCTCGGACGGCAGGAAACCTGGGAGGACTCGCCCCAGGGCTATCCACAGACCCCGCCGTACGAATGGTGGGACTGGCACGACGAGTACGGCGGAAGGGACACGACCGAGCCGGCCCCGCGGCAGTCATGACCCCCGTCATCGCGCGGGCCGGCCTGGCGGTTCAGGACCGCTGCGGCCCTCGCCCGTCAACCCACCGGTGTCAGAGGGCCGTGACCGGCTGACGGAGCACCGTCCTGAGCCGCTCGGGCGCGCAACGCCGCGGATCGCCGAGGTAGATCTCGTGGTGCTTGCCGGACAGTGCGTACCCCTGTTCGGCGATGAAGCCGTGCAGGGCGGCCACCGTCGGCGCCTCGGCCGCGTAGGGGCCCACATGCATGATCTGAGCCACGAGGCCTTCGGCGAACGGAGCGAACCGGAGCCGAGGGAGCGCCTCGGCCTTCCCGCGGAGCTTGGCGTCGGCCAGCGTCTCCATGACCAACTCCTCCGTGACGGGCGCCGGTTGGGCGATCATCATCGTCCACTGCCAGTCCTGCTTGCGCTCGACGGAGAACTCGGCCATGTCCGGCACCCACCACAGTCCCTCCAGCGGCATGACCTTGTAGTCGAGTCCGGATGCGCCCCGTTTGATCGCGAACTTCAGGGCATACGACGCCGTGTACAGCGCCTCCACCGCCGCCCGGTAGTCGGCGGACGTGTTCGGGTCCCCCTTGCCGTCGATCATCAGGAAGTCGAGGTCCGGGATCCGCGTGAGCACCGCCCTGCCGACAGGCGGCCGGTAGACCTCCTTCAGGTCCTTCACCAGGTCGAGTCGATCCATGGGGGGGTACCTCCTGATGCTGCTCGATCAAGGGCCTCACTCACCTCGGCACTCACCTCGGTACTCACCTCGGTACTCACCTCGGTCAAGAAGCCTAGTGACCGGCCGCTGATCCCCGTACCGAAGCATCGGCAGGGCTCGGCAGAAACCAGCGGGCACGGGCGAGGGAACGACGAGTCTCAGCGCTCACGCTCCTCCGCCACCGCCGCCTCGTAGGCGCGGAGGATGTCGATGAAAAGGCGCCGCTGCGCCGGGGCCAGCGGGGTGAGCACGCGGCGCCAAGCGGCGGCGCCGGGGGCGAGCCAGGCAGCGATCGCGTCGTGCCGCTCGGGCGCGATAGCCACGATCCGACGCCGCCGGTCGGTCGGATCCTCGTGCCGGTCCAGGATGCCTTTACCGCTCAAGTCTCCGACCATCAGGCTGACCGTGGTGGGCGCCACCTCCAGTCGCGCGGCGAGATCGTTGACGGTCATGGGCCCGTCGAGCAACAGATAGGACAGCAAGGAGAGGTGGCGGGGCGCCAACGCCTGCGACTGCAGCCCCTCGGGCACGGGAACGCGCTTCACCCGGCCGGCCATCCGCGGCATGAGCAACAGCAGCTCACGCACCGCGGCGTCCACGTCACCCGCTCCGGCCTCATGCCGCGCGGATCCAGCCATCACGCACCCCCAGCCATCACGCACCCCCAGCATTTACCTTTAACAGCAAAATTGCTTTGCTTACAAAGACATTGGCGATCGATCCGCCTGCCACCCGTGGGCACGAACGGAGATTCCACCATGCCCCACTTCACCGTGCACATCAGCGAGACCGCCCTCGACGGGAAGGTCGAAGAGGGACTGATCCGCGGACTCGCGGACGCAGTCGGATCCGTCTACGGCGAGCAGTTCAGCCGCCTGGTCGCGGTCGACCTCATCGGCATCCCCCAGCGTCGGCGCGGCATCGGTGGGAAGCCGACCGGCCAAGTCGCACCGAACGTCACACTGAGCCTGCGAGAGGCGGCCTACCGCCACCCTGGTGTACCGGACGCAGCCGCGCACCTGATCGCCGCGATCACCGACGCGATGGTCGGCGTGCTCGGCGAACAGGCCCGCGAGCAGGTGGCGGTGAGCCTACTGGCTGTCCCTGAAGGACGCTCCGGGATCGGGGGCCGGGTCGCCTGACCCCCTCTCCGGAGACGTGCAGGGAGCGGATGGCCAAGCGCGTCAGAGTGCGCGCCCGCTGGATTCAGCCGCGACGTTCTTGACCGTCAGGGGGAGCTGCTTCTTGCCGGTGGGTCCCGCCTGAATGGTGCGTGTCCAGGCGGGACACAGTCCGCACCGAAGCACCCTCAGGCCTGTCGTCGAGAAAGCGCCGGCCTGCGGCGCTCTCGGTCGATTTCGGTTACGACCACCGAGACCTGGTCGCCGACCCGTACGACATCCTCCGGAGCCGTCACGGGCGGCCAGGTGAGCTCTCGCAGATGGACAAGGCCCTCGACCCCGTCGGCGACCTGCACGAAGACGCCGAACGGGACCAGCTTGGTGACCTGCCCACGCAGTGTCCGGCCCACAGCAGTGCTGTCGGCGAACGCCAGAAAAGGGTCCGGCTGCATCGCTCGCAACGACAGCCGGGCCTCGCCGTTCCACGTGTCGAACTGCAGGAACTCGCACAGGACACGCTGTCCGATCTCAACGACCTCCGAAGCCGCTTCGAAGCGCCTCCAGGACAGCTCGGGAAGGTTGATGAAGCCGACGCCCGGGAAGACCGGGTGGTCGGGGCCATCGTCCAGCGCCACGAACACGCCGAACCGCTCGATCGCCGCGACCGTACCGGACACGGTCTCGCCGGGCTGAAGGCGCTTGAGGAACTCCCAGAGGTCCGGGTTCTCGGTAGCCGCCGTCGACAGCAGCACCCTGCCCTCATCCACATCAACAGCAGTCACCTCGGCGGTGATCCGCTGCCCGACCTCCACACCCTCGGCCGCACGCCGGCCCCAGGAGCCGTCCAACGGCCCCACCATCCCCAGCGGGCGAGCAGCGAAGCCATCCAAAATCACCGACACACCAGACCGCGTGACCTCCGCGACCGTCCCGCTACAGAGATCACCGACACAGATCGTCGCCAGAAACCTCCGGACAGCCTGGTCGGCAAGCACTTCCCCCATGCCGTCCAGCCTCTCACGGGGAGCCGAACGCTAGACCCACTCCACCTCGGACTGGACCCTCGAAGAGCCCTCAGACGGCGGCAGCGGCGTCCTCGGCACATCCGGCAAGGACCGCTGCCGCCCACCCCGAGCGCCGAGCCCGCGGAGCACGGCGGCAGCCTCCTCCTCACCCACGTCGGTCAACGCGTCCACGATGCGCCGCAACGCCTCACCGCTCACCGTCGCGCCCGTCTCAGCCGGCCGCTGCCGGCTCCTTCACCGTCAGGGGCAGCAACTTCTTGGCGGTGGGGCCGATTTGGATCTGCGTGTCCATCTGCGGGGCAGAGTGAAACACGGCCACAACGGGTAATCTGCTGGTCATGGCAACGAAGAGCAAGCGAGCAACGGCGGCCGAGCGGGCTGCATACGACGTCGAGGCCGAGTGGACACCGGCAGACCTGGCGCTACTGGAGGAGCTGAAGAGGGCCGAGGCCCTGCTACCCGAGGACGCCCCTCGCGCCCTGCTCTCCGTCCGGCTGTCGGTGTTCACCGACGATACGACGTCCCCCGTCCGGCAGGAGCTCGACCTACGCCTACTCGCCAGGGAGAAGGGGTATCGGGTCGTCGGCCTCGCGTCGGACCTGAACGTCTCGGCAACGAAGGTTCCGCCGTGGAAGCGCAAGAGCCTGGGCGAGTGGCTGAACGACCGCGCTCCCGAGTTCGATGCTCTGCTCTTCTGGAAGCTGGATCGCTTCATCCGCAACCTGTCGGACCTCTCTGTCATGGTCCAGTGGGCGGAGCGGTACGGAAAGAACCTGGTATCGAAGAACGACCCGATCGACCTGTCTACGACCATCGGCAAGGTTCTCGTTACGGTCATCGGCGGTATCGCGGAGATCGAGGCGGGCAACACGTCGACCCGCGTCACGTCCCTGTGGGAGTACGCGAAGACTCAGGATGCGTGGCTCGTCGGTAAGCCTGCCTACGGCTACGTCACGGAAGAGGGGACGGATGGACGCCCTCGGCTCGCCGTCGACCCCGACGCGCGCACGGCTCTCCACTGGGCTCGGCGCATGGCTCTGCGCGGTCGGTCGGCTCGGTTCATGGTCCGGTGCATGGTTCGTTCGGGGCTCATGAGCGAAGGGCTCACGACGACGACCCTCCTCCGTCGTCTACGTAACCCTGCGACGCTCGGCTACCGCACCGAGGAGCACAAGAACGGAGGGGTGCGCCGCTCCCGGTTCGTGCTCGACAGGCAGGGCCAGCCGATACGGGTCGCTCCCGAGATCTTCACTCAGGAGGAGTTCGACTCTCTTCAGGCAGTACTCGACAGCCGATCGAGGAAGCAGCCGACTCGGCAGCCGGGAGGGTCGACACGCTTCCTGGGGGTCATCGTGTGCGCGGACTGCAAGGGGCACATGCTCGTCAAGAAGACCTCGAACAAGGGGCGCTCCTACTCCTACATGCGGTGCACCGACTGCAAGAGCGGAGGGCTCGGCATCCCTGCCCCCGATGCTCTCTACCTCGCTCTCTCGCAACGTCTCCTGAAGGCTCTCGGCAGCTTCCCCGTGCAGGTACGCGAGTACGCCGAGGCATCGGAAGTGCGGTCGGAAGTGAAGCGGCTGAAGGAGTCGGCGACGTACTACATGAAGGAGCTCCAACCGGGAGGGCGGTACGCCTCTTCAGCGTTCGCCCGGGAGCAGGCTCAGGCGACGCTCGACAAGCTCTTGAAGGACTTGGATGCCGTCGACCCTGCGACCCTTCAGGACCGATGGGAGAACGTCCACAACGGCGAGACGTGGCGCGAACGCTGGGAGTCGGGAGGACTCGAAGCACTGGAGGAGGACGCCCGACGAGTCGGCATCAAGTGCGAGGTGACCCGTACGAAGGTGAAGGGGCAGCGCGCCCCGGACGTGAGCCTTCGGGTCCTCCTCCCAAAGGACGCGCAAGACCGGCTCGTCATCAAGGAGGACGCGTTCGCCGTCGAACTGTGAGGCTCTGGCGCCGACTACTCTCCGCTCAGTCGGCCGTTGACCCAACGTATCCGGACCCCGTCTGTCACCCACTGGCACGCGGGGTCTCTGCGTTCAATGCAGAGCCCCTGTCGGCCACGGGGGAACGACCGACAGGGGCTCTCAACCGGCACGCCCCGGCCTTGCTCGCCGCCCCGAGGCATGCCGGAGTCTGCGCGTTACTCGGCCCGCTCGACGAGAGCGAACGAGGTACACAGGCGCCGGAACCCGATGTGTCCCGTCCGGCCGGTGTGGCTCATGCACTCGACGTCTACCGCCCCACCGTCCGTCGAGGGCGTTGCCTGCCACTCGCACTTCAGGCACTCAGCCTCGAACGTGACGTCAGTCTCCGGATGCTGCGTGATCCGGTGCGTCACGTACCGCATGACGGAGCGCACCATCACTCGGCCCCGTGCTGTTCCCGAAGGTGCGTCCGGAGTACGACGTTCGCGTCGGACGCCTTCGAGTAGTCCCCGACCGATCGGGCGTTGGCTCGGGTCACTGCGATGCTGAGACATTCGCGGCAGCTTGCTACGGGTTCCGGCTCCTCGGGCGGGAGTGTCAGGTTCACCGGTTCCGCCATCGTCGTCTTCGGTGCGCTCATCCTTACGGCCTCCCCGACTTCGTGTCTACCGAAGGATGATCCCGTGGAATGTGCAACGGATGGCACTTCATGCGCGTTGTCGACTGAAGTCATGCACGGCAGGCGGCCGACCACTCGGCGAGCCTCGCGCGAAGCCCCTCCCCGAACAACGCGCATTCCTCGTATCCCGCGAATTCCTTCAGGTAGGTCTGAACATCTCGGCCGTCACGCAGTACGAGACTCCCCGCCGAAGTCTCGATGGTGACCAAGGAAGCGTCGTAGATCGTGAAGGTATTCAGCGGAACCCTGGCCGTTACTGCCCCCACGGGAATTACGCCGATGCGCACATTCGGCAGGTAGGACAGGGAGGCCAAGCGGTCCATCTGCTCGGCCAGAGGCAACGGCGAAACCACCGGCCAACGAATTGCCTGCTCGGTCAGAAGGAATGTGAACTGTTTCGAAGCGTCGTAAAGAACGGCTTGCCGTTCCAGCTTCCCCGCTACTGCCTTACTCGTATCGGCCGGAGAGTGCGCGAGGCTCGCCCGTACGTACTCCGGTGTCGCGAGTAGGCCGGTAACCATCGAGAGCAGGAAGTAGCGCATGTGCGCCGAGGATGCTTCGAGAGCCTTCAACTCGGCCTGTCGTGTCCCGAGTCCCTTGCGCCGCAGCTCCCGAAGGTTCCGCCATTCAGTGTTCGCCAGTCGGGCGAGCGCGGAGACTTCGGCGACGAGTTCGGGCGGAGCGTCCACGGCTCTCAGGATCGCCTCTACGTCGACCAGAGACGGCCGTGTCCGGCCACTCTCGATCCTGCTCACCTTGGACTGAGACATGTTGCAGCGCGCGGCGAGCCGGTCTCCGGAGAGACCGGCCGCCTTGCGTAGGTCTCGGAGCGTGGCGCCCAACTCTTGCCAGGACTGGCCAAGCTCCTCGGGCTCGAACGTCACCCCGTCACGCGCTCCGCGTATTCGACGAATGGAACCGACTCGGCGACGGCGATTCGCTGGTACTCGATGAAGTCGGCCGGCTCACCTTCGTACAGTTCACGGCTGATCTGCCTTCCGTCGTCCTCGTAGTGCATGAGAACGATCGTCGAGCGATCGAACATCCAGAAGTCTCGGACGTCCGGCAAGGGATTCTCTCGATCGGTCACGTCGAGAATTCGGACCTCTTCCCCGGCGAGCACATGCGGGGCGTAGTACCGAGAGAACTCGAATTGCAGATACTCGGAGAGCGGCCGAGTCAGGATGTGCACTCGCCCCTTACGCTTCCCCTCACCGCGTAGCCTCTTCAGGTCTTCCGTGTACTCGGACGAGTAGGTGTGCGGGTCAATTCGCTTACCGGCCCGGAAGGCTTCAAGCTCTCCGGATTCCTGCGGTACGAGGTATTGGGGCAGAGTCTCCAGTCGCCATGCTTCGGACTGGAATCCTCGGAGCATTGCCCGCCACTCGTCACCATCCAAGAGCACGAATCGCCTCCCGAAGAACGCTCTCGGGAATCTCCACAAGCCCTTCCCCTTGCGGCGGAGTGAAGGCGTTGGACACGTCGCCCTGAACGACGAAGGTTCCCCGCTCCGTGCGGTACACATTCGGGCAGTCGTCTTCGCCGCACTCGCCATTGCCATTGCCGGTAAGTCGAGTGAGCTCTTCGCGCGCCATGCGAAACCCCCTTGTCCGTGGCCCCTGTTGGGGCGTTGGACACGACCGTACGAGGGTCGAGCTCGGCCGTCCATGCACGGACGTGGGTATGCACGTTCTTGCATGAAGTGCCCGGCGTGGCGCCGTCTCACGGGAGCAGGGGGTGCCCGTCCTGCGCGGCCCTGATGTGCTCGGGCCCCAGCGCACCCTCGCCGTACTCGGCAGTGAAGGCGCGCACTCGACCGAGGGGGGAGCCTGGCGGGGGTGGCTCCTCGCTCACTGTGCCGCCGAGGAGCGTCGCACCGAACGCTGCGCCTACGTCTCGCGGGTTGTTCAAGCCCATACAGGAACGGTAGGCCGAGGGTCTGACAGTGACGTGATCCACGTCTCACTTCAGCGATCAATCCTGTCAAACCTTGACCCACTTCCCACCAGTAAGTGAGGGGCGCTGTGGCTTGCCGAGCAGGTGTCCGACGTCACGTCGAGACGACCACGAAGGATGAACGGTGGGTGCCTGTCCATGGCTCCTGCCTGCCTACGTGGGCCGTTGCCGAGATGGCAGGGCGCTCACTCTCCGCTCAGTCGACCGTCGACTCAGCGTGACCGATCACCAGGGGACGTGATCCCACGTCACCTTGATGGCGTACGCGTCCCGCTGCATCATCTGGTAGAAGTCGTAGCCCTGGTCGACGTCGTTGAACTCTCTGACGTGCTCCCCGCCGGTGTCGACGTTCCTCCACGTCACCCTGTAGGTGATCGGGACTCCGTCGATCTCCCACCTGCCGGTCTTGGCATTCCACTTCTTCTCGGCCATGGGTCTCCTCGGCTGGTCGACGGATCGAGTGACAGGGCCGTCTTCTGCCCGGCAGTAGGCCCCTCTCCAGGCTGAGAACGCCGCCGTGCGGCGCACGGTTCCGGTCCGGGCCGCACGATGCACGAAGTTGACGGCGAACGACCCGATCATGTAAGAACTCTCTTCCGCCTCTTCGAAGCGCACCGTAGCTCCCACCGTTCAGCGGCGGTGGAGCTGGCCAGCAGGTAGCAGGCCGCCATCCCGAGGGGCTGGCAGGGGAAGCCGAGGGCACCACGAGCGCGAACGGTACGCGCGATCTCCCATCACACGAAGGAGGTCGCACACCCGTGCCCAAGACCAACCCCGCCGCCCCTTCCTGGGTCGGCTACACGTCCCGGTACCTCACGATCCCCGCAAGCGAGCCGTTCCGGCTGTCCCCCCGGAAGCTGGCCCGGAAGTCCTCGATCCCCGCAGCCGAGTTCGAGTCTGGTCTTCGCTCCCTGCAAGAGGAGGGTTGGCTACGGCGACTCGGTTACGACACCTGGCAGCTTGCTCGGCCGGTGCGGTGACCAGTGCGGGAAGACCTGTTCCCCAAGATCGAGGAGAACCGAGCCAAGCTACGGAAGCGCGGATACGCCTGGTGGCCGAGCACTTCCCGCCGACCGGACAGGCTGCCCAGTGGTACGCCGACGTGATCCAGTGCGTACCTCGTAGCGGCCAACGGGTGGCGAAGCAACTTGCCCGCCTCTGCGGCGACGACTCCCGCCTGACGGTGCCGTGGCGCTCGCTGGCCGATGCGGTGGGCATCCGGGACAGCGCCGGTAGAGAGCGCGCGTACACCGAGCGAGGCGTACAGGTGCTCGTCGAGGCCGGGTGGCTGACGGTCGAGACGATCGGCGTCAAGCGCGGAGTAAGACGACGTTCAGCCTGGAGCCCGGAGACCGGGCCACGGAGTGGCTGGGCTGGATCGATGCTGACGACTGGCTCGACGAGGCCGCCTGAGAAGTTTTGGCCAGAGTAAGAGTCCCCGGCTCGGACCCCGAGCCCGCTCCTGCTCGTCGAGAAGTTTCGGCCAGAGTAAGGAAGCCCGGCGCATCGCCGGTCCATCCCGAAGTTTTGGCCAGAGTAAGGGCCTCACTCCTGAGACCTACTGACTACGGCCTCGGGTCGGGCCGAACCCTCCCCTCGATGCCGACGACAGACGTACTGACGCACGGCGTAGGTGGCACCGACAAGGCGGGCCCGAAGGGGCCCGAAGCCTCGCCCTACTCGATGGGGCCGCTTACGCGGCCCACCTGTCGTAGACCGCAACGGCGAAGTGATGAGGGGCCCGTGAGGGCGCCCTCGTCGTAGAGCCGCCTTGCTCCCTGGGGGCGCTGCCGCGCCCCACTTCCCGAAGTCCTCTCACGGCAAGCCACTTGCTCGCCGTTGCTACCTCGCCGAGGACCGCCGGTCGCTGGCGCTCCCTCGCGGTAGCTGAACCATCACGCCTACCTGAAGGAGATCAACACCGTGGCACCCCGCAAGCTCGACCTGTCCGGCAACCGCTACGGCGCTCTCGTCGTCGTTGCCGAGGCTGATCCCATCGTCTACCCCAGCGGCTCGAAGGCTGCCCGTTGGCTCTGCCGTTGCGACTGCGGCGCTACCACGGTCGTCGTTGGCGCGAAGCTGCGCTCAGGGAAAACCGTCACCTGTGGCGACCGGACGGCTCACCGTTCCGGCAAGGCTCACCCGATGTACGGCAAGCGTGGTGAGCACTCCGGCAACTGGAAGGGCGACGCCATCGCCTACACCTCGGCGCACGCCCGAGTGTAGGCCGAGCACGGACCGGCCTCGGACTGGCGCTGTGCCTGCGGCTGTGGCCGCCAGGCGAACGAGTGGGCGTATCTGGGCACCGACCCTGAGCCGAAGGTGTCGACGCACCCCAACTCGAAGGGGGCTCTCTACTCCCCCCACGCCGAGCACTACGCCCCGCTCGCCATGGACTGTCACAAGCGGTTCGACGTGTGGCAGGCCCAGCGCCGTACCGGCCTCCCCCTGGCTGTCGCCGTCGCCGAGATGCTCGCCGCATGAGCGAGTGCGAGAGCACGCAGACCCCCAAGGGTCGGCCGGCTCACAGGTGCCGATGAGCAAGTCACCATAATTCAGTACGAGTTGGCTCCCCCTGACAGCACTGGAGGCATGGACGGACTGTATGTGGTCAGGCATGAGCCGACCTGGCGCGAGGAGCCGGAGCCGGAGCCGGACGACGAGTACGACAACGGCACGGACCACAAGACCGTGTACGCACTCTTCGGCCTGGCCATCTACAAGGCCAACTGTCTGGAGCACTCGCTCGTCAACCTACTCGCGTTCACCAAGCTCATCACCGCAAGGGAGCAGGGGGAGCAGCTCATCCGGGACCCTTGGACTCAGGGCTTCAAGGACATGATGGGCAAGCGCGTCGAGCCGCACACCAGTGCCTACCCAGAGGTCGTCGATGACCTGACCAGGAGCCTGAAGCGGCGTAACGACCTGGTTCACAACTTCTGGCGCGAGCACATCCAAGAGATGGTCAGCGACGCTGGCCGGGCCCGACTGTGCGCGGACCTCAAGGCGGACTGTCGGCTGCTCACGCAGACAGACGAACGCTTCTGCGAGTGGGTGTTGAACCCCGTCATGGAGAGCATGGGGATCACGGCTGAGGCCATCCAAGCCCAGTACGCGAAAGAACGCCGCGAGGCGATGGCGCGCTACGAGACCGAGGCGTTCACGGCCGGAGAAGACTCGGCCTGACCTCCGAGAGCACATCCGTCCCGAAGCTACGGTGTTGTAGTTTCCCCGCATGAATCATGTGGCGGGGGAATGGTGGGAGTCCGGGTCATGGTGGCAGTTCGCCGTCACCGTCGTCGTCAGCCTCGCGGTTGGTGTCCTGGGAGCCTGGGCGGCGCTTCGATCGAACAATCCGAAGCGCAAGCTCGACTGGTGGGTCAAGTCGAATACGCCCCTCTTCCATCCCCCGCAGGGCGGGGCACCGTTGACCGTGAGCCTTGGCGCTACTCAACTGGCCCGGCCCCGCGTGATCGAATTGGTCATTGCCAACCAAGGGCATCGCGACATCACCGCGGACATGTTCCATGGAGGCGAAGCGATCAAGTTCGACTTCGGTCTTGAGGTCACGGTTCTCGACGTCACTACGACGCCAGCCGGCAGCCCTCGCCCGAACCTCGACACTTGGCGCAGGGTCAGCCTGTCCGCATCGAGCCCCGGCAGTACGGGCGGGATCAACATCAAGCCGTCACTGCTGCGCCGAAAGCAGGTGGTCACCGTGACGGCGCTGGTAGACGGGGACGAGAAGCCTGTGCGGTGCGCATACTTCTCGCTGGTCGATGTGGAGCAGGGGGACGGTACGCCGCCGGGCGCCTACCGGCGAACCTTCCTCGAAGGGGTGGCGGACGGGTTCCTCGCCGTAGTGCCGTTCGCCCGGCTGGTGCGTCGTCGACCCTGAAACGGGTGGCGCAAGATCGGGCGGTAAGACGCAGCGGTCCGGAAGAACGGCCCAAGGGGGTCATGGCCCAGGGGTGCGACCCGAGTCGGCTCACGTCGACAGCCACTCGACCGGCCGAGGACACTCCACGCGCCACGCTCGCAAGCGATCACGCAGCCTCGGGCCAACTCCTCGGCCGCTCACTCAGCGGCCAGCACACAGCCACACACCCACACCAACCACAGAGCCCCGGCTCTTCCCGGCTTCAAGGGAGGGTCGGGGCTCTTCCCTGTGTTGTGGACAGGGTCCGGCTACACCCACTCGACCGAGGCAGAGACGGCCGCTCGGGGCGCCGCTACCTCTGTCGGTAGTGGAGTGCGAGGAGCGGGGGCAGGGGTTCGCTCCACACGTCGAGCACCCATCCGAGAGAGCGCCTGTACGGCCTGCTCTCGCTCGTTCTCGGACAGCTTGGCCAGCGCCTGGGCTACCGCTTCACGGGCCCGCTCAGGGGCAGGTAGCGGCCTCCCTGACCTGCTCACTTCCCCTCCCTACCGGTGTTGATGGGGGTCAGGGGGAGCAGGCTCTTACCCGCCGTGGGGCTCAGTTGTGGCCATGTATCGAACTGCGGGCAGACCCCGCAGTCGAAGCACGGTGTCCACCGGCAGTCCTCGACCTCCGTCTCGTCGAGGGCGTCCTGCCAGTCCTCCCAGAGCCAGTCCTTGTCCAGGCCGGAGTCGAGGTGGTCCCAGGGCAGGACCTCCTCGTACGTGCGCTCGCGGGTCGTGTACCAGTCGACGTCCACGCCGAAGGGGGCCAGCGCCTTGTCGGCGCAGCTCATCCAGCGGTCGTACGAGAAGTGCTCGCGCCAGCCGTCGAAGCGGCCGCCGTCCTCGTAGACCGCGCGGATGACGGAGCCGATACGGCGGTCGCCGCGGGAGAGCAGGCCCTCGACGATGCCCGGCTTGCCGTCGTGGTAGCGGAAGCCGATCGAGCGGCCGTACTTCTTGTCGCCGCGGATCTTGTCCCTCAGCTTCTCCAGGCGGGCGTCCGTCTCCTCCGCCGAGAGCTGCGGGGCCCACTGGAAGGGCGTGTGCGGCTTGGGGACGAAGCCGCCGATCGAGACCGTGCAGCGGATGTCGTTCGAGCCGGAGACCTCGCGGCCCTTCTGGATGACGCGCGTCGCCATGTCGGCGATCTGGAGGACGTCGTCGTCGGTCTCCGTCGGCAGGCCGCACATGAAGTACAGCTTCACCTGACGCCAGCCGTTGCCGTAGGCGGTGGCGACGGTCCTGATCAGGTCGTCTTCCGAGACCATCTTGTTGATGACCTTGCGGATGCGTTCCGAGCCGCCTTCGGGGGCGAAGGTCAGGCCCGAGCGGCGGCCGTTGCGCGTCAGCTCGTTCGCCAGGTCGATGTTGAAGGCGTCGACCCGGGTGGAGGGGAGGGACAGGCCGATCTTGTCTTCCTCGTAGCGGTCGGCCAGGCCCTTGGCGATGTCGCCGATCTCCGAGTGGTCAGCGGAGGACAACGACAGCAGGCCGACCTCCTCGAAGCCCGTCGCCTTCAGGCCCTTGTCGACCATCTCGCCGATGCCCGTGATGGAGCGTTCACGTACCGGGCGCGTGATCATGCCCGCCTGGCAGAAGCGGCAGCCGCGGGTGCAGCCCCGGAAGATCTCCACCGACATGCGTTCGTGGACCGTCTCGGCGAGCGGTACGAGGGGCTGCTTGGGGTACGGCCACTCGTCCAGGTCCATGACCGTGTGCTTGGACACGCGCCACGGGACGCCGGAGCGGTTGGGGACCACTCGGGCGATACGGCCGTCGGGGAGGTACTCGACGTCGTAGAACCCGGGGATGTACACCCCGCCGGTCTTCGCCAGGCGGAACAGGACCTCCTCGCGCCCGCCCGGCCGTCCCTCGGCCTTCCACTCGCGGATGATCCTCGTCATGTCGAGCACGGCCTGCTCGCCGTCGCCGATGACGGCCGCGTCGATGAAGTCGGCGATCGGCTCGGGGTTGAAGGCCGCGTGGCCGCCGGCGAGGACGATCGGGTCGTCCACCGTGCGGTCCTTGGACTCAAGCGGGATTCCGGCCAGGTCCAGGGCCGTCAGCATGTTCGTGTAGCCCAGCTCCGTGGAGAAGGAGAGGCCGAACACGTCGAAGGCCTTCACCGGGCGGTGGCTGTCCACCGTGAACTGCGGGACGCCGTGCTCCCGCATCAGCTCCTCCAGGTCCGGCCACACGCTGTACGTGCGCTCGGCGAGGACGCCCTCCTGCTCGTTGAGTACCTCGTAGAGGATCATGACGCCCTGGTTGGGCAGCCCGACCTCGTACGCGTCGGGGTACATGAGCGCCCAGCGGACGTCGCAGGCCTCCCACGGCTTGACGGTGGAGTTGAGCTCTCCGCCGACGTACTGGATCGGCTTCTGCACATGCGGGAGCAGAGCTTCGAGCTGCGGGAACACCGACGCAGCGACTTCGGCAGGCATCTCGCGGACCTTCGTGAGCTGGGGGGCACGGACAGGAGTGACCATCCAGCGTAACGCGGCGCGCACGGCCTCTCGTACGCGTCCACGCTCGCAGGCGTCCGCAGTCGCGTGTGTCACTCGCCGCGTCCGCCGGCGTCAGGACGCGCACCACCGCGTGTACGCCTCCGGAAGCTCCCGCTCGATCTCCGCTGCCCTCCGCTCCTCGCGGCCGTACAGCAGCCCGTACGTGAACGAGCTCTCCCCCGCCCCCTGGGCCTGTGCCGCGAGGCCGCGCAGGGCCTCCCGGGCCATCACGCTGTCCTGGTGGTCGCCGAGGAGGGTCTGGAGGGACTTCATGGCGCGGACCCGGGACACGAAGCGGTCGTCGAAGCCGGAGGCCGCCTCCGCCGCGTACCGGGCGCGCTTGGCCTTCTTGCGGGCCTCGTGCATGGCCAGGTCGCGCTCGGTGCCGGACGGTTCGTCCAGGGCCTGCCGGACCAGGGCGGACACCCTGCCCACGTCCCGCAGGACGGCCTTCGTCAGCACCTTCTCGGGGTCGCCCTCGGCGGCCTTGAGCAGGGGCGGCTCGGCGAGCAGCGCGTCCAGGATGTTCAGCAGGTCCAGGTACCGCCTTCCGTCGAGCACGGCTATCAGGCGGCGCCGGGAGCCGGAGCCGCGGGCGTGCGACCAGGTGCGCAGCCGGGTACGGACGGGGCCGATGAGGAGCGTCCTGGGGAGGTCGGTGAGCGCGGCCGTCAGGCGTTCCGTCAGCACCTCCTGGTCGCGGTCGACGCCCAGTTCCCCCGCCAGCCACTTGAGTTCCGCGCCGATGGGGTCGGTGAAGGTGCGGTCGAGGACCTTGCCGTACGAGCGGAAGGAGCTGCGCAGCCGGCGGGTCGCGACGCGCATCTGGTGCACGGAGTCGGGCAGGTCGCGGCGCACCGCGGGGTCCAGGGCGACGATGGCGTCGCGCTGGGCGCGCACGTAGGCGAGGACGTAGTCGCCGGCGACCCGCTGCGGCTCAGGGGCGCGCCCGTCGGCCGCCTTGCCGACCTTGGCCGCTTTCTCGGCCTTCTTGCCCGCCTTGCCGACCTCGGCCGCTTTCTCGGCCTTCTTGCCCGCCTTGCCGGCCTCGGCCGCTTTCTCCGCCTTCTTGCCCGCCGTAGCGCCCTTGCCGTCCTTGGCGTCCCCTTCCTTGGCGCCTGTGCCTGCTCTGCCGTTCCCGTCCTCCTTGGCCCCCTTGGCCCCCTTGGCCTCCTTGGCCTCCTTGGCCTCCTCTCTTCCCCTGGCCTTCTTGCTTCCCTTGGGCTCCGTCGTTCCCTCGGGTTCCTTGGTCTTCTTGCCGGGCCCGCTCGTAGCGGGCCCGTGCGGTGCCGTTTCACGCAGGGCTCTGGCCAGTTTCGACGGGGACGCGGCGGCCCGTACGCCCGCCTTGCGCAGCTTCTTGTCGACCTCGTCGAGGAAGGCCGGGTCACCGCCGTCGGCCAGTTCCACCTCGATCTCGGACCACTGCGCGCCGCGTCCCTCGCCGTTGAGCCGCTCGGCGTGGACGGCGTCGACGCTGACCTCGGCGAGGAGCGCGCCGTCCACGTCGAGCAGGTCACGGACGTCGCGGGAGGAGCGGATGCGGACGAGGGGGACGAGGCCGGTGTCGCGGACCCGGGAGCGCACGAGCCCCGCGAGGGTGCGGGGCACGGTGTCGGAGAGGGGGGCGTGGATCTCGTCCCGTACGCCGGAGGAGACGGGGACCTTCAGGTGCCAGCCCGCGTCGCCGCCTCCGGTGCGGCGCCGCAGGGTGATCCCGGCGGCGGCGAGGCGTTCGTCCGGGGTGTCGTAGTAGACGGCGTCCAGCTCGGCGACGCCCTTGTCGACCACGGTCGCGACCCCGGCGACGCCGGTCAGGTCGGGCAGGCCACTCTCGTCGGATTCGTACTTCCGCTCGATCTCGCGTTTCGTGTCCGCCATGGACAGAATCTAGTCGCTCATCCGTTTTCTGGGCAGGCCTCGTTGTTGAATCGGCAACACCAGGTGTTCGCCCCGGCGACGCGGGGTGTCGCCGTTACGCCGACATGGGCCTCTGCACCCGGATCGACTGCAACAACCCCACCGCCACCCACACGGCGAACATCGACGACCCTCCGTACGAGACGAAGGGCAGCGGCAGACCGGCCACCGGCATGATGCCGAGCGTCATCCCGATGTTCTCGAAGGACTGGAAGGCGAACCAGGCGATGATCCCGGCGGCGACGATCGTGCCGTACAGCTCGGTCGTCTCGCGGGCGATGCGGCAGGCGCGCCACAGCACGATGCCCAGCAGCAGGATGATCAGGCCCGCTCCGAGGAAGCCCAGCTCCTCGCCGGCGACCGTGAAGACGAAGTCCGTCTGCTGTTCGGGCACGAACTGGCCCGTGGTCTGCGAGCCCTTGCCGAGTCCGGTGCCGAAGAGGCCACCGGAGCCGATGGCGATACGGGCCTGGTTGGTGTTGTAGCCGACGCCGGCCGGGTCGAGCTCGGGGTTGGCGAAGGCTGCGAACCGGTTGATCTGGTACTCGTCGAGGATCCCCAGCTGCCAGACCGCGACCGCGCCGACCGCGCCCGCACTGATCAGTCCGAGCACCCAGCGGTTGGAGGCGCCGGAGGCGAGCAGCACACCGAGCACGATGACGACCATGACCATGACCGAGCCGAGGTCGGGCATGAGCAGCACGATCAGTATCGGTACGGCGGCGAGGCCGAGGGACTGCACGACCGTGCGGTGGTCGGGGTACTGCTTGTCGCCGGCGTCCACTCTGGCGGCGAGGAGCATCGCCATGCCGAGGATGATCGTGATCTTCACGAACTCGGAAGGCTGGAGTGAGAAGCCGCCGCCGAGCTTGATCCACGCGTGGGCGCCGTTGATGGTGGCGCCGAGCGGGGTGAGCACGAGCAGGATGAGGAAGACCGAGATGCCGTACAGGATGGGGACGGCCGTGCGCAGGGTGCGGTGGCCGAGCCAGACCGTGCCGACCATCAGGGCGAACCCGATGCCGGTGTTGAGCAGATGCCGGACCAGGAAGTAGTACGGGTCGCCCTGGTTGAGCTCGGTGCGGTTGCGGGTCGCCGAGTAGACGAGGGCAGCGCCGATCAGGGACAGCGCGACGGCGCACAGCAGTATCGGCCAGTCGAGCCTGCGGGCGAGCGAGTCGCGAGCGAACAGCCGGGCCCAGCCGGTGCGCTGAGGTCCGTATCCGGAGACGGAGAAACTGTTGGTGCCTGTCATGGGGACGTCCTCCGCCTCTTCTTCGGGCGGGCCGTGCGCCGTCGGGTGTCGCGGTTGGTGCCGGTGGTGGGGCCGGGCACGGTGGCGGCCGGGCTGTTGCCCGTCACCGGCAGGGCTCCCTCCTCGGTGGCCTGCTCCGTCTTCTTCTTCGGCGGGTACACGCCGATCTTCGGGGAGTCGATCGACCCGTCGGACTGGATCTTCGGCAGGCTCTTCTGCGGGGTGTAGAGCAGCGCCTTCTTCTTGTCGATCTTGCCGTCCTCGGAGACGCCGTACAGGGCGTTGTAGAGCTTGCGGACGGCCGGGGCGGAGGCGCCGGAGCCCGTACCACCCTGGGAGATCGTCATGACGATCGTGTAGTCCTTGGTGTAGCTGGCGAACCACGAGGTGGTCTGCTTGCCGTAGACCTCCGCCGTACCGGTCTTGGCGTGCATCGGGATCTCGTTCTGCGGCCAGCCCTGGAAGCGCCAGGCGGCCGTACCGCGGGTCGCGACGCCCGCGAGGGCTTCGTCTATCTCGTCGCGGGTCTGCTTCGACATCGGCAGCTTGCCGTGCGCCTTGGGCTTGATGTCCTCGACGTGCTTGCCGTCGGCGCTGATGATCGCCTTGCCGACGGTGGGGTCGTAGAGGGTGCCGCCGTTGGAGATCGCCGCGTAGATCGTGGCCATCTGGATGGGGGTGACGAGGGTGTCGCCCTGTCCGATGGAGTAGTTGACGGAGTCACCGGCGCGCAGGCGGTTGCCTTCGAGGCAGTTCTCGTACGCGATGCGCTCGGCGTAGTCGCCGTCCTTCTTGCCGGTCTTGCACCAGGCGTCCTTGTTGGCCTTCCAGTAGTTCAGCTTCCACTGGCGGTCGGGGATGCGGCCGGAGACCTCGTTGGGCAGGTCGATTCCGGTCTCGGCGCCGAGGCCGAACTGGTGGGCGGTCTTGTAGAACCAGTCCTTGGCGTTCTTCTTCGGCTTGGTGCCGCCGTCGCGCTTCCACTCCTCGTGGGAGAGGCGGTAGAAGACGGTGTCGCAGGAGACCTCCAGGGCTCGGCCGAGGTTGATCGGGCCGTACCCCTTGGACTCGAAGTTCTTGAAGACCTGGCCGCCGATCGAGTACGAGCTGGAGCAGTCGTAGCTGCCGTCGAACGGGTAGCCGGCGTTGACCGCGGCGGCCGTGGGGACGACCTTGAAGATGGAGCCGGGCGCCGACTGGCCCTGGATGGCGCGGTTCAGCAGGGGGTAGTTGGACTTCTTGCCGGTGAGGCGGGCGTAGTCCTTGCCGGAGATGCCGCCGACCCAGGCGTTCGGGTCGTAGGTCGGGTTGGACGCCATGGCGACGACACGGCCCGTCTTGGCCTCCATCACGACGACGGCTCCGGAGTCCGCCTTGTAGTTGGTGCCGGTGTTGCGGTCGACCTGCTTGCGGGCCTCCTTCATCGCCTCGTTGAGCTCGTACTCGGCGATGCGCTGGACGCGGGCGTCGATGCTGGTGACGAGGTTGTCGCCGGGGCGGGCGGGGTCGGCCTCGGCCTGGCCGATGACCCGGCCGAGGTTGTCGACCTCGTAGCGGGTGACGCCGGCCTTGCCGCGCAGCTGCTTGTCGTACTGGCGCTCCAGGCCGCTGCGTCCGACCTGGTCGGAGCGCAGGTACGGCGAGTTGGTGTTCTGGGCCTGCTTGATCTCCTCGTCCGTGACGGGCGAGAGGTAGCCGAGGACCTGCGCGGTGTTGGACTTGCCGGGGCTCGGGTAGCGGCGCACGGCCTGGGGTTCGGCGGTGATGCCGGGGAAGTCCTCGGAGCGCTCGCGGATCTGCAGGGCCTGTTTGGCGGTGGCCTCGTCGGTGATGGGGATCGGCTGGTAGGGGGAGCCGTTCCAGCAGGGCTGTGGGGTCTTGGCGTCGCACAGCCGGACCTTGTTCATGACCTCCTTGGGGGTCATGCCCAGGACTCCGGCGAGCTTGGTGAGGACCGCCTTGCCGTCGTCCTCCATCTTCAGCAGGTCGGTGCGGGAGGCGGAGACGACGAGCCGTGTCTCGTTGTCGGCGATCGGCACGCCGCGCGCGTCCAGGATCGAGCCCCGTACGGCCGGGTCGACGACCTGCTGCACGTGGTTGCCGGACGCCTCCTTGGCGTAGGCCTCGCCCTCACGGATCTGGAGGTACCAGAGGCGGCCGCCGAGGGTGCCGAGAAGGGAGACGACGAGGATCTGGATGATGACGAGACGGATCTGGACCCGTGGGGTCCGGCCCGTCTCGGGGATGTTCGTCACTGTGGCTGCGTCCCCCTCTCAGAGCGCGTATGTGTGGGCGCGTACGCATGATGAACGACGGGCCTGTGAGGCCGCGTTCCGCTGGCGCTTACCCGTTCGGGTGAACTTGCCGCAGGTGAACTCGAGCCCGTTCACAGCCGCTTGACCCCCTTGATGCGACCGGCGCGGGCCATGCGCGACCTGACCGCCTTCATGCGCAGGCCGCCGCGCTGGCTGCCGATGCTGAGGCCGGTGCCGGAGGCGAGCCAGCCCGAGGAGACATCGGCGGCCTTGGCGGAGGTGGTCTCGGCGAGCGGGTCGTTGTCGGCGCGGCGGGCCAGGGCCATGATGCCGGGGACGACGAACGGCGCGAGCAGCAGGTCGTACAGGGCGGCCGTGAACAGCAGGCTGGGCAGGCCGACATGGCGGGCGGCCGTGTCGCCGACGAGGGCGCCGACCCCGGCGTACAGCAGGGTCGTGCCGATCGCGGCGGCGACCACGACGGCCATGGGCCCGGTCGCGGACCTCAGCTGCCCGTTGTCGGGCTTCACGAGCCCGGCGAGGTAGCCGACGACGCACAGCACGAGGGCGTAACGCCCGGCGGCGTGGTCGGCGGGCGGGGCGAGGTCGGCCAGGAGGCCCGCGCCGAAGCCGATGAGGGCGCCGCCGACGTGGCCGTACACCAGCGCCAGGCCGAGGACCGTGAGGAGCACCAGGTCGGGTACGGCACCGGGGAGTTGGAGTCGGGCGAGGATGCTCACCTGGACGACCAGGGCCACGATCACGAGGGTCGTGGAGAGCAGCATCCGGTTGAAGCGCATGGTGGTTCAGCTCCTACTGCTCTTGCGGCTGTCCGTCGGCGGACGCCCCCGCGGAGGGGGTGACCGTCACCGTCACGGTCGGCGTGGGCGTGGGCTTCGGCTTGTCCGGCAGGACGGTGTCGCGGGGGTCCTTGCGGGGCGCCTCGACGACGACACCGACGATGTCGAGCTTGGTGAAGCCGGCGTACGGCGTGACGTAGACGGTCCGGGTGAGGTCGCCGCCGGAGGGGTCGACACGCGACACGACGCCCACCGGCACGCCCGGCACGAACGGCTTGTCGGCCTGCGACCCGAAGGTGACGAGGCGGTCGCCCTTCTTCACCTTCGCCTTGCCGTTGAGCAGTTCGACGCGCAGGGGCCGGTCGCCCTGCCCGGAGGCGAAGCCGAGTTCGTCGGTGGCCTCCATGCGGGTGCCCACGGTGAAGTCCGGGTCGTTGGCGAGGAGCACGGTGGCGGTGTTGGGCCCGACGGTGGTGACGCGTCCGACGAGCCCGTCCCCGTTCAGCACCGTCATGTCTCTCTTGATGCCGTCGTTGGACCCGATGTCGATGGTGACGGTCCACGAGAAGCCCTGAGCCGCCCCGATGGCGATGACCTCGGCGCCCTTGATGCCGTACTGGCCGTTGGCGGCGGTCCGCAGCATCTTGTCGAGCTGCTTGACGCGGCTTCGGTTGCGGTCGTCGCTGCCGAGTTCCGCCTTCAGCGCGGCGTTCTCTTTCTCCAGCGCGGCGAGCCGGTCGTGTCGTTCGCCGGAGTCACGGATCGCGGAGACGGCATTCCCTATGGGGTCGACGGCGGTCGCGACCCCGTCCTCGATCGGCCCGAAGACCGTGGCCGCGGCCCGCCGGGCACCGTCGACCGGAGAGTCCTCCCCACCGCGGATGTCCACCGTGATCAGCGCGAACGCGATGGCGATCAGCAGCACCAGGAGCAGCCGGCTCTCTCGTGTGTCCCTCACGTGCGGCGGCCGTGCCTTCCTCGTCGGAATGGTCAGTTGGTCAGTTCCCCATGCTCAACAAGGGGCGCCCCCCGAGCGAGTGGGCACTCACGGGTGTTATGGGGGAGCTTATGCCTCAATATCAACGATCCGCCGCACGAGAAGGGGTTCGTCTCGTACGGCGGAATCGAAGCGTTACGTCATCTGCGGGGCTGGGCGTCGAGAACCTGCTGCAACGCCTCGAACTCCTCGACGCACTTGCCGGAACCGAGCGCCACGCTGTCCAGCGGGTCCTCGGCGATGTGGATCGGCATGCCGGTCTCGCGCCTCAACCGCTCGTCGAGGCCGCGCAGCAGGGCGCCGCCGCCGGTCAGCACGATCCCCCGGTCCATGATGTCGCCGGAGAGTTCGGGCGGACACTTGTCGAGGGTCGTCTTGACGGCGTCGACGATGGCGTTGACCGGTTCTTCGATGGCCTTCCGCACCTCGGCCGCGGAGATGACCACGGTCTTCGGCAGTCCGGAGACGAGGTCCCGGCCGCGGATTTCGGTGTGCTCGTCAGCGTCGAGGTCGTACGCGGAACCGATCGTGATCTTGATCTGTTCGGCCGTCCGCTCACCAAGAAGCAGTGAGTACTCCTTCTTGATGTGCTGGATGATCGCGTTGTCCAGCTCGTCTCCGGCTACACGGATGGACTGTGCTGTGACGATTCCGCCGAGCGAGATGACCGCGACCTCCGTGGTGCCGCCGCCGATGTCCACCACCATGTTGCCCGTGGCCTCGTGGACCGGCAGGCCGGAGCCGATGGCCGCGGCCATGGGCTCCTCGATGATGTGCACTTGGCGGGCACCGGCCTGGGAGGAGGCCTCGATGACGGCGCGGCGCTCGACACCGGTGATGCCGGACGGGACGCACACGACGACCCGGGGCCGGGCGAGGTACCTCCGCTTGTGGATCTTCAGGATGAAGTAACGGAGCATCCGCTCGGTGATCTCGAAGTCGGCGATGACGCCGTCCTTGAGCGGGCGCACGGCGACGATGTTGCCGGGCGTCCGACCGATCATCTTCTTGGCTTCCGCGCCGACCGCCAGGATGCCACCGGTGTTGGTGTTGATCGCGACGACGGACGGCTCGTTGAGTACGATCCCGCGACCCCTGACGTACACCAGCGTGTTGGCGGTCCCGAGGTCGACAGCCATGTCACGGCCGATGAACGACATTGAGTTCCCCATCAGGATTCGTCTGGCCTTCCCAAAGTGGAGCACTGGTGGCTTTTTCGGGTCGGCGAAGTGGGTGCTGTGACGTGAAGGCTTACATCGTAGTCTCGCCCGCACGAACACTGCGCGAGGGTCTTCGCCATTGTCAGCAGATGATGTGCCGCCTCGCTTGTGCAGACGGTCCATCAGAGTCACGCGTTCCCTCGATCGGCACGCATATGCCGGTGGCTCAGCGAATTCTCAAGGGAGTTGGCTGGTCAGGCGGGGAGTTTGGGTGACGGTCAGTCAGAAAATCGAGGGTGGCGGAGTGGGCCGAATGGGGGGCGTTGGGGGGCGGGGCGATCCGCGTCCGGTCCCTCCAGGGGTTTTTCTCGCCCCCGCCGCCCCTACCCGTCCCATCCCCAGGGGCGCTGCCCCTTCGACCCCGCCAAGGGGGCTGCGCCCCCTGGACCCCCGTCCCTTTCGGGGCCCCGCCCCGGACCCCGTTCGGGGGCCGGCCCCCGGACCCCCGCTCCTCAAACGCCGGAGGGGCTGGATGGTGCGGGCCGGGCGCGATGGTGCTGGCGGCGCTGGATGGTGCGGGCCGGGCTGGATCGTGCGAAGCCGGGCTGGATCGGGCGAGGCCGGGCTCGAAATTTCCCGGCCGGGGCCTGGGCTTTCAGCCGGGGCCAGGCATATCCAGCCCGTCCGGCGTTTGAGGACGAGGCCGCCAGGCCGACAGCGGGGGTCCGGGGGCGGCAGCCCCAGGGATGGGACGGGTAGGGGCGGCGGGGGCGAGAACCCCCTGCGCGCCCGCCGGCGGCGAAGCCGCTACGCCCGGCCGGGGAAGAAGATCTTCACCTCGCGCTCGGCGGACTCCTCGGAGTCGGACGCGTGGATGAGGTTCTCGCGGACGATGACGCCGTAGTCACCCCGGATGGACCCGGGCGCGGCCGCGATCGGGTCCGTGGGACCGGCGAGCGCCCGCACGCCCTCGATGACCCGCTCGCCCTCCACGATCAGCGCGACGACCGGCCCCGACGCCATGAACTCGACCAGCGGCTCGTAGAACGGCTTGCCCTTGTGCTCGCCGTAGTGCAGCTCCAGCGTCTCCTGGTCCAGCGTGCGCAGCTCCAGCGCCGTGATCGTCCACCCGGCCTTCCGCTCGATACGGCTGATGATCTCGCCGGTCAGCCCGCGACGGACGGCGTCGGGCTTGAGGAGGACGAGGGTGCGCTGGCTCACGACGGTGACTCCTTCAGATCCACAGATGTGCGGTGCTCAGAGGTTACAGGGCACGCCCGAAAGAGCGTCACAGAGCGTCAGCACGTCGGTCAGGCGCCCGTGGACGCTTCCTCCGACGCCGCCTGCGCGGCGAACCGCGCCTTCGCCTCGTCCACCTTCCGCCCGAAGTGCACGGAAGCCCACCACAGCGCCGCGAAGACGGCCCCCAGGAAGAACATGACCGGGACGACGAAGCCGGAGGCGATCAGCGCGATCTGGAGGGCCCAGCCGAGCTGCACCCCGCCGGGACGGGTGATCACCCCGCACAGCAGGAGGCACAGCACCATCGCGGCACCGCTCACCGTCCACACCGTGCCCATGGACAGGTCCGGGTCCTTCATCGCGACCAGCCCCGCGAACCCGATGACGAAGAACTCACCGATGAGCGTCGAGGAACACAACGTACGCACGGGACTCAGCCCCTTCCCAGCAGCAGTCGGGCCTCGCCCACGGTGATCACGGACCCGGTGACGAGGACGCCGCCGCCCGCGTACTCGCCCTCCTCCTCGGCGAGCGTGACCGCCGCTTCCAGGGCGTCGTCGAGCCGAGGCTCCACCTGGACGCGCTCGTCCCCGAACACCTCCACCGCGATCGCGGCCAGCTCGTCCACGTCCATCGCGCGATGGCTGGAGTTCTGGGTCACCACGACCTCGGCGAAGATCGGCTCGAAGGCCTCCAGCAGCCCCCGTACGTTCTTGTCGCCGCTCGCGCCCACGACCCCGATCAGCCGGCTGAAGTCGAACGCCTCGCTCACCGCCTCCGCCGTGGCCCGCGCGCCCGCCGGGTTGTGGGCGGCGTCCAGGACGACCGTCGGAGAGCGCCGTACGACCTCCAGGCGCCCCGGAGAGGCCACGGACGCGAACGCCTTGCGGACGGTGTCGATGTCGAGCGGTTCGGGCCGCTGGGAGCCCACCCCGAAGAACGCCTCCACGGCGGCCAGCGCCACCGCCGCGTTGTGCGCCTGGTAGGCGCCGTGCAGCGGGAGGAACACCTCCTCGTACTCCCCGCCGAGCCCGCGCAGCGTCAGCAACTGCCCGCCGACCGCGACCTGCCGGCCGACGACCCCGAACTCCAGGCCCTCCCGGGCCACGGTCGCGTCCACCTCGACGGCCTTCTTCAGCAGCACCTGCGCCGCGTCCACGGGCTGCTGCGCCATGATCACGGTCGCGTCCTGCTTGATGATGCCCGCCTTCTCACCGGCGATCTCACCGTGCGTGCCGCCGAGCCGGTCGGTGTGGTCGAGGTCTATGGGCGTCACGACGGCCACGTCGGCGTCGATGACGTTGGTGGCGTCCCAGGTGCCGCCCATGCCCACCTCGACGACGGCCACGTCCACGGGCGCGTCCGCGAAGGCCGCGTACGCCATGCCGGTGAGCACCTCGAAGAAGGACAGCCGGTACTCCTGCGAACCGTCGACCATCTCCACGTACGGCTTGATGTCCCGGTACGTCTCGATGAAGCGCTCGGCCTCCACCGGGGAGCCGTCCAGGCTGATCCGCTCGGTGATCGACTGGACGTGGGGGGAGGTGTACCGGCCGGTGCGCAGCTCGAAGGTGCCGAGCAGCGCCTCGATCATGCGGGCCGTGGACGTCTTGCCGTTGGTGCCGGTGATGTGGATCGACGGGTACGACCGCTGCGGCTCGCCCAGCACGTCCATCAGCGCCGCGATCCGCGCGACCGACGGCTCCAGCTTGGTCTCGCCCCAGCGCGTGGCCAGTTCCGCCTCGACCTCGCGCAGGGCCTTGTCGACCTCGGGGTCGGCCGGCCGCGCGGGCACGTCGGCCTGCGGCGGACCGCCCTGTGCGCGCAGGGTACGGCTGCCGGCCTCGATCACCGCGAGATCGGGATCGCGGTCCGTCTCGGCCGCGATGATCTCCTCGAAGGAGTCGGCGGGGTCGGGCTGCTCGCTGCTGTCGTGCGGGGGGAGCTCACTCACGGGGCCAGTCTACGGAGGAGAACTGACAGAGGCTTGAGGCGGCTGTGCCGCAGACGTGAAGGCCCCCGGAACCTGAGGGCTCCGGGGGCCTTCGACGGCGTACGGACGGTACGAACGAACGGCTACGCCTGCGGCAGCCGCTCCAGCTGCGCCTGGATCCTGGCGATGTCCTCGTCGGCCTTCGCGAGCCGCGTGCGGATCTTGTCCACCACCTGGTCCGGGGCCTTGGCGAGGAACGCCTCGTTGCCGAGCTTGGCCGTGGCCTGCGCCTTCTCCTTCTCGGCGGCCGCGAGGTCCTTGGCGAGCCGCTTGCGCTCGGCGGCCACGTCGATCACGCCGGAGAGGTCCAGCGCGACCTCGGCGCCCGCCACCGGCAGGGTCGCCGTCGCCGCGAAGCCCTCGCCCTCCGGCTGGAGCCGGAGCAGCTGGCGGATGGCGGCCTCGTGGGGCGCCAGCGCCGTGCCGTCGAGGGTGAGGCGGGCCGGGACGCGCTGGCCCGGCTGCAGGCCCTGGTCGGCGCGGAAGCGGCGGACCTCGGTGATGACCGACTGGAGGGTCTCGATCTCCCTCTCCGCGGCCTCGTCACGGAAGCCACTGTCCTTCGGCCATGCCGCGAGGACCACGGACTCGCCGCCCGTCAGCGTCGTCCACAGCGTCTCCGTGACGAACGGGACCACCGGGTGCAGCAGCCTGAGGGTGACGTCCAGGACCTCGCCGAGGACCCGCTTGCTGACGTCGGCCGCCTCGCCGCCCGCCTGGAACGTCGTCTTGGACAGCTCGACGTACCAGTCGAAGACCTCGTCCCAGGCGAAGTGGAACAGGGCGTCGCTGAGCTTGGCGAACTGGAAGTCCTCGTAGTACGCGTCGACCTGCTCGACGGTCTCGTTCAGCCGGGAGAGGATCCAGCGGTCGGTGGCGGAGAGCTTCTCGGGGGCCGGGAGCTCGCCTTCCACCGTCGCGCCGTTCATCAGCGCGAAGCGCGTGGCGTTCCAGATCTTGTTGGCGAAGTTCCGGGACGCCTGGACCCAGTCCTCGCCGATCGGGACGTCGGTGCCGGGGTTGGCGCCGCGCGCGAGGGTGAAGCGGAGCGCGTCGGAGCCGTACTTGTCCATCCAGTCGAGCGGGTCGACGACGTTGCCGAACGACTTCGACATCTTCTTGCCGCGCTCGTCACGGACCAGGCCCGTGAGGGCGATGGTGCGGAACGGGACCTCGCCGTCCATCGCGTACAGGCCGAACATCATCATCCGGGCGACCCAGAAGAAGATGATGTCGTGGCCGGTCAGCAGGACGTCGGTCGGGTAGAACTTCGCGAGGTCCGGGGTCTTCTCCGGCCAGCCGAGCGTGGAGAACGGCCACAGACCGGAGGAGAACCAGGTGTCGAGGACGTCGGTGTCCTGCTTCCAGCCCTCGGCCTCCGTACCGGGCGGCTCCTCGTCGGGGCCGACGCAGACGACCTCGCCGTCCGGGCCGTACCAGACGGGGATCCTGTGCCCCCACCACAGCTGGCGCGAGATGCACCAGTCGTGCATGTTGTCGACCCAGTCGAAGTAGCGCTTCGACATGTCCTCGGGGTGGATCTTGACGCGCCCGTCACGGACGGCGTCACCGGCGGCCTTCGCCAGCGGGCCGACCTTGACCCACCACTGCATGGACAGACGCGGCTCGATGGTGGTCTTGCAGCGCGAGCAGTGGCCCACGGAGTGGACGTACGGGCGCTTCTCGGCGACGATCCGGCCCTGGGAGCGCAGGGCGCCGACGATGGCCGAGCGCGCCTCGAACCGGTCGAGCCCCTGGAACGGCCCGTGGGCGGTGATGACCGCCCGCTCGTCCATGATCGTGATGGACTCCAGGCCGTGGCGCTGGCCGATCGCGAAGTCGTTCGGGTCGTGGGCCGGGGTGACCTTGACGGCACCCGTGCCGAACTCGGGATCGACGTGCGTGTCCGCGACGACCGGGATGGAGCGGTCGGTCAGGGGCAGCTTGATCCGCTTGCCGATCAGGTGCCGGTAACGCTCGTCGTCGGGGTGAACGGCGACGGCCGTGTCACCGAGCATCGTCTCGGCGCGGGTGGTCGCGACGACGAGCGTCTCGTCGCCCTCGCCGTACTTGATGGAGACGAGCTCGCCGTCGTCCTCCTGGTACTCCACCTCGATGTCCGAGATGGCCGTCAGACAGCGCGGGCACCAGTTGATGATGCGCTCGGCGCGGTAGATCAGCTCGTCCTCGTACAGCCGCTTGAAGATGGTGAGGACGGCCTTGGACAGGCCCTCGTCCATGGTGAACCGCTCGCGGTCCCAGTCGACGCCGTCACCGAGGCGCCGCATCTGGCCGAGGATCTTGCCGCCGTACTCCTCCTTCCACTGCCAGACGCGCTCGACGAACTCCTCACGCCCCAGGTCGTGGCGGGACTTGCCCTCCTCGGCGAGCTGCTGCTCGACCTTGTTCTGGGTGGCGATGCCGGCGTGGTCCATGCCGGGCAGCCACAGCGACTCGTAGCCCTGCATGCGCTTGCGGCGCGTGAGGGCGTCCATGAGCGTGTGCTGGAAGGCGTGGCCCAGGTGCAGGCTGCCGGTGACGTTCGGCGGCGGGATGACGATGGTGTACGCGGGCTTGTCGCTCTTGGCGTCGGCGGTGAAGTAACCCCGTTCTACCCAGCGCTCGTACAGCTTCCCCTCTACCTCGGCCGGCGCGTACTGGGTCGGCAGTTCGGTGCTGGGCGCTGTGGGCTGCTGCTGAGCGTTCTCGGTCACGGGCTCAGTTTAGGGGTGTCACGGGGCAGTCCCGAAACGCGTTTGTTCTGTAACGGTGCGCCCCCCGATGGAACGCGCGCTCCCGGTCTGCGCCAGGATGTCAGCGGAACATAAGCATCTGGAGGGGAACCCAGAGATGAGCTACAACCAGCCGGGCCCGTACGGCGGGCAGCCTCCGCAGCAGCCTGGACCGTACGGCCAGCCGGGTCCCTACGGCCAGCAGCCGCAGGCGCCCCAGCCCGGCTACGGCTACCCGCAGCAGGCGCCGCCCGGGCAGCCCGGCTACGGGTACCCCCAGCAGGCCCCCCAGGGCGCACCGCCCCAGCAGCCGCCCTACGGCCAGCAGCCTCCGTACGGCCAGCAGCCGTACGGGGTTCCGCAGCCTCCCGCTCCCGGTGGTGGCGGCAAGAAGACGGGGATCATCATCGGCGCGGTGGCCGCCGTGGCCGCCCTCGCGGTGGGCGCGTACCTCGTGTTCGGCTCGGGCGGCAGCGGCGGGGGGTCGGACATCGCGGACGACGGGCCGCACAAGCTGACGACGCCGGCGACGGTGCTCGGCGAGTACAAGAAGTCGTCCAACACGGGCGACGGCATGAGTTCGAGCGACCTGGACAAGGCCGAGAGCTGGGGCATCAAGGGCCCCAAGGACGTCAGCGCCAACTACCAGGCGGGCGACACCAGCAACCCGCTGGCCGGGAAGATGCTCACCTTCGGCGGTATCTACGGCGAGATCGAGGACCCGGAGAAGGCGGTCGACGGGTTCTTCGCCATGCAGAAGTCGGAGGCTCAGAAGGAGGACATCACCTTCGAGGGCGACCCCAAGGAGTACACGCCGAGCTCGCTCGACGGCGCCGTCATGAAGTGCCAGGAGGCCAAGGGCGACATGCCCTCCACGGGCACCACGGGCGGGCCGAGCGAAATGAGCATCGTCTACTGCGTGTGGGCCGACCACAGCACGCTCGGCTTCGTGATGCCGATGGAGTACTCGGACCTCGCGGCGGGCAAGGCCGCGGACCCGAACGAGACGGCGGAGACCGCCGCCAAGCTCCGTAAGGAAGTCCGCGTCAAGGCCTGATCCGGCGGAGCGACTGCTCGACCACAGAGCTCGATCACACAGCTCGACCGCACTGCTTGACTGCTGCTCGACCGCTGCGTAACTGCGAAGGGGCCCCGGTCCGTTGACCGGGGCCCCTTCGTGTGTGCCTGTGCTCCTGTGCGGCGCGGGCGCTACGCCGTCTTCTGCTCGCCCGAGCCACGGCCCCGGGCATCGCGCGGGATCAGCGTCGGGTTCACGTTCGACAGGACGACGTCCGCCGTGATGACCACGCGGGCCACGTCCTTGCGGGACGGGACCTCGTACATGACCGCCTGGAGGACCTCCTCCATGATGGCGCGCAGACCGCGGGCGCCGGTCTGGCGGAGGATGGCCTGGTCGGCGATGGCCTCCAGGGCCTCACGCTCGAAGTCCAGCTCCACGCCGTCGAGTTCGAAGAGGCGCTGGTACTGCTTGACCAGCGCGTTGCGCGGCTCCACCAAGATCTGCAGGAGGGCCTTGCGGTCGAGGTTGTGGACCGAGGTGATGACGGGCAGACGGCCGATGAACTCCGGGATCATCCCGAACTTGACCAGGTCCTCGGGCATGACGTCCTCGAACTGGTCCTTGGACTCCAGCTCGCGCTTGGAGCGGATGGTCGCGCCGAAGCCGATGCCCTTCGCGCCCGCGCGGGACTCGATGATCTTCTCCAGGCCCGCGAACGCGCCGCCCACGATGAACAGGACGTTCGTGGTGTCGATCTGGATGAACTCCTGGTGCGGGTGCTTGCGTCCCCCCTGGGGCGGGACGGAGGCCGTGGTGCCCTCCAGGATCTTCAGGAGGGCCTGCTGGACACCCTCGCCCGACACGTCCCGTGTGATGGACGGGTTCTCGCTCTTGCGGGCCACCTTGTCGATCTCGTCGATGTAGATGATCCCGGTCTCGGCCTTCTTGACGTCGTAGTCGGCGGCCTGGATGAGCTTCAGCAGGATGTTCTCGACGTCCTCGCCGACGTACCCAGCCTCCGTGAGCGCCGTCGCGTCGGCGATGGCGAACGGGACGTTGAGCATGCGGGCCAGGGTCTGCGCGAGGAGGGTCTTGCCTGAGCCGGTCGGTCCCAGCAGGAGGATGTTCGACTTCGCCAACTCGATGGCGTCGTCACGGCCGTTCGCCCCGCCGTTCTCGCCGGCCTGGACGCGCTTGTAGTGGTTGTACACCGCGACCGAGAGGGCCTTCTTCGCGGCCTCCTGGCCGACGACGTACCCCTCGAGGAACTCGTAGATCTCGCGGGGCTTCGGGAGTTCCTCCCAGCGGACCTCGCTGGTCTCCGCGAGCTCTTCCTCGATGATCTCGTTGCAGAGATCGATGCACTCGTCGCAGATGTACACACCGGGGCCTGCGATGAGCTTCTTGACCTGCTTCTGGCTCTTGCCACAGAACGAGCACTTGAGCAGATCGCCGCCGTCACCGATGCGTGCCACGGTGTGCTTCCCCTTCGCCTGGGAGACGCCTAGGTCCAGCGGCTCCTGGTGCTGCCTTATGTCCGACGGTACCTTGCCGGGCCCCCCGTTCGGGCCCCCCTTGGCACGGTTCGCTTTGACGTGCACCGGGCCAAACCATGCCAAGGGGCGGCAGACGATACTCCTCCGGCCGTCCTAGCGGACGTCGGCGTTGTTCATCTTCCGGGTCGAGATGATCTGGTCGATCAGTCCGTACGAGAGCGCGTCCTCGGCCGTGAGGATCTTGTCGCGCTCGATGTCCTCGCGGATCTTCTCGACCGGCGTGGTGGAGTGCTTGGCCAGCATCTCCTCCAGCTGCGAGCGCATCCGGAGGATTTCGTTGGCGGCGATCTCCAGGTCGGAGACCTGGCCGCGGCCGGTCTCGCTGTACGGCTGGTGGATCAGCACGCGGGCGTTCGGCAGCGCCATGCGCTTGCCGGGCGTACCGGCGGCCAGCAGGATGGCGGCGGCGGAGGCCGCCTGGCCCATGCAGACCGTCTGGATGTCCGGCTTCACGAACTGCATCGTGTCGTAGATGGCCGTGAGCGCGGTGAAGGAGCCGCCCGGGCTGTTGATGTAGACCGAGATGTCACGGTCGGGGTCCATCGACTCCAGGCACAGCAGCTGCGCCATGACGTCGTTGGCGGAGGCGTCGTCGATCTGCACGCCGAGGAAGATCACGCGCTCCTCGAAGAGCTTCGCGTACGGGTCGTACTCGCGCACGCCCTGGGAGGTGCGCTCGACGAAGCGCGGGATGACGTAGCGGGACTCGGCGCGGGGGCCGGTGTATTCGGCCTGGGAAGCCTGCATACGGTCGTAGAGGCCGCTGCCGGGGAAGTCGTTCACTGTGGGTCTCCTGGGAGCCTGAGAGGGGCTGAGGCGGTCGGCTGGGGGTCTGGGGCCCGGCGGGTCGCCGGAGCGCTCGTGCGCCGGGCTGCGCGCCGTCGTGCGGGGTCGCGGTCCCCTCGCTTCCATCGTCGTACGTCGTCCCGGTGATCGGGATCGGTGGGTCCGTCGTCCGATCCCGGCCCGTCGTCACGTCGTCCTGTGTGGTCGCGGGGGCCCGGCTCCGTCGTACGGGCCGTACCGCCTGTGCGGTCCGTACAGTCCGTACGGCTGCGCGGAGTCGCGCGCCGGTGTGCGATGACTCCGGCTCGCGCCCGGCGTGCGCCGGTTACACCGCCCCGGTGCCGCCGCCGCCCGGCAAGCTGGCGGCGTGCGTGATGACGTCGTCGATGAGGCCGTAGTCCTTGGCCTCGTAGGCGTCGAACCAGCGGTCACGGTCGGAGTCGCGGGTGATCTGCTCGACCGTCTGGCCGGTGTGGTGCGCCGTGAGCTCTGCCATGCGCTTCTTGGTGTGCAGCAGCCGCTCGGCGTGGATCTTGATGTCGGAGGCCGAACCGGCGAGACCGGCGGAGGGCTGGTGGATCAGGATCTCGGCATTGGGCAGCGCGAAGCGCTTGCCCGGCGTGCCCGCGCTGAGCAGGAACTGGCCCATGGAGGCGGCGAGGCCCATGGCGATGGTCACCACGTCGTTCTTGATGAACTGCATGGTGTCGTAGATCGCCATGCCGGCCGTGATCGAGCCGCCCGGGCTGTTGATGTACAGGTTGATGTCCTTGTCGGGGTCAGCGGCAAGGAGCAGCAGCTGTGCGGTGATCTTGTTCGCGATGTCGTCGTCCACCGGCTGGCCGAGGAAGATGATCCGCTCGCCGAGCAGCCGGTTGTAGACCTGGTCGCCGAGGCCACCACCGATGGAAGGCTCGCCGGCGGCGGAGGGCATCAGATTCGTCACGTATCCACCTGCTCGTCTTACGACGGCGCCGGGCCGTCTCACGTCTTCTGCTGGGGCCTGGGATCCCGTGTTCACCCCTGGCGGGGCGACTCCGGGGACTCCCCTGCCCTCGTATTCATGGACCCTAACGCGCGGGTCCCTCCGGCGAATCCCGCAGAGGGAACTGTTCGCTGTCAGCGCATGCGCTCCGCTGGGTTCGCGGGGCCTCCGGGCGCGCCCTGCCTTTGAGCGGCCCCCTTACTCGTGGGCGCCGCCACGGGGCTCCGCCCCGGGCCCCGTCCGGCGGTCTCGTCAGCCGGTGTCCTGTGCGTGGGCGACTGCGACTTCATCGTGGCTTGTCGCGCAGTTCCCCGCGCCCCCGAAGAACACGGGCGTACCCGGAAGCGCAGCGCACCGCTCCCGGGGTCCACCACCGCGAACCGCCACACGCCACCCACCGCGCACGAGCACCCACCACCGGCCACGCACGGCCTGCACGCGACCCGCCACCCGCCACCCGTGCACAAACCACACCGCGCACCGCGCACCGCGCACCGCGCACCGCGCACCGCGCACCGCGCACCGGCAGACGGGTACGCGCGGAAGGGGGTGTGCCGGGAGGTGTCCGCCCGCAGCGGCCGGCGTCCGCCGCCGCCTCTCGCACCCTCAGCACCGCCGGACCGAGTACGGAGACCTCCCGGCGCGCCCCCGACCCACGAGCGAACCACCGGCGCCCCTCCACGGCGGGAAAGCCGCGTACGCACCAGCAGCCCGTGCGAGCGCGGCGGCGCGGCGCCCACACCACGACGGCGGGACAGAGCACGCGCGCACGCAGCGCCCACCCGCACGTGCGAGCGAGCGAGCGCGGCGGCGTACGGACGCCGACGGGCCCCGAGAGGGCGCGGATGCGCCTCTCGGGGCCCGTCAGGGGTGTGCTGCGGGTGCCGGCAGGTCAGGCCTCGGGCTTGTCCTCGGCCGGGGTCTCGGCGGAGCCCTCCGCGGACTCGGCCGTCTCGGCGGAGCCCTCGGTGTCCTCCTCGTCCTCGTCGTCCAGGTCGACGACCTCGCCGTTGGTGTCCTTGACCGTGGCGGCCTCGACGACCAGGGCCAGGGCCTTGCCGCGGGCGACCTCGCCGACGAGGAGCGGAACCTGGCCGCCCTCGACGACCGCCTGGGCGAACTGGTCGGGCGACATCCCGGAGGAGGCGGCACGGCGCATCAGGTGCTCCGTCAGCTCCTCCTGGTTGACGTTCAGCTTCTCCCTGGAGACCAGCTCGTCGAGGACGAACTGGGTCTTGATGCCCTTGACCGCGGCCTCGCGGGTCTCCTCCTCGAACTCCTCGGCGGTCTTGCCCTGGAGCTCCAGGTACTTCTCGAGGTCGAGGCCCATCTGGCCGAGCTGGTGGTGCTCCAGGTTGTGCTTGCGGGTGTTGATCTCGTCCTCGAGCAGCTTCTCGGGGACGGGCACCTCGACGAGCTCCAGCAGCTTCTCCAGGACGCGCTCCTGGGCCTGCGTGGCCTGGTCGTACTGCTTCATGTTCTCGAGGCGCTTGCGGCTGTCCGCCTTCAGCTCCTCCAGCGTGTCGAACTCGGACGCGAGCTGCGCGAACTCGTCGTCCAGCTCCGGCAGCTCCCGGGCGGCGACCTGGGTGACCTTGACCGTCACCTCGGCCTCCTTGCCGGCCGCCGAGCCACCCTTGAGCTCGGAGGTGAAGGTGGTCTCGCCACCGGCCTCCAGGCCCTTCACGGCGTCGTCGATGCCATCCAGCAGCTCGCCGGAGCCGATGGTGTAGGAGACGCCGTTCGCGACGCCGTCCTCCAGCACCTCACCGTCGACCTTGGCCTCCAGGTCGATCGTCACGACGTCGCCGTCCTCGGCGGCGCGCTCGACGGGGGACGTCGAGGCGAAGCGCTCACGGAGCTGCTCGACCGACTTCGCGATGTCCTCGTCCGTGACCTCGACAGCGTCGACCTCGACCTCGATACCGGAGTAGTCCGGGATCTCGATGGTGGGGCGGACGTCGACCTCGGCGGTGAAGTTCAGCATCTCGCCGTCCTTCAGCTCCGTGATGTCGACCTCGGGCTGGCCGAGGACGTTCAGCTCGGCCTCGTTGACCGCCTCGGTGTAGAGCTTCGGAAGCGCGTCGTTGACGGCCTCCTCCAGCACGGCGCCGCGACCGAAGCGCTGGTCGATGACCCGGGCCGGGATCTTGCCCTTGCGGAAGCCCTTCACCGTGACCTGCTGGTTGATCTTCTTGTACGCCGCGTCGAGGCTGTCCTTGAGCTCCTCGAAGGGCACCTCGACAGTGAGCCGAACCCTGGTCGGGTTCAGGGTCTCCACGGCGCTCTTCACGGTTCGGTCTCCTTGTGGCTGACTTCTTGGGTTTCTGCTGATCGCTGCCGCCGGTCCGGACGACCGGAGCAGAGCCTCAGCGGATTCGCGGGCCCTGAGAGACGTAACAGTGCAGACACACGGGCGCGCAGCTTGCATAGTAACCGCAGGCGGTTCGCGCCCCCAAAAGATGAGCTGGGCGCTCCGGGCCACCCGGGCGGGGCGGGTTCCGGCTGGTGGTCGGGGTGGCGGGATTTGAACCCACGGCCTTCCGCTCCCAAAGCGGACGCGCTACCAAGCTGCGCCACACCCCGTCTGGTGCGACACGTAGGGTACATGGCCGCAGGCGGTGGGACTCCCGCATTTCACGAGCGGGAGCCCCGCAACCGGCGCGACCGGGAAACGGGGTGTGCGGTGAGGGTGCCCGACCCGCTACGATGCCTTCTGTGCCGCGGTCACCTGACCTGCGGCGCGACCTGTGCGGGCGTAGCTCAATGGTAGAGCCCTAGTCTTCCAAACTAGCTACGCGGGTTCGATTCCCGTCGCCCGCTCCATACGGCTCAGGGCCAGGTCGGAGGGCACTTCCTCCGCCTGGCCCTGATCGTTTTCGGGAACTCTGTTTCAGTCCGTGGCCCCCGCATGCCCTGCGCCCGGGGCGGCGAGGCGGCCCCGCCCCGTTCCCTCTCGCGGCCCGCGGAACGAGATCCTCTGGACGCGGAGTGTGACCACCCGGGAGTGCGGCACGCGGGCGCTCCCGGCCCCCGCCCCCCAGCCCTCGCTCACAGGTGATCGCGAGTGGGTGTGCCGGACGCGGCCGCCGGGGGCCGCGACCGCGAGGCCGGAAGCAGGGCTAGAACTGGATCGAGTTGATCGTCTCGGCTATGGAGTTGAGGAACCTCTGGATGTCGTCGGCCATGCCGGTCGAGGCGAGGAAGAAGCCGAAGAGCACGGCGACCACCGCGGGTCCGGCCTTGAGATTCCCCCCTCGCACCAACACCACCAGGATGATCGCCAACAGCAGCACCACTGACAGCGAAATGGCCACAACTCATCACACCCTCGTCGGTCCGCTCACCCGGCCCGGGAGTGCCGTCCCCGCGCACCCCCGTCGGAACCATCGTGCCACCAACGCGGCTCACCTATGCGGCACGTGGGCCAACGTTGACCGGTCCCCCTGCGCGACCCTCACCCCCTCACCCCCAACGGCCGCTCATCGCACGGCAATTCGAGGGGTCACCCGCAGTCGAATTCCGGGTGATCATTTCGCTGCACACACATCCCCTCCTCAGCTAATTCCAATTGTCGCCACAGGCGCGTCAAGGACCCCGAGGAAGCGGACATTTCGCCAGAGTCGCCCGCGAACGTTATGCACCATTTAGTCCGGAAGAATGCGGACAGAAGGGCAACAATGGGCGCGGTGACGTGACAGCAATCACCTGCACCTCTTCCCCAAATCCGGGTATCCGAAGGCGGTAATCCAGGAATCACGTCGAGGGTTTTACGAAATCCCACAGACAACGCTAGGGTGCCTCAGATGTTCACCGCTGCCTCGTCCCCCGCACGCGCAGCGAGTGCCCGGACCACCCCCCGGACTTCCCGGTGGGAGGGTCTGTGACGAACTCGCTGCGACCGCACGGCCCCAGGGCGCCGCTCCCCCCGGCTCAGCAGTCGACGGACGGAGTGCCGAGCCCGCGTTCCCCCCACACGACACGGCCGGCCGCCGGCGCCGTGCCGGACGCCAGACCGGTCAAACAGCGCGACGCGTTCTTCGACAACGCCAAGTACCTGGCCATCGTGCTCGTCGCGATGGGCCACGCCTGGCAGCCCCTCACCGGCCACAGCCGCGCCGCCGAGGCGCTCTACATGGTCGTCTACACCTTCCACATGCCGGCGTTCATCGTCATCTCCGGTTATTTCTCGCGCAGTTTCGACATGCGCCCCGACCGGCTGCGGCGTCTGATCACCGGCGTGGCCGTCCCGTACGTGGTCTTCGAGGTCGCGTACTCCTTCTTCAAGCGCTGGGCCGACGACGACCCGGGCCATCCGATCAGCCTGCTCGACCCGTGGTACCTCACCTGGTTCCTGATCGCGCTGTTCGTGTGGCGGATGACGACCCCGCTGTGGAAGGTCGTGCGCTGGCCCGTGCCGCTCGCGCTCGGCATCGCCGTCCTCGCCTCCGTCTCACCCGACATCGGCGACGACCTGGACCTCCAGCGCGCCCTGCAGTTCATGCCGTTCTTCGTGGCGGGCCTGTGCATGAAGCCGGAGCACTTCCAGCTGATGCGGCGCCGCGAGGTGCGGATCCTGTCGGTGCCGGTGTTCGCGCTCGCCCTGGCGGTCGCCTACTGGGCGGCGCCGCGCATGACCTCGGCGTGGTTCTACCACCGTGACAGTGCGCAGGAGCTGGGCTCTCCGTGGTGGGCCGGCGTCGTCATGACGCTCGCGCTCTTCGGCTGCTCCATGGTGCTCACGGCCTGCTTCTTCGCCTGGGTTCCGCGCCGCAAGATGTGGTTCACGGTGCTCGGCGCGGGCACGCTGTACGGCTACCTGCTGCACGGCTTCCTCGCCAAGGGGTCGCGCTTCTGGGGCTGGTACGACACCTACGACTGGGTCTACCAGCCGGTCGGCGAGATCTTCGTCACCTTGCTGGCGGTCGCGGTCATCACCGTGCTGTGCACCCCGCCGGTGCAGCGGATGTTCCGGTTCGCCATGGAGCCGAAGATGGAATGGGCCTTCAAGCGGGACGCGACGGAGCTCGCGCGCGAGCGCGGCAAGGCCGGCAGGGCGGACAAGAACGACAGGGCGGGTAAGGCGGACAGGGCCGACGCCAAGGCCTGACCTCTCAGCTCCCTTCGCGCCCAGCCTCCTCGGCCGTCAGGCCGAGGAGGCTTCGCATATGGGCGTACTTCTTCTGCAGCCGGGCGCGGGTCACCTCGTCAAGGACCGCGAGCCGGGCGGGATCGGCGTTGTGCGCGAGGTCGGACTCCTTGACCAGGAGGGCGCCCGGGGTGGCGAGGATGCGCGCCGCGTACGCCTCAGGGGATTCTCCGGGCCGTTTGGTGAGCGCCCGCACGACGTCCTTCGTACGGTCCGTCAGGGCGGCGTCGCGCAGCCACTCCTCCGACAGCGCGTCGTCCTCCAGCGCGTCATGCAGCCAGGCCGCCGCGATCTGCTCCTCGTCACCGCCGCGAGCCCGGACACCCTCGGCCACGGCCCGCAGGTGTTCCGCGTAGGGGCGTCCGGCCTTGTCGGTCTGGGTGGCGTGTGCGTTGCGGGCGAGGGCCTCGACTTCGGTGAGCGTCAGGAGGGTCACGGGCCCAGTCTGCAGGCTGTGGATAACTCACCGCACCTCCGGGATACTTTGGTAAAGTAACTATTGACGCGTTCTTGACGCTTCCTTTACCGAACCGACCGGCCTGGCTGAACTGGCTGAACTGGAGGACGAGCCCATCGGACACGCAGACACGCTCATCGCCATGGGCGGCGCTTTCCTCGCCGCCGCGGTCCTCGCGCGCCTCGGCGGGCGCATAGGACTGCCCACCATTCCCCTCTTCATCCTGGCCGGGATCCTGCTCGGCCCGCACACGCCCGGAGTCGTGCTCCTCTCGGATCCGCACGACATGGAGATGCTCTCCGCGCTCGGCCTGGTGCTGCTGCTCTTCTACCTGGGCCTCGAGTTCCACATGGACGACCTCAAGGCGGGCGGCCGGCGCATGGCGCTCGCCGGGGGCACGTACCTCGCGTTGAACGTGGGCGCGGGGCTGGGCTTCGGGTTCGCCCTCGGGTGGGGCACCTCGGAGGCGCTGGTCCTCGCCGGGGTGCTCGGGATCTCGTCGTCCGCGATCGTCACCAAGGTGCTGGTGGACACGGAGCGGCTCGGCAACGCGGAGACCAAGCCCATACTCGGGATCATCGTGGTGGAGGACATCTTCCTCGCCCTCTACCTCGCGGCGCTGCAGCCGATCCTGTCCGGGGCTGACTCGCTGTCGTCGGCGGTGCTGGACGCGGGCAAGGCGTTCGGGTTCCTGCTGCTCCTGGCGTTGGTGGCGCGGTTCGGGACGCGTGTGGTGGGGCGTCTGTTCTCCACACGGGACGACGAGTTGCTCGTGATCTCCTTCCTCGGGGCGGCGGTGTTCGTGGCCGGGGTGTCGGAGTGGTTCGGGGTGGCGGACGCGATCGGGGCGTTCATGGTGGGTCTGATGCTGGGGAGTACGGCGTCGGGGGCGCGGATACGCAAGCTCGTGCATCCGCTGCGGGACGCCTTCGGGGCGATCTTCTTCTTCGCGTTCGGGCTCTCGATCGATCCTGGTCATCTCCCGGTCGTGGTGTGGCCGGTGCTGGCCGCGGTGGCCTTGACGATGGCGATGAATGTGCTGGCGGGGGTGGGGGCGGCTCGTGTGTACGGCTTCGGGGCCGGGGCGACGGCCAACATCTCCACGACGTTGCTGGCCCGGGGAGAGTTCGCGTTGATTCTCGCGACGATGGCGGCCGGTGCGGGGCTGGATGACCGGCTGCCCCCCTTCATAGCGGGCTATGTGCTGCTGCTGGCCGTTCTGGGGCCCCTGACGGCGGTTCGGTCGCACTGGTTGGCCCGGGTGCTGCCGGGGCGACGGGAGGGTGAGGTGTCCCAGTCACCGTTGGTGGGTTAGGGGGCGAGGGGGCTGGTGGGTGGCTGAGGGTTCCCCGAGGGGGGCTCGCCCCCGCCGCCCCTGCGCGTCCCGGCCTCAGAGGCTCCGCCCAAGCCCCGCCTTCGTCTCGGTCAGCGAGGGCTCGTTGGGCCCTCTCGGCAGATCAGGAGCAGGGCTCGGTCGTCGTTCACGTCCTTGGCCACCGCTTCGATGAGGTGCCAGGCGGCGCCGTGGAAGCCTCCGGCCACGTACCGGTCGGCCTCGCCCGTGAGACGGTCGATGCCTTCCACGATGTCGCGGTCGGACGTCTCGACCAGCCCGTCCGTGAAGAGCATCAGGACGTCGCCGGGCCGGAGAGAGCCCTTGACGGGGTCGAACTGGGCGCCGTCGTAGACGCCCAGCAGCGGACCCTCCGCGGCCTTCTCCTCCCAGCGGCCGCTGCCCGCGCTGAGTTGGAGCCCGGGCGGGTGCCCGGCGGAGAAGAGTTCGTAGTCGCCCGAGTCCAGATCCAGGACGAGGTGGATCGAGGTGGCGAAGCCCTCGTCCCAGTCCTGACGGAGGAGGTAGCCGTTCGCGGCGGGGAGGAAGGCATGGGGTGGGAGCGATCCCAGCAGGCCGCCGAAGGCACCGGAGAGGAGCAGCGCGCGGGAGCCCGCGTCCATGCCCTTGCCCGAGACGTCCGTGAGGACGACCTCCAGCGTGCGGCCGCCGTTGGTACGGGCCGCGACCACGAAGTCGCCCGAGAAGGACTGTCCGCCCGCCGGCCGCAGCGCCATCTCGCGGTGCCAGCCCAACGGCAGCTGCGGCAACTTGCTCTGGACACGGATGCGTTCACGCAGGTCGAAGAGCATCGTGCCGCCCCGCCGCCAGGGGACACCGACCCGGCTGCGGAACTGTGCGATGAGGAGTCCGAAGAAGCCACAGGCGGCGACGACGAGCACGATGCCCGGTGTCACCCGGGACGGGCCCTCCGTGTACGGGCCGAGCTGCACGGACTCCACTATCAACGCGGTCGCGGCAGCCGCGTACAGCGCCAACAGGCTGGCCGGGCGCAGCAGCAGGCCGCCCGCCACGATCGGAAGGACCAGGACCGCCGGGGAGACCCACACCGAGTTGGCCATCGTGCACGCGGCGATCACGGGGATCAGCAGCATCAGACCGGCGAGGGCGACCCAGTCGGAGCCGTCACCCCGGAAGTAGTCGACGGCGGATTTGCGCACGCCGGTGCGGACCCGGTGAGCCAGTTTCTTCAACCGGGCCGTGAACGTCTCGGCCTCCGCGCGCCGCTCTCGTCCTGCTGCCATTGTTCGGGACCTTATCGATCGGACCAGCTCTTGTGCACGGGAGGTCCTACTTGTCCCCCTTCCGAGGGCCGGTTCACGACGAATCTCACACAGATATCACGTGGAGGGACGACATGGACCGGACGGCCCCGCACTCCGACAGGTCGCGCGAAAATTGTTAGCCCGGCCCCGATTGTGCTGATAGGCATGGCGTATGGCGACTGACTTGCGGGTGCTGCGGAAGTCCGACTGGAACGTTTGGTACGGCAACCTCATCCGCGCCTTCGGCGGCGTGCCCGAGCCGGCCGAGGAACGCGAGTTGTGGGACGGCCTCACGGAGCACGACCGCTCCATCGGTGTCTGGGACGGCGACCAATGCGTGGGCACGGCGGGCGCGTTCACCTTCCGCGTCACCGTCCCGGGCGGCGCCCTGGTCCCGGCCGCGGGCATCACGATGGTGAGCGTCGCGGCCACGCACCGGCGGCGCGGACTGCTACGGGCCATGATGCGGCGGCAGTTGGACGACGTCCGCTCCTGGGGTGAGCCCCTCGCGGTGCTGACCGCCTCGGAGCCCGTCATCTACGGCCGGTTCGGTTACGGCGCGGCCACGCACCAGTACCACGTCGAGGTGGACACCACCCGCGTACGGCTGTCGGTGCCACCCGGCACCGACGACGTACACCTGCGGTACGCGCCGCCGGCCGAGGTCCTGGACGCGTGTGAGGCGGTGTACGCGCGGCGGGTGCCCGAGCGGCCGGGGATGCTGACGCGGCGGCCCGGCTGGGAGCGGCTGGGGCTGCTGGACCCGGAGAGCAGCCGGGACGGGCAGTCGCCGCTGCAGTGCGTGGTCGCCGAGAGAGGAGAGGAGGTCGTGGGCTATGCCCGCTTCCGCATCAAGGGCGACTGGGACCACTCCGGGGCACGGAACACCGTGCACCTGCGGGACTTGGAGGCCCTCGACCCGGCCGCGCACGCGGCCCTGTGGCGGTTCCTCTTCGACATCGACCTGACGTCGAAGGTCGTCGCGTACGGACGGCCGGTCGACGAGCCGTGGCTGCACATGGTGTCCGACATCCGGCGCTGCCAGGTACGGATGAGGGACTCCCTGTACGTACGGCTCGTGGACGTGGGCGCGGCGCTGGAGGCGCGGACGTACCAGGCGCCGGTGGACGTGGTGTTCGAGGTCGAGGACGCGTTCTGCCCCTGGAACGAGGGGCGTTGGCGGCTCACGGGTGACGCGAAGGGCGCGAGCTGCGTGCGGACGGACGACGCCGCTGATCTCACCCTGTCCGTACGGGAGTTGGGGGCGGCGTATCTGGGCGGGGTGAGCCTGGCGTCGCTGGCGGCGGCCGGGCGGGTGCGGGAGCTCAGGCAGGGTGCGCTGGCGGAGGCGTCGGTGGGCTTCTCGTCGGCTGTGGCGCCCTGGCTGCCGCACGGGTTCTGAGAGCGCGTTCACGGTACGGGGGCGGAGCGGCGCGCTCGCCTCTGGGTTCTGACGGTGCGTTCACCTCTGTTGGCAGGTGGGGCACCAGAAGAGGTTGCGGGCGGCGAGATCGGCGGTGCGGATCTCGCCGCCACAGATGTGACAGGGCAGGGTGGCCCTGCGGTACACGTACACCTCGCCGCCGTGGTCGTCGACGCGGGGCGGTCGGCCCATGGCCTCCGGGGTGTGTTCCGGGCGGACGGTGTCGATGCGGTTGTTGCGCACGCCCTCACGCATGAGCTCGACGAGGTCGGCCCAGATCGCCTTCCATTCCCGGGGGGTGACGTCCTTTCCGGGGCGGTACGGGTCGATGCCGTGCCGGAAGAGGACCTCGGCGCGGTAGACGTTGCCCACGCCCGCGATGACCTTCTGGTCCATGAGGAGGGCGGCGATCGTCGTACGGCTGCGGGAGATGCGGCGGTACGCGGCTGAGGGGTCGGCGTCCGGACGGAGGGGGTCGGGGCCGAGGCGGTCGTGTATGGCCTGCTTCTCGGCGTCGGTGATCAGCGCGCAGGCGGTGGGGCCGCGGAGGTCCACGTACGTCGTGTCGTTGGCGAGGCGGAGACGGACCGTGTCGGTGGGTGGGGGTGCCGGGGCGGGGCCGAAGGTGACCTTGCCGAAGAGGCCGAGGTGGATGTGGATCCAGTCGCCGCCATCCGCGATGTCCTCCGGGCCGAAGCGGAGGAAGAGGTGCTTGCCGTGGGCTTCGGCGGTGGTGAGTTCCGTGCCGGTGAGGAGGGCTGCGGCGTCGGTGAACTTGCCCTGGGGGCTGGTGACGCGGGTGGGTCCGCCGGTGAAGGCCCTGGCGTAGTCCTGGGCCAGGCGGTGGATGGTGTGTCCTTCCGGCACGGGGGCCTCCGGCGGTTCTGTGGGTGGCGTGTGCGGGGGCAGGAGCGTTTTTCTTCGCCCCCGCCGCCCCTACCCCGTCCCATCCCTGGGGGCTGCGCCCCCATGCCCCCCTCGGGGCTGGGGATGGGTGGGTTGGCTGCGGGTTGTGTGTGGCTGGTCGCGCTCACGCGGCGGAGCCGCATATCGGTACAGCCCCGCGCCCCTATGAGACGCGCAGGTCCCCGCGCCCCTGAAGGGAACGGTCCCGCGCCTCATTGGCCTGGTCGGCGTGTCCCTACTGCTGGGGGTGGTGGGGCGGGATCGGGGGGAGGTCGCCCGTGGTTTCGTAGGCCGACAGCATGTCGATCCGGCGGATGTGGCGTGCGTCACCAGAGAAAGGCGTGTGGAGGAAGGTCTCGACGAACTTCGTCGCCTCCTCCTGGGTGTGCATGCGCGCACCGACGGCGATGACGTTGGCGTCGTTGTGCTCGCGCCCCAGCGACGCGGTCTCCACGCTCCAGGCGAGGGCCGCGCGCACGCCCGTCACCTTGTTGGCCGCGATCTGCTCCCCGTTTCCGGAGCCGCCGATCACGATGCCGAGGGACCCCGGGTCGGCGGCCGTCCTCTCGGCGGCGCGGAGGCAGAAGGGCGGGTAGTCGTCCTGGGCGTCGTAGATGTGGGGCCCGCAGTCCACGGGCTCGTGCCCGGCGGCCCTGAGCCAGTCGACGAGGTGATTCTTCAGTTCGTAGCCGGCGTGATCGGAGCCGAGGTAGACGCGCATGGTCCGAGTGTGACACGCCTGTTTCGCCATGGCCCTCCGGGGGGCCTGGAGCGAAAAACCCAGGCAACACCATCAAACCTCAAGAAAACCTCAAGTAACGATCTGGATTCAAAGGTTCATGATTTCCTAGACCTCCGATTCACTGGACCGACTTGTTCAATTCCGGTTGTGGTCTGGCGCCCGCCACCGCGCAGGGACCTCACCGCCCCTGTGACCCGTTCTCACGGGAGTCATGGAGGGCCCCATCAGGGGGCAGGCGCCACGAGACGCAACACCACATCGCGCCAGACATCACGGGTGTTCTGGCCTTGTCCCACCAGCGGCGCAAAGGAAACTCCCCATGACTTCGCAGCCGACCACGAAAGCGACGGCCGGAAACGGCCCAGGCGACCACGGAGAGCCCGGCAGCGGCCTCCAGGCCGGACTCAAGAACCGACATCTGTCCATGATCGCCATCGGTGGCGTCATCGGTGCCGGCCTCTTCGTAGGGTCCAGCTCCGGTATCGCCACCGCGGGCCCCGGCATCCTGCTGTCCTACGCCCTCGTGGGGACGTTGGTCGTCCTCGTGATGCGGATGCTCGGCGAGATGTCGGCCGCCAATCCGACGTCCGGGTCCTTCTCCGCCCACGCGGACCGCGCGCTCGGGCGCTGGGCCGGGTTCTCGATCGGCTGGCTTTACTGGTTCTTCTGGGTCGTCGTGCTCGCCGTGGAGGCCACCGCCGGCGCCGAGATCCTCGAAGGGTGGATCCCGCAGGTACCGCAGTGGGGTTGGGCGCTCATCGTGATGGTGGTGCTGACCGCCACGAACCTGGTGTCGGTCGGCTCGTACGGAGAGTTCGAGTTCTGGTTCGCGGGGATCAAGGTCGTCGCGATCGCCGCGTTCATCGTCGTGGGCGGGCTCGCCGTCTTCGGGGTGCTGCCGGGCGTCGACTCCGACAAGGCCGGGTTGTCCAACCTCACCGACCACAGCGGCTTCCTGCCGAACGGACCGGGCGCGATCCTCGTCGGTGTCCTTCTCGTCGTCTTCTCCTTCATGGGCACCGAGATCGCCACCCTGGCGGCCGGCGAGTCGGAGAACCCGCAGCAGGCGGTCACCAAGGCCACCAACAGCATCATCTGGCGTATCGCCGTCTTCTACCTTGGCTCGATCTTCGTCGTGGTGACGCTGCTGCCGTGGAACGACCCGTCCATTGAAAAGGACGGGTCGTACGTCGCGGCACTGGACTCCCTGGGCATCGCGCACGCCGGCCAGATCATGAACTTCATCGTGCTGACGTCGGTGCTGTCCTGCCTCAACTCTGGTCTCTACACGGCCTCCCGGATGGCGTTCTCGCTCGGCTCGCGCGGTGACGCGCCGAAGGCGTTCGCCCGGACGAACGCGCGTGGCGTGCCGATGGCGGCGATCCTGTGCTCGGTCGTCTTCGGGTTCGTGGCGGTCTACTTCAACTACGCGTACCCGGACTCGGTCTTCCTCTTCCTCGTCAACTCCTCCGGCGCTGTGGCCCTGTTCGTCTGGCTGGTGATCTGCTTCTCGCAGCTGCGGATGCGGAAGATCATCCAGCGTGAGGCGCCGGAGAAGCTGGTCGTCCGGATGTGGCTGTACCCGTATCTGACCTGGGCGACGATCGCGTTGATCGTCTTCGTTCTGGGTTACATGCTGACCGACACCGAGCACGACAACCGCGAAATCCTCCTGCTGTCGCTGCTGGTGGCGGCCATCGTGGTCGGGATCTCGCTGGTCAAGGAGAAGCTGCGGGGCGGCGCCGGATCCGCGAAGCCGGAGGCCGCGGGGTCCGCGGAAGCCCCGGCACCCTCGGAGTCCTCGGCGAAGGTGGCGGACGCCAAGGCCGGGGCACCGGGCGGCGACGGGAGCTGAGCGGGGTGCGGCGCGACGACCGCGCCTGTCGTCGCGGCGACAGTTGTCGGGGTCCGGCAGTTCCGGCTGCCGGACCCCGTGGTGTCTCCGGGCGCACAGACGCGCGCCCAGGTGGTGTACGAGTCACAGGGGCGTGAAACTGTCCCGCACGCGCTCGTACGTCGGCAGGGCGCGCTCCTCGATGTCCGGGGCGTACCAGGTGCTGATCTCGTAGGACGTGCCGCCCGAGCGGAAGCCGAGCAGCCGGACGTGCCAGGGCAGGCCCCTGGCCGTGACCGTGTACTCCCACACGACGGCGGGCGCGCCGCGGAACGTTGTCTCCTCCAGGCGGATCCTGCGGTAGTCGAGACCCTTGCTGGTGTCCTGTTCCTCCTTGTCCCGCCACTGCCTCAACAGGTCGCCCTGGGCGGGGGAGGCGTTGGCCAGGATCTCCTGCCGGCGGTCGGGCGAGGTGTAGTGCACCTCGGCGCCGCTCTGCGCCACCCGCTGCCAGCCCTGGGGCGGGACCCACGCGTACAGCCCGGCCTCGCGCTCGGCCCCCGCCGGGACGCTGGGCGGGCGCGAGGTGCCGGCGACGGTGGGCGGCGGGGAGGAGGAGTCACGGTCGGGGTCCTGGTCGGGGTCCCGGTCCCGGTCCCGGTCGAGGTCGCCGGTGGGGCCGGAGGTGACCGCCGACGGTGCCGTGGGGGATGTCCCCTTGCCGTCCGGTGGACCACCGTCCGGCGACCCGCCGACCGCCGGGATGACGAGCGCGGCGACGGCTCCGGCAACGGCCACGCCCATGGCTGCCACGATGCCGGTGCGGCGCCTGCTCCACCGCGTAGGGGGCGGGCGGACGGGACGGCCCTCTCCGGCTTCGGCCTCGGCTTCGGCTTCGACTCCGGCTTCGACTTCGGCTTCGGCTTCGGCTTCGGCTTCCGGTGCGGGTGCGGTCCCGGTCGGTGAGGACGTGGGCTCGGGTCGTTCCGCCTGGACGCCGCTCGCCCAGAGGCCGGGGCCCGGTCGGGCGCCCTCGGAGGGGAGTTCGGGGGTGCTCTCGGAGGGTGCCTCGGAGGAGGCGTTCCCGACGACGGGGAGCGCCGGTGGGGGTTCGGGGCCCGCGGGCCGTTGGGTGGTGGGGGGCGCGGTCTTCTCCGGGGCGGGTGGGTTCCGCAGGGTGGGGGTACGCCGTACGCCTCCGGCATCGTCCGCGGGCGCCGGCGCGGGCTCCGGTGCGGTGCCCGGGTAGTCGGGAGGGTCCGGGCGCGGGTCCGGTGGTGGCGTTCGCCGCGACGGTGCCCCCGACGCGCCCGCATCCGGCCCATGAGGCCCGTGAACCCTGTGAACCCTGTGAGGCCCGTGAAGCCCGTGAGGCTCACCCGCGTCCGGCTCCGCCGGGGCCTTCGGCCAGGTCACGTCCGCCCCGGCCCCCGTGCGATGACCCTCCAGTCCTCCGGCCGCTCGCTCGGACTCCCCGGCCCCCGCCTCTACGGCCTCGTGCGCCGCCTCATCGACTCCGGCCGCGCCCACGCCGCCCGCGCCCGTGCCGGACGGGGAGGTGTCAGCCCCAGCGCTCTGAGCGACCGCCCCGCCCACCTCGGTCAGAGCCTCGTCGGTTCCGACCTCCGCGACCCGCCCCAGAACCCGCGCGACCTCGTCCAGCTCCGGCCGCGCCCCGGGGTCCTTGTCCAGCAGGGCGGCCAGAATCCCGCGCAACTCCCCCGCGCCGGACGGGATGTCCGGCTCCTCGTAGAGGACGGCGTGCAGCGTGGCGTAGGTCGTGGCGCGGGAGAACGGGGAGTGACCGCCGAGGGCCGCGCACAGGGTCGCGCCGAGGGACCACAGGTCGGAGGGAGGGCCCTGGGGGCGGCCGGAGACACGTTCGGGTGCCATGTAGTCGGGGGAGCCGACGAGCATCCCCGCCATCGTCAGCGCCTCGGCGTCCTGGATGGCGGCGATGCCGAAGTCGGTGAGGACCACCCGGTGGCGGCCGGCGTGCTCGACGAGGACATTGGCCGGCTTGATGTCCCGGTGCAGGACTCCCCCGGCGTGCACCTGGCCCAGCGCCGCGAGCAGTTCGAGGCCGATCCGCGCCGTCTCCCGTACGTCCAGCGGGCCGCCCTCGACGAGGATCCGCTCAAGGGAACGGCCGTCGACGAGTTCCATCACGATCCACAGCCGCTCGCCCTCGTCCACGACGTCGTAGATCCGCACGACGTTGGGGTGGTCGATGCGCGCTGTCGCCCTGGCCTCGCGCAGGGTTCGCTGCCTGCGGGTCCGGGTGTCCTCCGGGTCGAGGCCGTCGATGCGCATTTCCTTGACGGCCACCTGCCGGTCGAGCATGTCGTCGGCGGCTCGCCACACCCGCCCCATTCCTCCTTGGCCAATGCTTTCGATGAGCCGATAGCGCCCCGTCACCAGTAATCCCGGAACACCGCCCCGCGTAATTCCCGGCACCCCCATGCCCCCCCTTCACCTTCCGCCACAGAAGGACCGCGAAGTAGCGCGTTCGGTCACAACTTCGTGCCACACCAGCATAGTGCGGAGAAATCTTGTGGTACCTCTTCAGGGACCGCGAATTCAGGGCGCGGCCAAGGGGGACACAAGGGGGACGAACATGAGTTCTCGTCGCATGACGGCCATCGCGGGATCGCTGCTCACTGCATCTTTCTCGGCAGTGATGATCTTCGCCTGCAACGCCACCGCCGATGACGAGGGAGGCATGAGCGGCAAGGGGGGAAAGCCCGTCGACGCGGCACCGGCGGGCGTGAAACTGGCGACGCTGCTGCCCGAGAAGATCTCGGTCGACAACAGCTCGAAGAAAACGGCCATTACCGCAGTCGCGAAGAATGGAGGAAGCAAGGACAGCGGCAAAATCCGACTGCTCGTGGTCGGTTTTGACGGACTCACCGTGAAGGGCGTCAAGGGGTGCTCGGAAATCCCCAAGAATGATCTGCCGGAGGGGTCGAACAGTGGTTTCAGCTGCGCCATCGACAATCTCGCGGCCGGCAAGTCGGTGTCGTACGACGTCGACGCGACCTTCGACGTGAAGAAGCAGGGGAAGATCTGCCTCCCCGTCCAGACCGCCGATGGCGCGAAGACGTACTGGCAGCAGGGCCCGGTCCCGTTCGGCTCGAACAACCCCTCTCCGAACGCTCCGACGACTCCGCTGCTGCTCGGCACCGACAACAGCCCGGTCACCCCGGGCGGTGACAGCCCGGGCGCCGACCGTCCGGGCGGCGGTCCGGCGGAGCTGCCCAAGACGGGGCCGGCCGACCGGGTGCTGCCGCTCGGCGCGGCCGGCGCGGCGCTGATCTCGGCGGGGGCGGCCGGCCTGTGGTGGACCCATCGCCGGCCCGGGTCGCGACAGCGGCCGTAGGGAGTCGGTGGACGGCACCTGCGTCCGAGGCGCGTCCCCACGGCCCCACCGCGGGGGCGTCGCCGTGCCGGATGGGCGGCCGCCACGAAAAGGGCCCTGCCGCGCTGTGCGGCAGGGCCCTTCGGGCGGACGGTCCGGTCACCTGCGGTCCGGACCGGACCGGATCGCCTCGGACCGGATCGCCTCGGACCGGACCGCCTCGGACCGGACCGGACCGTCTCGGACCGGACCGGGCCGGTCACTTGCGGTCGACGAACTTCCACGCCGTGGGCAGCACGCCCATCGCCAGCGCGGCCTTCAGTGCGTCGCCGATCAGGAACGGGGTGAGGCCGGCCGCGATGGCGGCGGTCAGCGACATGTCCCGGGCGAGGGCCAGGTAGGGCACACCGATCGCGTAGATGATCACCTCGCCGACGAGCATGGTGCCCGCCATGCGCGGCACCGAGCGGTCTCCGCCGCGCCGTGCCAGCGCGCCCACGACGGTGGCGGCCAGCAGCATGCCGAGGATGTAGCCGAAGGACGGCGCGGCGTAACCCGAGGTGCCGCTCGCGAACCAGGGCACCCCGGCCATACCGGCCAGCGCGTACAGCGCGAGCGACAGGAACCCGCGGCCCGCGCCCAGCGCCGTACCCACCAGCAGGGCCGCGAACGTCTGCCCGGTCACCGGCACCGGGGAACCCGGCACGGGCACCGATATCTGGGCGGCGAGGCCGGTGAGCGCCGCGCCACCGAGCACGAGCGCGATGTCGCGGACGCGGGTGGCCGGCAGCAGATCGGCGAGGACTGCACCGGGACGGGCGGTGGTTGCGGCGGCGGTGCTCATGACGAGGCTCACTCCGGCGGGGAGACGGCTGGGGACAGGGTGACGCTAACCCAGGGCGATGGAGCCGGACACCGTCGGCGCTCGACAAAGGGTGGAGCGTGCACTTGATCAACTCCCCACAAAAGATGCCGCGTACACCCGTGTTGAGGTGACGCTGGTCACTGAGGTGGGGAGGCTGCGACGCGGAGGGCGGGGCGGAGCGGAACTGTAGGGTCTCGCCAAAGAGGCGTGACGGCCACAGCGTCCGCTCACCCATCCGCTCGCGTAACCGCACCCGGACACTGCGCACCGGACGCGTCCACAGTGTGGGCACTCGCTCTCGGGGCAGGAGGAAGCTCCCACACTGTGGACGTTTTGCCCACCGCACGTAAGGGACGAGCCGCTCCCATGCCCCGTACCACCCAGGACGCCGCGCCGGAGACCCCGGCCGCGGACGCCTCCCTCTCGCACGGCCTCAAACAGCGCCACCTGTCGATGATCGCCCTGGGCGGGGTGATCGGCGCGGGCCTCTTCGTCGGCTCCGGGGCGGGTATCGCCGCCGCCGGACCCTCGATCGTCGTCGCCTACACGCTCTCCGGTCTGCTCGTCATGCTGGTGATGCGGATGCTCGGCGAGATGTCGGCGGCGTACCCGTCGTCCGGCTCCTTCTCGGCGCACGCCGAGCGCGCCCTCGGCCCGTGGGCGGGATTCACCGCGGGCTGGGCCTTCTGGGTGCTGCTCTGCACGGCCGTCGGCCTGGAGGGCATCGGCGCCGCGAAGATCGTGACCGGCTGGCTGCCCGACACGCCCGAGTGGGGGTGGGTGGCGCTGTTCATGCTGGTGTTCCTCGTCACGAACCTGGCAGCGGTGAAGAACTTCGGCGAGTTCGAGTTCTGGTTCGCCGCGCTGAAGGTCGGTGCGATCGCGCTGTTCCTGGTCCTCGGCGTGCTGGCCATCGCCGGGGTCCTGCCGGGCACCGACTCCCCCGGCCTCACCCACCTCACCGGCGAGGGCGGTTTCCTGCCGAACGGCGGCGAGGGGCTCGTCATCGGCCTGCTCGCCTCGGTGTTCGCGTACGGCGGCCTGGAGACGGTCACCATCGCGGCGGCCGAGTCGGAGGACCCGGTCCGGGGCGTGGCCGGCGCGGTCCGTACGGCGATGTGGCGTATCGCGCTCTTCTACATCGGCTCGATGGCGGTCGTCGTCACCCTGGTCCCGTGGAACGCCAAGGCCGTCGTCGACAAGGGGCCGTACGTCGCCGCCCTCGAACACATCGGCATCCCGGGCGCCGCCCAGCTGATGAACGTGGTGGTGCTCGTGGCCCTGCTGTCGGCCATGAACGCCAACATCTACGGCTCGTCGCGCATCGCGTACTCGCTGGTGGCGCGGGGTCAGGGCCCGAAAGTGCTGGCGCGGGTCTCCGGCGGCGTCCCGCGGGTCGCGGTCCTGGCCTCCTGCGTGTTCGGTTTCGTCTGCGTGGGCCTGAGCTACTGGCGGCCGGACGACGTCTTCCCCTGGCTGCTGAACATGATCGGCGCCGTGATCCTGGTCGTCTGGGTCTTCATCGCGGTCTCGCAGCTGCTGCTCCGCCGCCGGCTGGAGCGGGACACACCCGAGCGGCTGGTCGTACGGATGTGGGCGTTCCCGGTCCTGACGTGGGTCGCGCTCGCGGGGATGGTGGCGATCTTCGTGCTGATGGCCCGGGAGCCGGACACGCGGGTGCAGTTGTACGCGACGGGCGGGATGACACTGGCACTGGCGGGTGTCGGGTACGCCTGGCAGAGGGCGCGCGCCGGGAGCTGACCCCCTGACAGCACAGGGCCCTCGCACGGAGGACGGACGGTTTCGTGCGAGGGCCCTTTCGCATGCCGTAGGCACGCCTCCCCACTCTCTTGCTGCTAGCTTGTTCTTGCAAGCTCTTTGCAATACGAGGTCGGAGGGGACCCACCCATGCCCGTCTACACGCTGCCTGAACTGCCGTACGACTACTCCGCGCTCGCGCCTGTGATCAGCCCCGAGATCATCGAGCTGCACCACGACAAGCACCACGCGGCGTACGTGAAGGGCGCCAACGACACGCTGGAGCAGCTCGCGGAGGCGCGGGACAAGGAGGCGTGGGGCTCCGTGAGCGGGCTGGAGAAGAACCTGGCCTTCCACCTCTCCGGGCACATCCTGCACTCGATCTACTGGCACAACATGACCGGTGACGGTGGTGGTGAGCCGCTGTCGGTGGACGGCGTGGGCGAGCTGGCCGACGCGATCAACGAGTCCTTCGGCTCGTTCGCGGGCTTCAAGGCACAGCTGTCGAAGGCGGCGGCCACGACGCAGGGCTCCGGCTGGGGTGTGCTGGCGTACGAGCCGCTGAGCGGGCGGCTGATCGTCGAGCAGGTCTACGACCACCAGGGCAACGTCGGCCAGGGCGCGACGCCGATCCTCGTCTTCGACGCCTGGGAGCACGCGTTCTACCTGCAGTACAGGAACCAGAAGGCCGACTTCATCGAGGCCATGTGGCAGGTCGTCAACTGGCAGGACGTGGCGCGGCGTTACGAAGCGGCCAAGTCGCGTACGGACGTGTCGCTGCTGGCGCCCTGAGAAGGATGTGAAACGTCCTGCTCGTGATCGTCTTCTCACCGTTCACCGGGCAGGCGGCTGAAGGGGGGACCCCCGCGAGGACGTGACTCGCGGGGGTGCTCCGGTTTTCTCCTATTCGGGCGATTTCCGCTTCCGGGACCTTCCGGTACGGCGGGCTCCGGGTCATCGTTACGGGATGCCCGCAGCGAAGCGCCTGACCTGCCAGACGTGCCGGTCCGAGGAGACCCACGAGCCGCTGACCCCGAGCCAGAGGGAGTGGCTCCAGGGTCAGCTCGGCAATCCGATCAGCGACAACTACTACAAGTGCGTGAATGTCCGGGCGGACGGCAAGGTGTGCCTCAACCTTCGAACGCACGGTCACGAAAGGCATTTCCGGCTGACGAAACGGCTGCCGGACGATCTTGAGTGACGGTTCCCTCCGGGGGTCGGGCGGGTCTCGTCTGCCGGGTTCCTGCCGGTGGGCTGCTGCCGGTCCGTGGTAGCTGGTCACGCGGTTCCCCGCGCTCCTTCAAGGGGCGCGCCGGAGGCTACAGGTTGCTGAAGTCCGGGCCCTTCGTGCGTGTGCGCTTGATCTCGTAGAAGCCCGGGATCGAGGCGACCATGAGGGTGCCGTCCCAGAGCTTCGCGGCCTCCTCGCCCTTGGGGGCCGGGGTGACGACCGGGCCGAAGAAGGCGATCTGCCCGCCGTCGGCGCCGGGGACCGCGATGACCGGGGTGCCGACCTCCTGGCCGACCTTCTCGATGCCCTCGTTGTGGGAGGCGCGCAGCTGCGGCTCGTAGGGCGTGGAGTCCCAGTGGTCCATCAGGGAGTCGGGCAGGCCCACGTCCTTCAGGGCCTTGGCCACGACCTCCTTCTCGGCGCCCTCGCCCTGGTTGTGGAAGCGGGTGCCGAGCGCGGTGTAGAGGTCGCCGAGCACCTCGGCGCCGTGCTCCTCCTGTGCGGCGATGACCACCCGCACCGGGCCCCACGCCTTGGTCTCCAGCAGTTCGCGGTACTGCTCGGGAAGCTCGTCCAGCTTGTCCTCGTTGAGGACCGCGAGGCTCATCAGGTGCCAGCGGACCTCGATGTCCCGGACCTTCTCGACCTCCAGGACCCACCGTGAGGTCATCCAGGCCCACGGGCACAGCGGGTCGAACCAGAAGTCGACGGGGGTTTTGCCGGAGGTCGAGGCGGGGGACTGCTCGGGCATGGCTCTCCTAAGAAGGCGTACCAAGAAGGCGGTCGTTTCCCCTGCCAACACCGGCGCACGCCCGCGCCATTCCCCCACCGCATGACAGGATCGCCCCTGTCCGCATGCCGAACACCACCCCTAGGGAGTGCCGCCCGTGCCCGGTGAGAATCTGTCCCGCGACGAGGCCCAGGAGCGGGCCGCGCTGCTGTCCGTCGAGGGGTACGAGGTGTCGCTGGACCTGAGGTCCGCCGTCGGCGACCCAGGCGGTGAGCCGCGCACGTTCCGCTCGGTCACCACCATCCGCTTCCGCTGCTCCGACCCGGGCGCCACCAGCTTCGCCGACCTGGTCGCGCCGAGTGTGACGGCGCTCTCCCTCAACGGCAGGGACCTGGACCCGAGCGAGGTCTTCGACGGATCGAGGATCGTCCTCGACGACCTCGCCGCCGACAACGAACTCGTCGTCGACGCCCAGTGCGCCTACTCCCGCACCGGCGAGGGGCTGCACCGCTTCGTCGACCCCGAGGACGGCGAGGTCTACCTCTACACGCAGTACGAGCCGGCCGACGCCCGCCGCGTCTTCGCGGGCTTCGAGCAGCCCGACCTGAAGGCGCCCTTCCGTTTCGAGGTGCGGGCGCCGGAGGGCTGGACCGTCTGGAGCAACGGGGCCGGCGAGCAGCACGACGGGGTGTGGCGGTTCGCGGAGACCAAGCCGATCTCGACGTACATCACCGCGGTCGTGGCGGGCCCCTACCACTACGTGACGGACACCTACGAGCGGACCTTCGAGGACGGTACGCGGCTTCGGATCCCCCTCGGCGCGATGTGCCGCAAGGGTCTCGCCCCCTACTTCGACTCCGACGACGTCTTCCTCGTCACCAAGCAGGGCCTGGACTTCTTCCACGACCACTTCGACTACCCGTACCCCTTCGGGAAGTACGACCAGGCCTTCGTGCCCGAGTACAACCTCGGCGCGATGGAGAACCCGGGGCTCGTCACCTTCCGCGAGGAGTTCATCTTCCGGGGCAAGGTGACGCGGGCGTCGTACGAGCGGCGCGCGAACGTCGTCCTGCACGAGATGGCGCACATGTGGTTCGGCGACCTGGTGACCATGGTGTGGTGGGACGACCTGTGGCTCAAGGAGTCCTTCGCGGACTTCATGGGCACCTTCTCGATGGTCGAGGCGACCCGGTTCACCGACGGTTGGATCACCTTCGCCAACAACCGCAAGGCGTGGGCGTACCGCGCCGACCAGCTGCCCTCCACCCACCCCATCACGGCGGACATCCGCGACCTGGAGGACGCCAAGCTCAACTTCGACGGCATCACGTACGCCAAGGGCGCCTCCGTGCTGAAGCAACTGGTGGCGTACGTCGGCCGGGACGCGTTCCTGGAGGGCGCGCGGCGGTACTTCAAGCGGAACGCGTACGGCAACACGCGCCTCGGTGACCTGCTGTCGGTGCTGGAGGAGACGTCCGGGCGCGACATGGCCGCCTGGTCGCGGGCGTGGCTGCAGACCGCCGGGGTCAACTCGCTCACGCCGCAGGTGCTGCTGGACGGTGAGGGCCGGGTCGACGAGCTGGCCATCGTGCAGGAGGCGCCGGAGTCGCATCCCGAGGTGCGGCCGCACCGGGTGGCAGTCGGCCTGTACCGGCGGGCGGCCGGGGGCGCGGTGGAGCGGTACGCGCGCGCCGAGGTGGACGTCGACGGGCCGCGCACGGTCGTGGGCGAGCTGGCGGGCGCACAGGCACCGGAGCTGGTGCTGGTCAACGACGAGGACCTCACGTACTGCAAGATCCGCTTCGACGAGAACTCGCTGGCGACCCTGCGCGCCCACCTCGGCGACATCACGGACCCCCTGGCGCGGGCCCTGTGCTGGTCGGCGCTGTGGAACCTGACGCGGGACGCGATCCTGCCCGCGCGGGACTTCGTGGGCCTGGTGCTGCGGTTCGCGGGGCGGGAGTCCGACATCGGCGTGCTGCAGATGCTGCACGCCTGGGCGAACTCGGCGCTCACGTACTACGCGGCACCCGAGTGGCGCGAGGAGGGCGGCCGGCTGCTCGCGGAGGGGGCCGTACGGGAGCTGCGGCAGGCCGAGCCCGGCAGTCAGCACCAGCTGGCCTGGGCCCGTTTCGTCGCCGCCGTCGCGTCGGGCCCGGCCGAACTGCAGTTGCTGCGGGACCTGTTGGAGGACACGGTCAAGATCGACGGGCTGGAGGTGGACCAGGAACTGCGCTGGGCGTTCCTGGAGCCGCTGGCCGCGCACGGCGTGGCCGACGAGTCCGTGCTCGCGGCCGAACTGGCCCGCGACAACACGGCGTCGGGCAAGCGGCACCAGGTCCGCTGTCTCGCCGCCCGCCCCTCGGCCGCCGTGAAGGCCCAGGCGTGGGCGTCGGTGGTGGAGTCGGACACGCTGTCCAACGCCCTGGTCGAGGCGACGATCGCGGGCTTCGCCCAGCCCTCCCAGAGGGAGCTGACGGCGCCGTACACGGAGAAGTACTTCGCGGCGATCGAACGGGTGTGGGCGGACCGCTCGATCCAGATCGGTATGGACGTGGTGAGGGGTCTGTTCCCGTCGGCGCAGGACTCCCCCGCCACGCTGGACGCCACCGACGCCTGGCTGTCGGCGCACGAGGACGCCCCGCCGGCGCTGCGCAGGCTCGTCCTGGAGGCGCGGGACGACCTGGCGCGGACGCTGCGGGGGCAGGCGTGTGACGCGGCGGCGGCGAAGTAGCCGCCGGCGAACCGTGCCGAAGCGGCCGCCGGCCGTGAAGTAGCCGTCGGCGAACCGCACTTGGGCGGGGGCACCGCAGGTTGACGCGGTGCCCCCGTCGTGCGGTTACGAAATTCAGGTATTCGGAGCCGTAACCTTTTCCGTTCCCCGTCCGGACCAGCGACTCTCGGCACTCGAACGCGCGTACTTTAGGGCAGTCTTGTCCGCATTTGCCGACGAGCTTGTAACAGCGGTTAAAGGGCGGATCGGACACGGGAATCTGCGGGTCATGAACAACACCCCGCTCTCCCCCCGCCCCCTGCGTCACTCCGACGTCCACCGCCGCGTCCAGACCGCCGCCCAGCTGCGCGACCGCGGCGTCTCGCAGGCCGAGACGAACGAGCACTGCCGCGCCGGCGGCCCCTGGCAGCAGGTCCTCCCGGGCGTGTACCTGCTCCACCCCGGCCCGGCCACCCCGGAGGAGCGCCTCCACGCGGTCCTGCTGTACGCCGGCCGCCGCCGCGACACGGCCGGAGTGCCCACCCAGCCGGGCGCCGACAAGCCGCACGGCCGTCCCACCCACCCCCGGGCCCCCATCGCCGACGCCGTGATCACGGGCCTGGCCGCCCTGACGCTGCACGGCTTCACGTCGACTCCCCCGCTCCTGTCGCTGGACCGCTTCGACGTCCTCGTCCCGCGTCTGCGCCGGCTCCGCTCCACGGGCTGCGCCCGCATCCTGCGCACGACCGCCCTGCCCGACCCCGTCCACATCACCGGCCTCCCGGTCGCCCCGGTCCCCCGGGCCCTGGCCGACGCGGTGGGGGAACTGACCGACGCGGGTGCCGTACGCCGTCTGCTGACGGAGGCGGTGCGCGCCGGTCACACGGAACCCTCGGCGGTGGTGCGGGAGCTGACCCAGGCCCGGCTGCTGAACCGCCCGCACGTGGTGGAGGCGGTCGGCTCCCTCCTGGCCGAGGGCCGCCGGAACGCCGAGGACCGCCTCTACCGCATGGTCGAGCAGTACGGCCTGCCCGACCCCGTCTGGAACGTGGACCTGCGCCTGCCCGGTGGCCCCCACCTGGGCGGCCTCGACGCGTACTGGCCGGAGCAGGCGGTGGCCGTGGAGCTGGACACCCGGGCGCCCCGCCAGGACGACGACACCCTCTGGTCCGAGTACGTCCGCAAGCGCGAGACCCTGGAGCGTCTGGGGATCACGGTCGTCCACATCACCCCGCGGAAGCTGCGCGAGTCCCTGGAACAGCAGGCCGCGGTCGTCCGCACGGCCCTGATGGCCTCGGCGGACCGCGAGCCGGCGGCCTACGTCGTGGTCCTCCCCCGGTAGCCGTACCGCGCCGGTGCCGCCGGCGCCGGCGCGGTCGTCGCCGGCGCCGCCACCAGTCCCGTGCGGACCGTTGGCCTGCGCACCGGTTTCGGTCGGTTCAGGCCTTGCGCAGGACCAGTTCCACGTTCCGGTCCTCCGGTTCCCCCGTCAGCGTGTCGCGCCTGCCCGGGGCGTTGAAGGACAGTTCGCGGTACAGGGACGCGAGGCCCGTCTGGGAGAGGTCGGCGAAGTCCGTGGCGTGCGGGGCCGCCGACTCGATGAGGGTGGTGAACAGGGAGATCGTGCCGTCCTTGTTGTCCACCAGCTCGATCACGCGGGCGAGCTGCGGGAAGTCGATGTGGGACGCCGTGGAGACCTCCCAGAAGGAGCCGCCGCCCGAGGACGAGTGGGGGGTGATCCGGTTGCGGTGGCTGTGGCCGTTGACCCAGGCCAGGACATTGCGGTGGCGGCCGAGGAGAGCGAGGACCTCTTCGCCGCCGTGGCGGGCCTCGCCGGGGTGGGCGGGGTCCTCGCGGAGGTTGCGCATCGTCTTGCTGGTGTGGTGGCTGAAGACGATCGCGTACGAGTCCTTGTGCTCCTTCAGCGTCTTCTCCAGCCATTTCAGCTGCGCCGTGCCGAGCGAGCCCTCGTAGTGGCCGCCGGGGTCGGTGGAGTCGAGGCTGATCCCGATGACGTCGTCGGCCATGCGAAAGGCGTAGTACTGGGTGCCGGAGTCGATGTTCGCCTGCGAGTAGCCGTGGCCGACCGGGCCGGGGCCGGTGTGGGCCGGGTCCAGGTGGGCCTTGAGGTACTCCAGCGGGGTGAAGGGAGCGCGGTTCTCGTCGGGCGTCACCGAACGCAGCTGCTTCGCGTGGGCCTTGAGCATCGCCTTCCAGTCGGCTCCCCGGGGATCGCCGCCCGACTGCACGTTCTCCCAGATCGCCTTGCCGGCCTGCTCGTCCAGCGTCATCAGCTTCCTCCCGCCGACCGCGAAGTCCGCGAAGAAGGAGTCGCCGGGGGCGTAGCAGCCGCCGGGCAGGGAGTCGTGGTTGCCGACCGTGGAGTACCAGGGCAGGTTCAGGCCGGGGCTGTTGACCTGGCGGATCGCCGCCTCCAGGAAGCCCTCGATGCGCGGGAAGCCGAGCTGCTTGTCGGCGTCGCGCAGGGCGGCGTCCGGCTGCCAGTACAGCTTCAGGCCGCTGTCCTGGACGCCCTCGTAGCGGCGCGGGTCACCGGAGTTGGGGGTGATGCGGCCACCGCTCATCACCTTCAGGAACCAGTCCAGCTCGGTGCGGGAGTTGTTGTCGGTGTTGTCGCCCGTCGTCATCACGAAGTGGAGCGGGGAGCCGGTGACGGGGGCTCCCCGCAGCGCGTTGACCCGCTCGACGAGCGAGACCGCGCCCGCCACCGACAGCGCCTCCTGCGGACGCCAGGCGCTCGCGGTCTGGGCGCGCAGGTACTCGTACCGCAGCGGGTGCTGGACGTCCACCACGTGCAGGTCGGTGAACTGGACGAAGGCGGCGAGTGCCGTACGGCGGCTCTCGCGGCCCGGCTTGGGGGCGGCCAGGTCCCCGCGGACGACCCGCTTCCAGGCGGGGCCGTCGCCCAGCCGCCGGTAGCCGGAGCCGCCGCGGGGCGCCGCGACCGAGTTCAGGGTCGTGCCGCGGGTGTACGGCGCCAGGGGCGCGGCCGGGGCCTGCCGTGAGGACAGCGAGACCGCCGACGTGTCCGCGGCGGCGGCCCTGGCGGGGGCTTCGGATCCGGGTCGCAGGGCGAGGCCGACGCCCGCCGAGAGGGACACCGCGCCGGTGGCGGCGAGAAAGGCACGGCGGCCCGGAGCAGTGGCAGCGGCGGCGACAGAGCGTATGCGCGACATGCGCGGTTCTCCCCGAGTGCGAACGCGTCAGCAGTGGTCGCGGACAGCTCGCAGAACGCGAACAGCCCGCTCGTACTGGATCGTTGGCAGCGGGAATGACCTGTACGTTAACTGGACGGCAACGGGCAGCGCCGATCGCCGTACGTGGATCTTGGCCCACCCTCCGCGTTCACGGGGGCTTCCCGAACGTAAGGGAGACGGAAGAGCGGCTGTCACTCCGTGTTCACTTCGCGGGGTACTGCACCTATCCCCGCGGCGCGTCCGGCACCGGCCCGTCCAGATGTCCGGAGGGCGGGCGCTCGCGCCACAGGGCGAGGCCCACGTCGACCAGTCCGACCCGTTCCAGGGAGGGCACGGCGTCCAGCGGGTGCCAGGCGGCCATGTCGGTGGAGCCGTTCGTCTCGTGGCGGAGGTCGCCGCCGGTGACGCGGGCCTCGTAGACGATACGCAGCCCCTGGAAGTCGGCGACCGCCCCGAGACGGCGCGGGTACTGGCGCCTGAGGGAGTCCACGCCGAGCAGGGCGGTCGGCTCGACCGTGTACCCCGTCTCCTCGTCGACCTCGCGGATGACCGTGTCGTACGGGTCCTCGCCGTGGTCCATGCCGCCGCCCGGCAGCGTCCACCGCTTGCCGCCGTCCCTGGCCACCCAGCGGGCCAGCAGCAGTTGCCCGTCCCGTACGCACACGGCGTACGCCGCCACTCTCAACTCCTCGCGCATGCACAGACGTTACACAGACAAACGAATGACGGATGGCTGACACGGGGGCGCATGGATGGATATGTCCCACCATCAGCCGCCATCAACTCACCTGTGCGTGGGGGGATTTCCCCATGATTCCCGCGCATCGCCGTCAGGCCCTCCCCAAACAGCCCTCTCATCGGCAAGGCTGAGCGATCATCCGGGTCCGCACACCGGACCAGGCGGCCGTCAGTTCGACCGGACCACCGCCGATTCGCCGATTCACTGTCGATCGTTCCTTAACGCACAAGGGATGCAGATGACCCTCACCCCCCAGCACGCCCCCATATCGGGTGCGAGACGCGTGGCCCGTGTCGCCGTGGCCGCGGGACTGGTGGCCGCGCTCTCCGCGGCCGGGCCGATACCCGTGGCCTTCTCCGCGGACGGCCCGTCCCCGGCCTCCCCCAAGTCGGCCGACGACAAGCTCGGTGCGTCCGACGCCGCCCTGCTCGCGGACGCCAAGGCCGACGGCTCCAAGAACGTCACGATGATGATCGCCACGGCGCCCGGGAAGACCGAGCAGGTCGCCGAGCAGTTGGACGCGGTCAAGGGCGGCTCCGTGGGCCGTACCTACGACAAGCTCGGCTACGTCCGGGCCACGGTGCCCACGAGCAAGGCGGACTCGGCCATCGCGGCGGCCGCCAAGCTCTCCTCCGTGCACGGCATCGACCTGCGGCAGGAGATCCCGCTCGACGACCCGACGCCGAGCGCCGACACCGCGAAGGGCGCCAAGGAGCAGGCGACCGCCAAGAGTTACCCGGCGCCCGGCAGGCGCACGCCCGCCGTGAACCCGTACAACCCGTCCTTCGAGACGGGCGCCGTCGACTTCGTGAAGAAGAACCCGAAGGCGGACGGCCGGGGCATCACCATCGGTGTCCTCGACTCGGGCGTGGACCTGGCCCACCCGGCGCTGCAGAAGACGACCACCGGCGAGCGGAAGATCGTCGACTGGGTGACGGCGACCGACCCCATCGTCGACAGCGACCAGACCTGGCGCCCGATGGTGACCTCCGTCTCCGGGCCCACCTTCACCTACGGCGGCGAGACCTGGACGGCGCCCGCGGGCTCGTACCAGGTCAGCACCTTCAAGGAGTCGTACACCACCGGCGGCGACGCCGCGGGGGACGCGAACCGCGACGGGGACACCACCGACGTCTGGGGCGTGCTGTACGACGCGGCCGCCGGCACGGTGCGCGTCGACCTGAACGACAACAACGACTTCGGTGACGACGCCCCGATGAAGCCGTACAAGGACGGCTTCCGGATCGGGTACTTCGGGACCGACAACCCGGCCACCGATGTCGTCGAGCGCCAGCCGTTCGTCGTGGAGATCCGCAAGGACGTCCCGATGGACCCGTTCGGCGGCGACTGGGTCGGCAAGAAGGCCGACTTCGTCAACATCGGCGTCATCGAGTCCGAGCACGGCACGCACGTCGCCGGCATCACCGCCGCGAACGGCCTGTTCGGCGGGAAGATGAACGGCGCGGCGCCGGGCGCGAAGATCGTGTCGTCCCGCGCCTGCACCTGGTCCGGCGGCTGCACCAACGTCGCGCTCACCGAGGGCATGATCGACCTCGTCACCAAGCGGGGCGTGGACATCGTCAACATGTCCATCGGCGGCCTTCCCACGCTCAACGACGGCAACAACGCGCGCGCCGAGCTGTACACGCGCCTCATCGACACCTACGGCGTGCAGCTCGTGATCTCCGCCGGCAACTCCGGCCCCGGCGCCAACACCATCGGTGACCCGGGCCTCGCCGACAAGGTCATCTCGGTCGGCGCGTCCATCTCCAAGGAGACCTGGGCCGCCAACTACGGCTCCGCCGTGGAGAAGAAGTACGCGATGATGCCCTTCTCCTCGCGCGGTCCGCGTGAGGACGGCGGCTTCACCCCGACGCTGGCCGCGCCCGGCGCCGCGATCAACACCATCCAGACCTGGCTGCCGGGCGCCCCGGTCGCCGAGGCGGGCTACTCGCTGCCGGCCGGCTACGCCATGCTGCAGGGCACGTCGATGGCGTCCCCGCAGGCCGCGGGCGCGAGCGCGCTGCTGCTGTCCGCCGCCAAGCAGAAGCACATCGCCCTCACCCCGGCGAAGCTGCGCACCGCCCTCACCTCGACCGCCGACCACATCAGCGGCGTCCAGGCGTACGAGGAGGGCGCGGGCCTGATCAACATCGTCGACGCGTGGACGATGATCCGGAAGGGCGCCACCGTCGCGGCCGACTACACGGTGAAGGCCCCGGTCGACACCGCGCTCGACCAGGCTCTCAAGACCCCGGGCTTCGGCACCGGCGTCTACGACCGCGAGGGCGGTCTGAAGGTCGGCCAGAAGAAGACCTACGCCGTCACCATCACCCGTACGTCGGGCGCCGAACGAGCGATCCGGCACGAGCTGCGCCTGAGGAACAACAGCGGCGGCACCTTCAAGATCGTCGGCGGTGACGAGGTCTCCCTGCCGCTGAACAAGCCGGTGACCGTGAAGATCTCGGCCAAGCCGAAGTACTCGGGGCTCCGGAGCGCGATCCTGGAGGTCGACAACCCGAAGACGACCGGCGTCGACAAGCAGGTGCTCAACACGGTCGTGGTCTCCGCACCGCTGAAGTACACGTACGCGACGTCCGGCACGGTCCAGCGGAACAGCTCGAAGTCGTACTTCGTGACCGTCCCCGAGGGCGCGAAGGCGCTGCAGGTGGCGATCGGCGGGCTGAAGGACAAGAGCCAGACCCGGTTCATCGCCATCCACCCGTACGGCGTCGCGGTCGACAACACCAGCACCCCGTTCTGCTACAACAACTACCTCGACGGCAACGGCTGCAAGCCCGACGTGCGCTCGTACGCCGCTCCTCAGGCAGGCGTCTGGGAGATCGAGGTCGAGTCGCGGCGTACGTCACCGCTGCTCGACAACCCGTACAAGCTCGACGTCCAGGTGCTGGGCGCGGCCTTCGACCCGGCGGAGAAGACCATCGCCGAGGCGAAGATCGGCACTCCGGCCGCCGCGGACTGGACCGTCACCAACAAGTTCGCCGCGATCGACGGCAGGCTGAAGGGCGGGTCCCTGGGCTCGGGCCTGATCACCGAGAAGACGATCGCGGACGGTGAGTCGCAGGAGTCCACCCTCACCCTCCCCGAGGGGGTGGAGCGTCTTGAGGTGAGGATCGGGGGCGTCTCCGACCAGCAGGCCGACCTCGACCTCTCCGTTCTCAAGGACGGCGAGCTCGTCGGGCAGTCCGCCGACGGTGACTCCGAGGAGACGGTCAGCCTGACCGCGCCGGCGGCCGGTGCGTACACGATCGTCGTCGACGGCTACTCCGTTCCCTCCGGATCGACGACGTACGCGTACAAGGACGTGTTCTTCGCGCCCTCGCTCGGTGCGGTCAACGTCGACGCGTCGAAGGCCGTGAAGCTGGCGACCGGCGCGTCGGCGAAGGTGTCCGCCGAGGTCCTGGTGAAGAGCGCGGCTCCCGAGGGCCGGAAGTTCTTCGGTGAACTCCAGCTCGTGAACGACCGCGGGACGGTCGCGGGGACGAGCACGGTCACCATCGAGAAGGCCGTTCCGTAGCGGTCGGTCCCGACATCAGGGCGACGAGCGGGGCCGGTGCCGAAGAGCACCGGCCCCGCTTCCGTCCTTCACGGACCGCTCACGGGCGGGCCGTCCCCCGCCGTCCGTCCCCTCACCGTCCGTGCCCCCACCGGCCGCGTCAGCCGCCGTCCTCGCACTTCAGGCCGCGTGCCTCGGTGAGCTCCCGGGTGATCCGGGCACGCTCCCGGGCGATCTCCTTCTCGCCGGTGACGAGCAGGTCGGGCGCCGCCTCGTCGCGGTGGACGCCGACCAGGACGGGCTCGCCCTCGCGCAGGCGGGAGGCCTCGTGCTCGTCGACGGGGAACACGACCTCGTCGCCGCCCTTGGCCGGCTTCTCCGGCTTGTAGGAGCGCTCGACGTCCAGCGTGACCCGGGACTGCCCCGTACCGGGAACGGGTTCGAGGCTCGTCACGGTGCCCTCCGCGATGAGCCGGGCGCAGGCGACGTACGCCGCGTCGAGCCGTGACGACGACGCGCTGTCGTTCGCGCCGGCCTCCTCGTGCGGCCCGCCCGCGTCCTGCTTCGCACTGCTCTGGGTGTCCGCGCCGCTGCTACCGGCCCCGACGCCGCCCCGCGCGACAAGCCATCCCAGTCCGACGACCGTGAAGACGGCCACCGAGGCGGCGAGGGTCCCGAAGGCGAGCGCGAGTGCCCTGGGGCGACGCCTGGGCCGGCGGGGGCGGGCGGGACGCGTGGAGGGGTGCGTGGAGGGGGCGGAGGCCGCGCGGGGCTTCACCGGCGCGGTGGGCGCCGGTGCGGGTTCCGTCTCGGGGGCGGCTTCCTGTGCGGGCCGCGGCGTGCCCTCGGTGCCGGGTGCGGGCCGCGCGGCCACGGGTCGCCCCGCCGGGGTCACGGCTTCCGCCTCCGTGCCGTTCACGGCGGGGCCCTCCGCGGCCAGCGCCTCCCCGATCAGCCCCAACTGCTCGCGCAGCAGCGCCACGTCGGCCAGCGCGGCCCGGTGCTCCGCCGCGAACCCGTCGTCGTCCAGGGCCCCCTCGGGCAGCGGTTCGTCCGTGATCGCGGCCATCAGCGCGTCCATGCCGTCGTACGCGTCGTACCTGTCACACGCGTCGTCGTACCGGGCGTCGCGCCGGTCTTCGTTCCGGGCGGCCACGTCACACCACCTCGTCCTCGTGCAGGCGGGCGCGCAGGGCGCGGACCGCCGAGTGGAGCCTGCTCTTGACCGTGCCCTCGGGGATGCCGAGCTCCTCGGCGATCCCGCGTACCGGCAGGTCGGCGTAGAAACGCAGCACGACGACCTGGCGCAGGGCGTCGGGCAGCGCGTCGAGGCCGCGGGCGACCGCGAGCGAGAGCACGCTGGAGTCCTCGCCGGAGGGGTGCTCCAGCTGCCGCAGCGAGGCCAGGCGCTCGCCGAGGCGCTCCTGGCGGCGTTTGGCCCGGTGCCAGTCCATGGCCAGGTTCGAGGCGACGACCGCCGCCCACGCGGACACGTCCCGCGGGGCCTCGCGGCCGCTCGCGGCCCGTTCCAGGAGCCGCAGCCGCACCTGCTGCACCCCGTCCATCAGGTCCGACTGCGGTACCCCGCCGAGCGCGAGCACCGCCCGCACCCGGCGCTCCTGGGCCGCGTCCAGGGGATCGTCCGCCCCCTGGACCACGTCCAGAGGGCCGTCCACCCCCTCGGCCCGCCGGGCCTTTCTGCGCAGCACAGCCACCCCTCCCCTCGCCGCGTTTCCTCTAGGACGCCGGTGGGGGCGGAAACGTTCGGCTGCGGGGGACTTCTCTTCGGTGCGCGTGTGACGGAGGGCACGCTTGGCGGGAAGGGATGGGGGCAGGCGCGTGCTGGGGCAGGACACCAGTGCGGAGTCGTACGTCACACCGGGTCGGGAGGTGGGCAGGCGGGACCGGGGACGGAGCCCGTACGGCTTCCCGTGCGCGGTGGGTCAGGGGCGGAAATCTGCGGTGCGGGACTCCGAATCACGGCGAGCCTCCGCCCGGCCTGACGCCCCCGCCCCGACCGGGTCCTTCCCCGGCGCGTCCCATTCCCCGGGCCGCGCACGCAAAGAATTGGACACGTGGACCGGGAACCAACGCATGATGGAAACGCCAGGCCACGTCATACGCACGTCATACGCACGCAAAGGAGTCGTCGTGAGGGTCGGAATCGTCGGAGCCACCGGTCAGGTCGGCACGGTCATGCGCAGGATCCTCGCCGAGCGGGCGTTCCCGGTCGACGAGCTGCGTCTGTTCGCCTCGGCCCGTTCGGCCGGGACGGTGCTGGACGGGGTGACGGTGGAGGACGCGGCGACGGCCGACTACTCGGGCCTCGACATCGTCCTGTTCTCCGCGGGTGGCGCGACCTCGAAGGCGCTGGCCGAGAAGGTCGCCTCCCAGGGCGCGGTCGTGATCGACAACTCCTCCGCCTGGCGCAAGGACCCGGACGTCCCCCTGGTGGTGTCCGAGGTGAACCCGCACGCGATCGCGGACCGCCCCAAGGGGATCATCGCCAACCCGAACTGCACGACGATGGCCGCGATGCCGGTGCTGAAGCCGCTGCACGAGGAGGCGGGCCTGGAGGCGCTGGTCGTCGCCACGTACCAGGCGGTCTCCGGCTCGGGGCTCGCGGGCGTGGCCGAGCTGCACGGGCAGGCGCAGAAGGTGGTCGCCGACGCGGACAAGCTCACGCACGACGGGGAGGCGCTCGACTTCCCCGAGCCCCAGGTCTACAAGCGTCCCATCGCCTTCAACGTGGTCCCGTTGGCCGGGTCGATCGTGGACGACGGTCTGAACGAGACCGACGAGGAGCAGAAGCTCCGCAACGAGTCCCGCAAGATCCTGGAGATCCCGGCGCTCAAGGTCTCCGGCACGTGCGTGCGCGTCCCGGTCTTCTCCGGCCACTCGCTCCAGGTCAACGCCCGTTTCGCCCGGCCGATCACCGTCGAGCGCGCGACCGAGCTGCTCGCGGGGGCGCCGGGGGTGGCCCTCTCCGACATTCCGACGCCGCTGGAGGCCGCGGGCAAGGATCCCTCGTACGTGGGCCGGCTCCGGGTGGACGAGACCGTCGAGCACGGGTTGTCGCTGTTCGTGTCCAACGACAACCTCCGCAAGGGCGCTGCGCTGAACGCGGTGCAGATCGCGGAGCTGGTGGCGGCTGAGCTGAAGGGGTGACGCCCGGTGGGGGTGCGGGGGTGAGGTTTTTCCGCCCCCGCACCCCCTACCCGTCCCATCCCCAGGGGCTCCCTCCTTCGACCCCGCCGGGGCTCCGCCCCGGACCCCGCTCCTCGAACTCCCCCAGCTACCGGTGGGATGTGCCCCCAAGGGGCTGATCTTTCAGCCCTTGCGCACCTCGTACAGAAAGCACCCGTACTCCACCGCCCTTACGTGCACCACCGCCACCTCAGGATCGGCGAAGGCCTCCGCGAAGGCCTTCTCGAACGCCTCCTCGCTGCCCTGTTCGGACACCCCCGCGCTCGCCACCAGCCGACCCCCCAGAATGCGCCCGTCGGTGGAGTACCGGCGGACCGTGCGGTGTGACTCCGTGAACGGGCGGCGCGCCCCGACGGCAGGCCCCCCGCACTCCCCCGCATGGATGAACACCGGCCCCTGTTCGTCGTACGCGCCAGGATCCACCCCCGTCTCCGCCGCCCACCGCCGCAACGGCGCGTACGAGACGAGAGCGATCACCTCCCCGGGCTCACTGCGGCGCAGACAGCAGCGGAGCGGAGCGCCGCCCTCCTCGTCGGTCTCGGGAACCATCCGGCGCCCCGCATCGTCAGCAGAGCGCAACTCCTTCAGGGCCGCAGGGGTGATGGGGCGTGAAACGTACGTCGTCATGAAGGCCAGCCTGGCGCGCGTACGCCCTGTTCACCGGCGGGAAACGGACATCGCGTTCCCCGCGGGTCCCGTGGAAGGATGGCCGAGACCACACATGACGAGGAGATGACCGCGTGCCTGGCACAAACCTGACCCGCGAAGAGGCTCAAGCGCGGGCGAAGCTGCTCACCGTTGACTCGTACGAGATCGATCTCGACCTCTCCGGCGCGCAGGAGGGCGGCACCTACCGGTCCGTGACCACGGTGCGCTTCGACGTGGCGGAGAGCGGCGCGGAGTCCTTCATCGACCTGGTGGCCCCGACCGTCCACGAGGTGACCCTCAACGGGGACTCCCACGACCCCGCCGAGCTGTTCGAGGACTCCCGGATCGCCCTGCCGGGGCTGCTTCAGGGCCGCAACATCCTGCGGGTCGTCGCCGACTGCGCGTACACCAACACCGGTGAGGGCCTTCACCGGTTCGTCGACCCCGTCGACAACCAGGCCTACCTCTACACCCAGTTCGAGGTGCCGGACGCCCGCCGGGTGTTCGCGTCCTTCGAGCAGCCCGACCTGAAGGCCACCTTCCAGTTCACCGTGAAGGCGCCCACCGGCTGGACCGTGATCTCCAACTCGCCGACGCCCGAACCCAAGGACGACGTCTGGGAGTTCGAGCCGACGCCCCGGATCTCCACGTACATCACGGCGCTCATCGTGGGCCCGTACCACTCGGTCCACAGCGTGTACGAGAAGGACGGGCAGAGCGTGCCGCTCGGCATCTACTGCCGGCCCTCGCTCGCCGAGTTCCTCGACTCGGACGCGATCTTCGAGGTGACCCGGCAGGGCTTCGACTGGTTCCAGGAGAAGTTCGACTACACGTACCCGTTCAAGAAGTACGACCAGCTGTTCGTGCCGGAGTTCAACGCGGGAGCGATGGAGAACGCCGGCGCGGTCACCATTCGTGACCAGTACGTCTTCCGGTCCAAGGTGACCGACGCGGCGTACGAGGTGCGCGCCGAGACCATCCTGCACGAGCTGGCCCACATGTGGTTCGGCGACCTCGTGACGATGGAGTGGTGGAACGACCTGTGGCTGAACGAGTCGTTCGCCACGTACACCTCGATCGCCTGCCAGGCGCACGCGCCCGGAAGCCGGTGGCCGCACTCCTGGACCACGTTCGCCAACCAGATGAAGACGTGGGCCTACCGCCAGGACCAGCTGCCGTCCACGCACCCGATCATGGCCGAGATCCGCGACCTGGACGACGTGCTCGTCAACTTCGACGGGATCACCTACGCCAAGGGCGCGTCCGTGCTGAAGCAGCTCGTCGCCTACGTCGGCATGGACGAGTTCTTCCGGGGCGTGCAGGCGTACTTCAAGGCGCACGCGTACGGCAACACGCGGCTCAGCGACCTGCTGGGCGCGCTGGAGGAGACCTCCGGACGCGACCTGAAGACATGGTCGAAGAAGTGGCTGGAGACGGCCGGGATCAACATCCTGCGGCCGGAGATCGAGACGGACGCCGACGGGGTCATCACCTCCTTCACCGTGCGGCAGGAGGCCCCCGCCCTGCCCGCCGGCGCCAAGGGCGAGCCGACGCTGCGCCCGCACCGCATCGCGATCGGCCTGTACGAGCTCGACGACGACAGCGGCAAGCTGGTGCGCGAGGACCGCGTCGAGCTGGACGTCGACGGGGAGCTGACGGCCGTGCCCCAGCTGGTGGGCAGGCGCCGCCCGGCCGTGGTCCTGCTCAACGACGACGACCTGTCGTACGCGAAGGTGCGCCTCGACGAGCGGTCCCTGGCCTTCGTGACCGAGCACCTCGGTGACTTCGAGGCGTCCCTGCCGCGCGCCCTGTGCTGGGCCTCGGCCTGGGACATGACGCGCGACGCGGAGCTCGCGACCCGCGACTACCTCTCGCTCGTCCTGTCGGGCATCGCCAAGGAGTCCGACATCGGTGTGGTGCAGTCGCTGCACCGCCAGGTGAAGCTGGCCATCGACCTGTACGCCGACCCGGCGGCGCGCGATGTGCTGCTGACCCGCTGGACGGACGCCACGCTGGCCCATCTGCGGGCGGCCGAGGCGGGCAGCGACCACCAGCTGGCCTGGGCGCGCGCCTTCGCGGCGACCGCGCGGGAGCCGGAGCAGCTGGACCTGCTGGAGGCGCTGCTCGAGGGCACGCAGACGATCGAGGGGCTGGCCGTCGACACGGAGCTGCGGTGGGCGTTCGTGCACCGGCTCGCGGCGGTGGGGCGCTTCGACGAGACGGAGATCGCGGGCGAGTACGAGCGCGACAAGACGGCGGCGGGCGAGCGTCACGCGGCCTCGGCGCGGGCCGCGCGCCCGACGGAGGCGGCCAAGGCGGAGGCCTGGGCCTCGGTCGTCGAGTCCGACAAGCTCCCGAACGCCGTGCAGGAGGCGGTCATCGCGGGCTTCGTCCAGACCGACCAGCGCGAGCTGCTCGCTCCGTACGCGGAGAAGTACTTCGAGGCGGTCAAGGACATCTGGGAGTCCCGCTCCCACGAGATGGCCCAGCAGATCGCCGTCGGCCTGTACCCGTCCGTCCAGGTCTCGCAGGCCACCCTGGACCGCACGGACGACTGGCTGGCCGACGCCGAGCCGGGCGCGGCCCTGCGCCGGCTCGTCTCGGAGTCCCGCGCGGGCGTCGAGCGCGCCCTGAAGGCCCAGGCGGCGGACGCGGCGGCGCAGGCCTAGGCACGGGAGCAGGAGAGCGGTCACAGGGGCGGGCACAGGCGCGGTCCGTCGTACGACGCTCAGGGGCGCCCGGTGATGCACCGGGCGCCCCTCCCCTGCCGCTCTCAGCCGCCCAGCACCAACCGCGCCAGTCGCAGCATGATCTGCCCGTGCAGCGCGGTCTGGTGGCGGACCGGAAGCCAGCGGACGCCGAAGGCGGTCTGCAACTCCTGGCACCATTCCCGCACCAGGGTGCCGAGCGCGTCCGCGGCCACCGCGTCGGTGGGCGGGTCGCCGAGAGCCTGCCGCAGCATCGCCGCCGCGCGCAGGGGGACCCGGCGGGCCGCGAGGTCGAGGGAGACGGAGTTGCCGACGGTGGTGGCGAGTCCGACGCCGCCGAGGTCGTCCGCGAGGTAGCTCTTCCAGGTGTCGGCGACCCCGGGGCCGACGCCGAGCAGTTCGCGGGCGGCCGACTCGTACGGCAGGAGCTCGGCGGCGACCGGTGCGACACGGCGCCCCAGGGCGGCCTCCACGCGTTCGCCGCGTTCCAGCAGGGTCCGGCTCACCCGCGCGATGTGCTCCTCGGCGCCGGCCGTGGGCCGGGGGTCGGCGACGGCGTCCACGGCCCACATCGGGGCCTCGACCACCGCGGTGACGGTGCCGTACCGCATGGGGTACGTCCAGGTCGCCTCGGAGGTGAAACCGGAGGGGTCGCGCTCGTCGGCCGGTTCGGCGCCGGGCACCACGAGGACGCCCGGGCCTTCGACGAACCAGCCCAGGCCGTCGAAGGGCCGGTGTTCCACGGGAACCCCCAGGTTCGCCGCCACCTCACGGAAGGCGCGGGCCGCTCCGGGCACCCTTCTGGTCAGCTGCAGGAAGGTTCCTCCTGCTTCCATGCCGTGCAGCGAGAACTGGACGGCGGGGCGCAGCTCGTCGAGCAGCCCGACGAGCACGTCGGACTCGGGCAGCGGAGCCTCCGGCCGGTCCCCGAGGGGCCGGAACTCCGGCTGGCAGGTGAACTCCTGCCGGTAGAAGTACCGGTGGTAGCGCTCGACGCCCCACCCCGCCGCCGGCCAGCCGTGCCGCTGGCTGATGCTCATGCCGTCCGGGTCGAGGCAGAGCAGGAAGTGCCAGGTGCAGTCCAGGGCGTCGAGCACGTCCGGGTCCAGCGCGAACTCCTCGGCCAGCCGGATCGAGGAGGCCCCGCCGACGGGTTCGTTGGAATGGGCGCCCGCGACGGTGAGGACGTTCCGGCGCCCGTGCCCGGCGGACAGCAGCCACAGGGGCCGCCCCGAGCGCGAGGTCCCGACGGTGCGCAGCCGGAGGAGTCCGGGACGTGCGGCGGTCAACGCCCTTGCCCGGACGGTCAGTTCTTCCAGAGTGGGATAGATCCCGGCGACGGTCACGGGCCGGTCGGCCACTTCGCGCCCCTCGGGCCCCTCTTGTTCCCAGGGCCCCCGCCGTCCCCCTCGCCCTTCAGGCCCCCGAGGTCTCCCGCGTCCCCTTGGCCCCTCCTGTCCTGTGCCGCCGCTTCGCATGCCGCCTCTTCGCATGCCGCCCGCCCCGTCAGGAGCCCGTCGCGTCGCCGCGGCCCCTGGTTCCGATGGGGTGCGACGGGCCGGCCCCCGGCTCCCGCGAGGTGCTGATCACCGTCTTCGCAGTCACGTCAACTCCTTTGCCGAGGAGGGAGGTTGAGCGTCCAGAAGCGTTCACGTGCGGTCATGCGCGTTCCCGGGCACGCGTCCTGCCAAGGCTCGACGCGCCGGTTCGGGGTGTCAAGGGCGCGTCCCCGGGGACGACGGGGCCCATGGGCTTACCGGGGGCCACGGTGGAGGGGTGGGCGGTACGGGGCCCGAGTTGCCCGAGCACCGTCGCCCCGAACGCCAGCGCCATGCCCGCCAGTTGGACCGGTGTCAGTGCCTGGCCGAGCGCGGCCCACCCCACGACGGCCGCGGTGAGCGGTGAGAGCGGCCCGAGGAAGGTGACCTGGGTGGCGCTGAGCCGCCCGATGCCACGGAACCAGAGCCAGTACGCGACCGCGGTGTTGGCCAGCGCGAGGTAGAGGTACCCGCCGACCGCCCGGCCGTCCAGCACGGGCGGGGCCCCCTCGACGAGGAGGGCGACGGGAGCGATCAGCAGCCCGCCCGCGGTGAGCTGCCAGCCGGTGAGGGCGAGCGGGCCGGCGCCCTCGGGGCGGCCCCACCGTTTGGTGAGCACCGTGCCGGCCGACATGGACGCGGTGGAGGCGAGGGCCGCGAGGAGGCCGACGAGGTCGAGCGCGCCCGCCGCCCTGAGCACGACGAGGCTGACCCCGAGGGCGGCGGCGATGCCGGTGAGCAGCGTGCGCCGGGTCGGGCGCTCGCCCAGCAGCACGGCGGCCAGGCCGGCGACGAACAGCGGCCCGACCGAGCCCACGACCGCCGCCATACCGCCGGGCAGCCGGTACGCGGAGAGGAACAGCAGCGGGAAGAACGCGCCGATGTTCAGCGCGCCCAGGACCGCGGCCTTCCCCCACCAGGCGCCGCGGGGCAGCACCCGGGCGAGCGCCAGGAGCAGCAGACCGGCGGGCAGCGATCGCACCAGACCCGTGAACAGGGGGCGGTCGGGCGGCAGGAACTCGGTGGTGACCGCGTAGGTGGTGCCCCAGGAGACGGGGGCGAGGGCTGTCAGGGCTATGAGGGTGGGGCGGTTCGAGGTCATGGAGTGCGTCGCCCTTCGCGGCGGGACGAGGTGAGGCAGCTTGCCGATGATTAACTTGCTCGCAATTAGCTTAGTGCTAAGCAACTTGCCGTCAAGCCGCTTTCTTGCGGCCGACCGGTACCGGCCCGATACTCACCTCATGACCACCTCCCCCACGGACCCCGTCGACGCGATCATCGAGCAGTGGGCGCGGGTCCGGCCCGACCTGGACACCACCGCGATGGAGGTCTTCGGCCGCGTCTACCGGCTCTCGCGCACCATGGGCGACCGGACGGAGAAGACGTACGCGCGGTTCGGGATCTCACGTGGGGAGTTCGACGTCCTGGCGGCCCTCCGCCGCTCGGGCGCGCCCCACACGCTGTCCCCCCGGCAGCTCTCGGCCACCCTGATGCTCACCACCGGCGGTATGACCGGCCGTCTCGACAAGCTGGAGCGCGCCGGGCTGCTCCGCCGCTCCCCCGACCCGCACGACCGGCGGGGTCTGCAGGTCACGCTCACGGACGAGGGGCTGCGGCTGGTCGACGAAGCGGTCACGGCCGGCCTTGAGGTCCAGACCGAGGCGCTCTCCCGCCTGGACGAGGAACAGGCCGGCCAACTGGCCGACCTACTGCGCCGGCTGGTGCTCGCGACGGGGGAGTAACCCTGCCGGCCCCGGCTACCGGCAGCCCCGGCTGCCGTGCGGCGGCCGCCCGCCCCATGCTCCACGGTGACCGCGAGCCGCGAGCCGCGAAGAGATCGTGAGGTGTGGCTGGGCCCGACGCCGTACCCCTGAAGGCCCTCCGCCCGCAGCCGGCACAGAACACGACGAGGGCACCCGCCGCACACGTGTGCGGCGGGTGCCCTCGGTGCTCTCAGCGCCCTCCGTGGAAGGCGGAAGAGCCGTGGCTGTGGACGACGGGCGGCCGTCAGGCCTTGGCGTCCGCCTTGGCCGGGGTCTTGCCCTTGGCCTTCGGCGCGCGGTCCGTGGACCCGTCGAGGACCCACACCAGGCCCGCGATCAGCAGGAAGAGCGCGAGCGGCGCCACGACGAACAGGCCCAGCGTCTCGAACACCGTCAGGCCGGGGCCCGGGTCGTCACCGTCGTCGCGGACCGCCGCGAGAGCGGGAGACGACATGAGCAGCATCATCAGCGTCGTACCGGCGGCCAGGGCGCCGGCGCGCAGGGCGTTCTTCTTGTCCACGGTGCAAACGTAGCGAACGCCGGAAACGGCCGCGCGCCCGGGGTCCCGTACAGCGGCCGCTCAGGAGTGCCCGTCACCACCACCCTGCCCCGGGCCCGGCGCCCGGCGCCCCCGCAACACGTCCACCAGCGCGTGCAGCCGGGGTGAGGACGCCAGGTCCTCCAGGGTCACCGGGCGGCCGTCGGCGTCGGCGATGGGCAGGCGCCAGTTCGGGTACTGGTCCCAGGTGCCGGGGAGGTTCTGCGGGCGGCGGTCGCCGACCGCGTCCGGGAGCCAGAGACCGATCATGCGGGCCGGGGTGCGCAGCAGGAAGCGGTGGAGGGCCTGGATCTCGGCCTCCTCCGAGGGGGACGAGATGCCGCCGCTCGCCCCCTGGAGCAGGCCGAGGCGGGCCAGGAGGGCCAGCCACTCGCCCGCGTCGGCGGCGGCCGCCGCGCGTTCCTCCTCCAGCGGCCGGCTCAGCAGGCCGAGGCGGTCGCGGAGGTCGACGTGGTCGCCGGTCAGCCGGGAGGCGGTGGGCGGCAGGTCGTGGGTGGTGGCCGTGGCCAGGCAGTCCGCGCGCCAGCGCTCGGGCGGCAGCGGCAGTCCCGTGCCGTCCCAGTCGCGTTCGAACCACAGGACCGACGTGCCCAGCACGCCGCGCTCGGTCAGCGCCTCGCGCACCCCCGGCTCGACCGTCCCGAGGTCCTCGCCGATCACCAGCGCACCGGCGCGCGAGGCCTCCAGCACCAGGATCGCCAGCATCGCCTCGGCGTCGTAGCGGACGTACGTGCCCTCCGTCGGCGCCTGCCCCAGCGGCACCCACCACAGCCGGAAGAGCCCCATGACGTGGTCGATCCGCAGGGCGCCCGCGTGCCGGAACAGGGCGCGCAGCAGCCGGCGGTACGGGGCGTAGCCGGAGGCGGCGAGGCGGTCGGGGCGCCAGGGCGGCAGGCCCCAGTCCTGGCCGCGGGCGTTGAAGGCGTCCGGGGGCGCGCCGACCGACATGCCGGCCGCGAAGTACTCCTGCTGCGCCCACGCGTCGGCGCCGCCGGGGTGCACGCCGACCGCCAGGTCGTGGACGAGCCCGATCGGCATCCCGGCGTCCCGCGCGGAGCGCTGCGCGGCGGCGAGCTGGGCGTCCGTGAGCCACGCCAGACGGCTGTGGTAGTCGACGCGGTCCATCAACTCGGCGCGGGCGCGGGCGGTTTCGGGTGAGCGGGGGTCGCGCAGACCGGCGGGCCACCGGTGCCAGTCGGAGCCGTACGCCTCCGCGAGCGCGCACCACGTGGCGTGGTCCTCCAGCGCCTCGCCCTCCTCGGCGAGGAAGTCGCAGTACGCGGCCCGCCGTCCGGGCCCGAGCGGTACGTCGCGCACGAGCTCCAGCGCCTCGCGTTTGGTCTCCCACACGGCGTCGCGGTCGATCAGCTCGCCCTCGCCGAGCACGGACGCGCGCAGCCGGGCGCCCCGTTCGATCAGCGCACGGACGCGGCCCTGGTCCTCGACGTAGGGGAACTCGGGGATGTCCTCGACGCGCAGGTGCACGGGGTCGGGGTAGCGGCGGGAGGAGGGGCGGTACGGGGAGGGGTCGGTCGGGTGGCCGGGTACGGCCGCGTGGAGGGGGTTGACCTGCACGAATCCGGCGCCGAGCGCGCGGCCGGCCCAGGCGGTCAGCTCGGCCAGGTCGCCGAGGTCGCCCATGCCCCAGCTGCGCCGGGAGAGCAGGGAGTAGAGCTGGACGAGAAGTCCGTACGCGCGTCCGGGCGGCGCGGGCAGCCGGGACGGGGCCACGACGAGGTGGACGTCGGCGGTGCGGCCGTCGGGTGCGGTGGCGCGCAGGGCGTGCACGCCCGGGGGCAACTGCTCGGCGGCGGAGCGGAGTTCGCCCTGCTCGGTCTCGACGCGCAGGCGGGTGCCCTCGGGGAGTGAGGCCAGTGCGCCGGGGGTCTGTCCGCCCCAGCACACCAGTGTCGGCGGCAACAGGCGCTCCCTCAGCTCCCGTTCCCGTACGGCGAGGGACGCGCGCACGGCCTCAGGGGTGCTCGCGTCGACGTCCAGCGCCGCCAGGGCCGAGACGATCGCGGCGTCCGAGGCCGCGACCGTACGGTCCGGGGAGGGGCTGTAGGAGGTGGCGACCCCGTGCAGCGCGGCGAGCCGGGACAGCGGTGTCCCTCTCTGTGGGCCGCCGGAGGAGTCGGCGTCCTCGGCGGGGCTCGGCTCCGCCGCTGGGTCGGCCGGTTGTGCCATCTAGACCCCCATGGGATCGAGGCCGGAGTAGGCGGCGCCGGTGGGCGTGGGTTCGCTGGTCAGGGGGGCGATGTCGGCGAGGGGTGGTTCGCTGGTGAGGGGCTCGGCGTCAGGCAGCGGGGGCTCGCTGGTCAGGGGCGGCTCGGCGCAGGCCCCCTCCGCGCTGAACACGCATACGTGCTCGAGGTCGGCGGACTGCTCCGCCGTGGGTTTGGAGAGGGCCGGGAACAGCATGTGTGCGGCCACGATGGCCTCCTTAGTCGTCGTGAGTCGTCGTACGTGGCCGGCGGGGTCGCCGGCCGGGTTACGGCAGCCCTACCCAGTGGGCGCCTCCGCAGACGTGTCCCGGCGGACAACGTGGCCTTGGTCACACACGTTCCGTCCGACCCTCGTCACCCAGCGTGCAGATTTGGGCAATTCTGGCACAACGGCCGCGCTCGTTGACACCGCGCCCACCCGGGTGGTGAGGTCGATAACGTTTTGATGTCAGCCGTGGGGGCGGCAAGGCGATTGACAGAGGGCAGAGGAGGGGGCCGTGCAGCTCCGGGGCAGGAAGGGAGCGGCGGCCATCGCGATCGCCGTGGTCGCGGGCGCGTTGGGGACGGGTCCCTCCACGGCACGCCCGATCGTGCCGACGACGGCCTCGGACGCCCAGGACGAGTCGGCGGAGGCGGCCGGGTCCTCGGAGCCCGCCGAGTCGGCGCGCGCATCCACCGGAACAGGAGCCGCGGGCGCGTCCGTGGCGGCTCCCGGTGGCTCCGCCGAGCCGTCGAACGCGTCCACGAGCCCTCCGGGTGGGCGCGCGTCCTTACCGGACGCGCCCGCGAAGGGCGCTTCCACGCCCCAGGTCTGGCCCCGCCCCCAGTCTCTGCGCTCGACCGGCGCCGGTGTCCCGGTCACGGACGAGGTCGTCCTGGTCGGCGAGGCGAACACCGATCCGTCCGCCCTCGACGCGCTCCGGGCGCTGTTGTTCGAGGCCGGCGCGCGCACCGTCACCACGGCGCGCGAAGGGGAGCCCGTGCCACCGGGTGCGCTCGTGGTGCGCGCGGGCGAGAGCCCGGCGTACGGAGACGGGAAGGGCGTGGACGAAGCGCTCACCGCTCTCGGCGCCCCGCCCCGCGCCGATCTCCCCTCCGGTGGCTACCGTCTCGCGGTCGGCCGCGTCACGGGACGCGACACCGTGGCCCTGGCCGGCGTCGGCAGGGACGGCCTGTTCCACGCGGTCCAGACACTCCGTCAGCTGATCGCGAAGGGGCGCGTCGCGGGGGTCGTCGTCCGCGACTGGCCGGGCACCGCCCTGCGCGGTACCACCGAGGGTTTCTACGGCACCCCGTGGACGCGTGAACAGCGCCTGGCCCAGATCGACTTCATGGGCCGCACCAAGCAGAACCTCTACGTGTACGCCCCCGGCGACGACCTCTACCGCCAGGCGCGGTGGCGGGAGCCGTACCCCGCCGAACAGCGCGCCGACTTCCGCGAACTGGCCCACCGGGCGGACCGTAACCACGTCACGCTGACGTGGGCGGTGTCCCCCGGCCAGGCGATGTGCTTCTCGTCGGACGACGACGTCAAGGCACTCACCCGCAAGCTGGACGCCATGAGGGAGCTGGGGTTCCGGGCCTTCCAGCTCCAGTTCCAGGACGTGAGCTACAGCGAGTGGCACTGCGGGGCGGATGCCGAAACGTTCGGCTCGGGCCCGCGGGCCGCGGCGCGGGCACAGGCGCGGGTCGCGAACGCGGTCGCCCGTCACCTGTCCGAACGCCACCCGGACACACCGGCGTTGTCGCTGATGCCGACCGAGTACTACCAGGACGGCTCGACCGCGTACCGGCGCGCGCTGGCGGCCGAGCTGGACGACACGGTCGGCGTCGCGTGGACGGGTGTCGGGGTGGTGCCGAAGACCATCACCGGGGCCGAACTCGCCCGCATCCGCGCGGTGTTCGCCGGACACCCGCTGGTCACCATGGACAACTACCCGGTCAACGACTACGCGGAGGACCGTATCTTCCTCGGGCCCTACACCGGCCGCGAACCCGCGGTCGCGGGCGGCTCCGCGGCCATGCTCGCCAACGCGATGCCGCAGGCGGAGGCGTCCCGCATTCCGCTGTTCACCACCGCTGACTACGCGTGGAACCCGCGCGACTACCGGCCCGAGGAGTCCTGGCAGGCCGCGATCGACGACCTCGCGGGCGGCGACCGGATGCGTGAGGAGGCCCTGGAGGCCCTCGCGGGCAACGACTCCTCGTCGGTCCTCGGCACCACCGAGTCGGCGTATCTGCGGCCGCTCATCGACGCGGTCTGGACGGCGCGCACGACGACCGACACGACGACGGGCCGGGCCGCGTACGCGCGGGCGGCCAAGCGGCTGCGCGCCGCCTTCACCGTGATGCGCGAGACCCCCGGGCGCCTGTCCGACACCGGCATCGCGGACGAGGTCGCGCCCTGGGCCGAGCAGCTGGCCCGGTACGGCACCGCCGGCGAGACGGCCGTCGACCTGCTGGACGCCCAGGCGGCCGGCGACGCCGGGGCGGCCTGGACGGCGTACCGGGAACTGGACCGCCTGCGCGGCGGACTCGCCACGGGCCGGGTCACGGTCGGTGAGGGTGTGCTCGACCCGTTCCTGAAGCGGGCCCGGAAGGCGTACGAGAACTGGGCGGGGCTCGGCCGGCAGGCGGCACGGGACGGGCGCCTGCCCCGGTCCGGCGACCTGACCGCGGTGACTGTACTCGCCGACCCCGGCGCCCGGGGTGTGGTCGAGGCGCACGTGCCGGGCGAGGGCTGGCGGTGGATCGGGGCGTTCACGGAGGGCGGCGCGACGGAACTCGCGCTCAGGGATCCCGTACGGGCGGACGCCCTGCGTGTGCGGGGCGGCGCGACCGTGCGCCATCTCGTGCCCTGGTACGACTCCCCCGCCACCGCACTGGAGTTGCCGCGCCCCGAGACGGACGTGGAGATCGGCGGCACGCGCACGGTGACCGCCCGGGTGACGTCCCTGCGGCCCGGGGACGTACGGGGACGCCTCACCGCGAAGGCGCCCCGGGGCATCAAGGTGGCGGTCCCCTCCCGGTCGACGCTCCCGCGCGGCACGGCGGTCGACGTCCCGATCGAGATCACCGTCCCCGAGGGGACGCCTTCGGGCACGTACGAGGTCCCGCTCTCCTTCGGCGACGACGCCACCCGGACCCTCACGGTCCGTGCCTTCCCGCGCACCGCGGACCGCGACCTCGCGCGCGGGGCGAAGTCCGCGTCGTCCGGAGACGAGACGAAGGACTTCCCCGCCTCGGCCGCCAACGACGGTGATCCGGCGTCCCGTTGGTCGTCCCCCACCAAGGACGGCGCCTGGTGGCAGACGGAACTGCCCGAGCCGGTCCGCCTCGGGCAGGTGGTCCTGCACTGGCAGGACGCGTACGCGGCCGAGTACCGCGTCCAGGTGTCGGCCGACGGCCGCACGTGGCGTACGGCCGCGGCCGTACGGAACGGGCGGGGCGGACGTGAGTCGGTGCGCATGGACGAGCGCGACGTGCGGTTCGTGCGCGTCCAGGGGGTCGAGCGGGCCACGCGGTACGGGTACTCGCTGTGGTCGGTCGAGGCGTACGCGGTGGCGGGGGACGCGGGGCGCTGAGGTCTTTCAGGGGCGCGGGGCGCGCTTCCTTAAGGGGCGCGGGGAACTGCGCGTCCTCTGAGGGGCGCGGGGACCTGCGCGTCTTTTAAGGGGCGCGGGGAACTGCGCGACCAGCCACACCCGACCCGCACCAACCCACGAGCCCGCCCTCCGCCACCCACCACCCACCACCCACCACCCAGGCAAACAAAGTCACTGAGTACTATTCACTGAGTACATATACTCGGTACATAATGATGCCCATGAGCACCCGCCACATCCTGCTGGGCCTGCTCGCCGGAGGACCGAGCCACGGCTACGACCTCAAGCGACGCCACGACGACCGCTTCCCGCAGGCCCGCCCACTGGCCTACGGGCAGGTCTACACGACCCTCCAGCGACTGGTCCGCGACGGCCTCGCCGAGATCGACGGCACCGATTCCGCCGGCGGCCCGGAGCGGACGATGTACCGCTCTACGGACGACGGCGCACGTGAACTCACCGAGTGGGCCGCCGAGATCACCCCGCCCGCGCCGTTCGTGACGAACGAGATATTCGCCAAGGTCGTCGTCTCGATCCTCGCCGGCGGCGCCCCGGCCGCCTACCTCCGGGCACAACGCACCGCGCACATGGAGCGGATGCGGGAGCTCACCGCCGTGAAGACCGCGCCGGCCGCCGACCTCGCCACCGTGCTCTCGGCGGACTACGCCCTCAACCACCTCGACGCCGACCTCCGCTGGATGGACACCACCGCGGCCCGGCTCACCACTCTGACCGCGGAGGTCGACGCCTCATGACCGACAGACACAGCGACAAGCCGGCGCCGCCGCTCCTCGCGGCCCGTGGACTGGCCAAGTCCCACGGGAGGACCCCGGCACTGCGCGGCGCCTCCGTGGAGCTGCGCGCGGGCGAGATCCTCGCCGTCACGGGCGCGAGCGGCAGCGGCAAGTCGACGCTGCTGCACTGCCTGGCGGGAATCGTCCGGCCGGACGAGGGGTCCGTGCTCTACGGCGGCGCACGCCTCGACCAGCTCCCCGAGAAACGGCTCAGTGAGCTGCGCCGCACGGACTTCGGGGTGGTGTTCCAGTTCGGACAGCTGATCCCCGAGCTGACGGCCCTGGACAACGTGGCGCTGCCGCTGCTGCTGGCGGGCGCCGCACGCAAGGACGCGCACGTGCGGGCGGGCGAGTGGCTGGAGCGGTTCGGCGTACGCGGCCAGGAGGAGCTGCGGCCCGGCGAGATGAGCGGCGGGCAGGCGCAGCGCGTCTCGCTGGCCCGGGCGCTGGTGACCGGCCCGAAGGTCGTCTTCGCGGACGAGCCGACGGGTGCGCTGGACTCGATCGCCGGCGAGCAGGTCATGTCGGCGCTGGTGCACACGGCCCGGGAGTCGGGTGCGGCGGTGCTGCTGATCACCCACGACGCGAAGGTCGCGGCGTACGCGGACCGCGAGGTGCGGCTGCACGACGGTGCCGTGGTCCCGCTGGGGGTGGCGGCGTGAGTCCACTGAGAACCGTGGCATCGGATCTGCGCACGGCCTGGCTGCTCACCCGCGGGTCCGACCGGCGGGAGTGGTGGCGGGTGACGCTCACCGCGGTCGGGGCGGGGCTGGCGACGGCGTTCACTCTGGGGGCGACGGTCCTGGCCTCGGTGCCGGGGCACCACCGCGTTCCGCTCGCGGCCGGGCTCCTCGACGAGCCGGGCACGCGCTCGGGTGTGCTGCTGGGGCTGGTGCTTCTGCTGATCCCGGTGCTGGGCTTCCTCGGCCAGTGCGCCCGGATCGGCGCCGTGCACCGCGACCGGCGCCTCGCCGGGCTGCGGCTGGCGGGAGCGACGGCCGGGCAGGTGCGGCGGATCGCCGCCCTGGAGTCGGGGCTGGCGTGTCTGGTGGGCGCGGCGGTCGCCACGGCACTGTTCGTGCCGTTCCTGCTGAGCCTGGCCGGGGACCCGCCCGGGATCGTCTGGGCCGGGATCGTTGTGGTCGCGCTCGCCGTCCCGCTGCTGGGCGCGCTGGTGAGCGCTCTCGCGCTGCGCCGGGTGGTCGCGTCGCCGCTCGGCTGGGTACGACGGGTGCGGCCGGCTTCGCGGCGGGGCCCGGGCGCCGGGTTCCTCGCAGCGGCTCTGGGCGTACTGCTGGCGGGGATGCTCCTTACGCCGGACGCTTTCGCCGGGTACACCACGGCCCCGGTGATCGTGTTCGTCGTGGTGGTCCTGACCGGGATGGGCGCCGTGGGGCTGACCGGAGTGACCTCTCGGTTCACCGGCCGGCTGCTTGCCGCCCGTACCGGGAACCCGGCCGTGCTGATCGCCGCCGAACGCCTGCGCGACGCGCCGTGGACCACGGCCCGCACCCACGCGGCGGTACTCCTGGTGACCGTCGTCGGCACCGGCTTCATGGGCGTACGGCACGCCCTGCTCACCGACCTGAACACCGTCGAGCCGCCCGAGGTGCCGCTACCGCCCGAGGACATGGCCTACTACACCACCGGCATCAACCTCACCGGCGCGGCCGTCCTCGTCGCCCTCGCGATCGCCCTCTCCGGCCTCGCGGTCGGCGCCGCCGAAGCCCTGGCCACCCGTCGCCGGGGCCTGGCCGCGCAGGCCGCGGCAGGCGTGCCGTACACCGTGCTCGGCCGGGCGCTGCTGCTGGAGACCGCCCTGCCGCTCGCTCCGGCGGTGCTGCTGGCGGGGATCGGCGGCATGACGATCGGCGTCTGGTACGCGGCCGCCGTCGGCGGAACCGGCTGGAGCGTGCCGTACGAGGCGCTCCTGGTCCCGCCGGCGGTGTACGCCCTCTGCCTCCTGGCCGCGGCCACCTCACTGCCGCTCCTGGACCGCACCCTGCGCCCGGCGGAGCTGCGCTACGCCTGACGCCCGGCACGGTCGCGGCGCCCCGGGAGGGACGGGGGTCCATCCGGGGCGCCGCGACGAGGCTCCTGCAGTACGGCGGACTACTTCACCGGTGGGGCGACCGGGGCGATCGGAGCCGCCCGCTCGGACTGGGGCGACGACGTGGAGGAGTACGCCGACGGGGGCGCGATGCCGGCCGTGGGGTCGGCGTCCGCCTCGCCCTCCGGCTGGGCCGGGATGCCGCCCACGAGGGGGATGTCGGCCGCGTCGAAGGCCAGCTTGATGCGCCAGCGCAGCTCCCGCTCCACGGAGAGTGCCTTGCCGGGCATCGTCTTCGCGGAGACGCGGACCACCATCTGGTCGAGCAGGACGCTGTCCAGGCCCAGGACCTCGATCGGGCCCCACAGACGCTCGTTCCAGGGCTCGTCCTTGCTCATCTCCTCGCCGACCGCCAGCAGGGTGCGGCGGACCCTGGCGAGGTCCTCGCTGGGGCGCACCGTGACGTCGACACCGGCCGTGGACCAGCCCTGGGAGAGGTTGCCGATGCGCTTGACCTCGCCGTTGCGGACGTACCAGATCTCACCGTTGTCGCCGCGCAGCTTGGTCACCCGCAGGCCCACCTCGATCACCTCACCGGAGGCGACGCCCGCGTCGACGGTGTCCCCGACGCCGTACTGGTCCTCCAGGATCATGAAGACGCCGGAGAGGAAGTCCGTGACCAGGTTCCGGGCGCCGAAACCGATGGCGACACCGGCGACACCGGCCGAGGCCAGCAGCGGGGCGAGATTGATCTCGAAGGTGGCGAGGACCATCAGGCCGGCCGTGCCCATGATCAGGAAGGAGGCGACCGAGCGCAGCACCGAGCCGATGGCCTGGGAGCGCTGACGCCTCCGTTCCACGTTGACGAGCAGCCCGCCCAGGGCCGTGCCGTCGACCGCCGACGCCGTGCGGTTCATGCGGTCTATGAGCTTGGTGATGGCCCGGCGGATCGCCACTCTCAGGACGGCCGCTATGACCAGGATCAGCAGGACCCGCAGACCGATCGCGAGCCAGGTGGACCAGTTCTCCTCGACCCAGCTCGCGGCGTTGGTCGCGCTCTCCTGGGCGTCCTGGAGCGAAGGGGCCGTCGGTTCCTCGCTGGGATCGGCGGCCGACAGCAGGACGGACAAGGACACGGCAGGTACCTCCAGGTGTAGCGGTCTGCCGACAGACAGGGGGACACGGCCACGCACCGTCGCGAGCCCGCCATGAACATGGACGAGCCTGGACCGGAGCGTGGACAGACGTGGACTACCGGGCAGAACCACCACACTATCGGGGCATCGTGTGTGGATCGTTGTGATGTTCGAGGGAGAGACGACTCTCACCAGGGAATGAACAGGTGGGATGAAGTGCCCCCGCACCGGGGGATGAAAGAGGTGTGGTCGAAAACACTCCCAGCCCGTTACCGGGACATGGTGGCGCTTCCACCAGGCATGAGGGGAGACTGACTACGGATCGTCCCGGCGCGAGCCACGCGCCGCCGGCGTACAAGGAGGCATCCGTGCCGCATGTCCTGGTCCTGAACGCGTCGTACGAGCCGCTCGGCGTCGTACCGCTCCGCCGCGCGCTCGTCCTCGTCCTCGAGAACAAGGCCATCTGTCTCGAGGAGTCCGGCGCCTTCATGCACAGCGCGACCGTCACAGTCCCCGCACCCAGCGTGGTCCGGCTCAAAAGGTTTGTTCGGGTCCCTTACCGGGGGCCCGTCCCACTGACCCGCCGGGCGCTGTTCGCCCGCGACGGGGGCCGGTGCATGTACTGCGGTGGCGTCGCAACCAGCGTCGACCACGTCATCCCGCGCAGCCGCGGGGGCAAACACGTGTGGGACAACGTGGTGGCGTCCTGCCGTCGCTGCAACCACGTCAAGGCCGACCGCCATCTCGTGGAGATCGGCTGGCGGCTCCGCCACAAACCCGCCCCGCCCACCGGCCTGGCCTGGCGCATCATCGGGACCGGCCATAGGGACCCGCGTTGGCTGCCCTACTTGCAGCCGTACGGCGCGGACGACGCGTTGGCCCGGATCGACGGCATTTCCGCCTGACGATCCGGGCTTTTCCGTACCCGGCGCTCCCCTGGGGACGCCGGGTGCTTCGTCGAGCCCTGGGGCCCCCGTGCCAGGGGGCTCCCGTGCCAGGGGCCTCCCGTGCCAGGGGCCTCACATCCCAGGGGGGCGTCCCGTGCCAGGGGCCTCCCGTGCCAGGGTGCGGCTCGCCACGCCGTGGCGCGGATGCCTGTGGTGCTCCCATGATCCGACCGACTAACGTGATCGGCCGTTTGTGCGATGAATGGGCGTGCGAGGGGCGACGGGGATGGCCGGAGCGAGAGCGCAGGTGGGAGCCCGGGCGGGAACCCAGGCGGGAGCCCGGGCGGGAGCCGAGGCGTTGCGGCTGCGGCTGGCGGACCTGGCCGCGGCCGGGCGGGGCGATCTGCGTGCGGTGGTCGGGGACTTCCGGCGCGGTGAGGTGCTGGTGCCGGTGGTGGACGACACGCTGCTCTCGGTGGAGGCGGGCGGTATCCGCTGGCTGCTGGTGTTCACGGACGACGCGGCGCTGGCGCGTTTCGCGGAAGCGCGGGGTGAGGTGGTGCCGGAGCGGGTGCCGGTGTACGGGGCGCGGCTGCTGGATCAGGTGATCCCGCAGGTGGACGGGCCGGTCGGGATCGCGGTGGATGCGGGCAGTGTCGCGGGGATGGTGCTGCCGCCGGTGACGGGGGTCGTACCGGAGTCCGTTGCCCGGGACTCCGATGGGGTGCCGGCATGAGCGGCGGCGGTGGTGGCGGTGGTTACCGGGTCGACGCGGAGGCGCTGGCGCGGATCACGCGGGGCATCAACCTGGCGATGGACGAGCTGAAGGAGCTCGGCTTCGACATCGAGGCGAACCTGGGGCGCGGCTTCGACGACCTGGAACTGGCCGGCCTGGAGGTGGGCGACGGGGGCCTGCGTCAGGTGTTCGCCGACTTCTGTGAGCGGTGGGGCTGGGGTGTGCGCTCCCTGATGCGGGACGCGAACGAGTTCGCGGGCCGGCTGAACCTGTCGGCAGGGCTGTATCACGAGCAGGAGGAGTACGTCTCGAACACCATGAAGACGGTGTGGGCGGCCGCTGCGGGCAACAGGTCCGATGGGGCTCGCTCCGTGCACGCCGGAAGGCACAGCCCAAATGGACTCCTTCTTGGCGAGTGGGGCCACGGTCCGGCACACCGAGACGGCAACGGCGATCGGTGACGACGCCAATACCCTGCAGAACGTTCTTCGCTCCAAGGGGGCTGCCGGGCATGATGTGATTGTTCATGGAGATGAAATCGGAAATCTCAGAGTGGATGGAATGATCACGGACCCTCAGCAGATCGCGGATGCCATCCTCGAAAATCCTCACTACCGAGGCGGACCAATCCAGCTTGCTACGTGCCATGGAGCCATCGGGGCAGCCGACGAACTCGCCGAAATCCTCGGAGTGGAGGTCAGAAACGCAAGTCCTCACATGATGGACCTTGATCCACGCACTGGTTTGGTTCGTGAATGGCCAGGATGGGCCACAGGGCATCCCCATCGTAAAATAAGAGAGCACAGACCACAATGCAGCAAATGGAGGAGAATCGACCATGCGACGGGTCATCTCACTGGGAATCCTAAGCCTCATGGAAGGGCAGTCTGTTTACGCACAACGCAGAGACCAAATGCTCACCCAAGTGGATTCCGTCCCCGCCAGCGAAAGGGCCATTATCGCGTCATACATGAGAAAGGGGAATGTCGTTCTAGCCATCATGGAGTACACGACTGACATCTTGGAATCGAAGTTTGGCACCTCGGGCGGCAGTGGAGTCCTTACCGATGGTGAATTTTACTGGCGCGGCGACGCCGCCGACTATGTCGAAACCTACGGAGTGTCGCCTGGACCAGAATTCATTCAGCACGTTCACGAGCAGAATGGCAAACCTCCGACGCTGACCCAAGATGAGATCATCGACATCGATGACTACTTCATGACATTGCGCCAAAAAAGGGCCGGCGGGCTGTAACAGCGAGGTGCGGGCGGACAGTATCGACCCCATAGGCCTGCCGTACGCCGCCGCACTCCCCCTCGGTAGCATCGCTCCACACTGGCGCTCAATGCCTGTTCACCGGACAACAGGAAAGACCTAGGCCCGCCTCATTAGGCATGACGGACGCCAGCCTATGCTTCCATACTTTGATGACAAGTCGTGACGGTCTGCCATCTTCCGGCAGGCAGACTCCAAGCCCAAAGGCTGGAGGAGAACTGCAGAAGTGCGATATTGGCGAGTGGAGTGGCATCATAATTTCCGCGACGGCCACGCTCTTCTTCAGCGAAATCAGCGAGGACGCTTACGAGGTGCGGAAAGTCCTAGGGTACCGCGACGGAACACTCCTCAAGGTCGATCGTGCTCGCGAAACTGCAATCTCCATGCATGTCCCCGGCCTGCTGCAGACCTCGGGCCACGCGCTCGCCATCTTGCGCGTCGTGATCCCACAACTGCCCGAGCACGAGATCGCCCTGCGGCTGGCTCACCGGGTTGAACGGCAGCAGGTACTGGACGGCGAAAAGGCATCCGACTTCGTCGCCATCGTGCACGAGGCCGCACTCCGGATGCGGTTCGGCGGGCGTGCGGTCGCCCGAGCCCAGCTCGACCCTCTGGTGAAGAAGTCGGAGCAGGAGAACACCAGGCTGCTGGTGATCCCCTTCGAGGCGGGAGCGTGTCCTGGCGCGGGCCAGACCGTGCTGTACGCGGAAGGGCCGGTTCCTCAGCTCGACACCGTGCAGATCGACAGCTCTCATGGGCCTGATTTCCTGCACACGGAGGCCCAGTTGGCGAAGTACCGTGCCCATCTGGGCTGGATGGAGGGCATCACCCTGTCTCCGGCGACGTCACGCGACTTCATCCGTGAGATCGCCACCAGCCTTTGAGGAGTCCCGATGGACAACACGACAATCACGTGGGAAGAGCCCTTCTGCGGCGAGGGCAACTCCTGCTTCCGCCTCGGCACCGACCCCCAAGGCAACGCCTACATCGCCATAGCCGGCGCCGAGCACGCCTACCTCACCGACAGCCATGAAGCGCTGCGCGCGCTAATCCTCGACATCAAGGCCGGGAAGGTGGATCACCTGCTCTGAACCCGAGCCGGGGAAAGCCATCCGCCATAACGGTTCAGCACACTCGTTCGAGTGAACGCGGACCGTTTTCCCTGGTCGCGGCGCATCCGGGCGGCTCATCGTTCTGCCCGGGCACCCAGCGCGGGCGTAGCCTGGCATCAGCGTGACGAGGGAGAGCCATCGATGAGCGCCGAACCCTTCATGGAGACGGTCATGACGCAGCAGGACCCCATCGATTTGTTGATCGCGATCGAGGAGGCGTCGGTTGCGCCGATTCGACCCGAGTACATCGAGGGGATGGCCATCGTGCCGCCGACGCCGAACGACCACCACAACGACGGCGCCTTCAAACTCGCAGTCCAGTTCTTCAACGCGGGATTCGAGCTGGCAGGCATGGGCAACGGCTACCGAGCCTCCCACAAGGACGGCAGAACGATGGCCCTGGTCGTTCCGGACTTCTACCTCCGCCGCCGCAAGCCGACCGAGCTCGACGAGTCGTACCGCAAAGCCCACAAAGGCTGGTACCCCATCGACATGATCGCCCTCGCCGGAGAGGTCACCTCCACCAACCACGAGACGGACACCGGCCCCAAACTGCGCACCTACGCCGCCGTCGGCGTCCCCGTGTACGTACTGATCAACCGCAACACCGACACGGCACACTGCTACACCGACCCGATGCTGCCCGGCGAGGACCCCACACAGGCGTACTACGCCTCCGAGACCAAGGTCGCCCTGGGCGAGCCTCTCCCGCTCCCGGAACCGTACCCCACACTCGACACGGCTCCCTTCCGAGAGACAGCTGAGTAGCAGGGCTTCTCACACCCTGTTCACACAGAAAGCCCATTTCCCTTGCACCACACATTCACCTAGAGTCCCCCCAGCAACGAGCCCTTGTTCTGGAGCGCAACGCCCAGGGGCCCGTCTCGAATGTGGGGATACATGCGAAAGCTCGCCGTCGGCACCGCCGTGTGCGGTGCCCTGGCCCTCTCGGCCCTCGCCGTTCCGTCGGCGCAGGCACTCACGCCGGACATCACCTTCTCGAACGTCGTCGTCAACGGCGGCAAGGCGATCACGGTCGGCACCACCAGCACGGTCACCGTCCGGGTGACGTACACGATCACCCGGAGCGCCGACGTCCAGTTCGACGACGTCATGGCGATGGTCGAGCTCTACCGCGGTACCAGCTTCACCACCGCCGAGAACACCCTGGGCCCGGGCAACGCGCCCACCTGCACGGCCGTGAACGACACGACCCGGAACTGCACCGGTGACATCACCATCGACCCGCAGTCCGACCTGTACGCGGCCGCCGACGCCACCACGTGGAAGGCCGTCGGCGAGTACATGCGCATGGGCGACGACGGCGTCGACTACATCGCACGGAACACGGGCGCCACCGCCACCCTCAAGCGCGCCGCCAAGCTCACCACCAACGCCACTCCGGAGCCGGTGTCCCAGGGCAGCACCCTCACCGTCAAGGGCAGCCTGACGCGGGCGACCTGGTCGTCGAGCACCTACACCGGCTACTCCGGCCAGTCGGTGACCCTGCAGTTCAAGCCCGCGGGCGGCAGCACGTACACCGACGTCAAAACGGTGACGTCGGGCACCGCCGGTGCCCTGTCCACCACCGTCACGGCCTCGGCCGACGGCTACTACCGCTACAAGTTCGCCGGTACGTCCACGACGGCGGCGAAGACGTCCACCGCCGACTACGTCGACGTGCGGTAAAGAAGCGCCACCGCGCGCCTCCACGCGCCTCCACGCGCCCTCAAAGACGCGTTCTCCGCCCCCGCAGGTAACGACTCCGTTGCCTCGGGGGCGGTTCGCGTCGGAGGGGCTTGACGGCCTCAGTGGTCTGGACCTAACTTCCTCCTCAACCGATAGGAAACTTTCCTAACAGTGATCGACGGGCACCCCGACATGGACGCCCGGCCAGGTCACTGGGATGCTGAGCAGCCGAGAGGCAGGTGTCGACACGCATGGCAGGAACCGGATCCGGCAGCACGCCGGGCACCCCGCGCGTCCTGCGCGCCATGAACGACCGTGCCGCGCTGGACCTCCTCCTCGTCCACGGCCCCCTGTCCCGCACCCGGATCGGGAAGCTCACGGGACTGTCCAAGCCGACCGCCTCCCAGCTGCTGGCCCGGCTGGAGGCGGCGGGGCTCGTCCTCGTGACGGGCACCAGCGAGGGGCGGCCCGGCCCGAGCGCCCAGCTGTACGCGGTCAACCCCGCCGCCGCGTACGCCGCCGGGCTCGACGTCACCCCCGAGCGCATCCTCGCCGCCGTCGCCGACATCACCGGCCGCACGGTGGGCGAGTACGAGGTCCCCACCCCCGGGCGGCGCTCCGGCCACACCGTCGTACGGCAGGTCACCGACGCCCTCGACGGGGCGGTCAAGGCCGCCGGGGTCGGCCGGGACGACGTCCACCGGCTCGTCATCGGCACCCCGGGCGCCTTCGACCCGAACACGGGCCGGCTGCGCTACGCCTCCCACCTGCCCGGCTGGCACTCCCCCACCCTCCTGGACGAGCTCGCCGCCGCGCTGCCGATGCCGGTGGAGTACGAGAACGACGTCAACCTCGTCGCGATCGCCGAACAGCGGCTGGGCGCGGCCCGGGGCCACGACGACTTCGTCCTGCTGTGGAACGAGGGCGGCCTCGGTGCCGCGCTCGTCCTCGGCGGCCGGCTGCACCGCGGCTGGACCGGAGGCGCCGGCGAGGTCGGTTTCCTGCCGGTGCCGGGCGCGCCCCTGGTCCGCCACGTCACCAAGGCGGGCAGCGGCGGCTTCCAGGTGCTGGCCGGTTCGCAGGTCATTCCCCAACTGGCCCGCGAACTGGGCATCGAGGACGTCCCCGACGGCCCGTACGCCGAGGTCGCCGCCACTCTGGTGGCGCGGGCCGCGGACAGCGGCCCCGGCTCCGGGCCCCAGCGCAGGCTCCTGGAGACGTACGCGACCGGGCTGGCCACCGGTCTCGCCTCACTCGTCTCCGTGCTCGACCCCGAACTCGTCGTCCTCAGCGGCTCCGCGCTCACCTCGGGGGGCGAACCCCTCCGCGGTCTCGTCGAGGCCGAGCTGATGGAACTCGCCGCCTCCCGGCCCCGGCTGGTGGTCGGCGACGTGACCGAACACCCCGTGTTGCGCGGCGCGCTGGAGAGCGCGCTCGCGACCACCCGCGACGAGGTCTTCGACACCTCGCGCTAACCCGTACGCGTCCGCGCACCGGCACATCCGTCTCCGGCACATCCGCCTCCGGCACGTCCGTCTCCGGAACCTCCGCGCCCGGCCAACCCTGCACCTCCGTCTGCGGAACCTCCGCGCCCGGCCAACCCTGCACCTCCGTACGTCCCCCGCCCCCACCCTCCCCCAGCCCTTCCCCTGCCCTCCTCTGCCCTTTCTCTGCCCTCCTCTGCCCTTTCTCTGCCCTCCTCTGCCCTTTCTCTGTCTAGGGAGACCCTTGATGTCCGGTATGCCCCAGAGAGCGGCTGTCGCTCTCGCCGCCTCCGCTTCCCTCGCCCTCCTCGCGACCGCGTGCACCGGCCAGGCCGAGTCCGGTGCCACCGACGACGCCGGCGCCAAGACGACGATCACCTTCTGGCACGGCTGGAGCGCACCCGCCGAGGCCAAGGCGATCCAGGAGAACGTGGACCGTTTCGAGGAGGCCCACCCCAACATCACGGTGAAGGTCGTCGGCAACATCAACGACGACAAGCTCAACCAGGCGCTGCGCGCGGGCGGTTCGAAGGGGCCGGACGTGGTGTCGTCGTTCACGACCTCCAACGTCGGCAAGTTCTGTTCCTCGGGCGCCTTCCTCGACCTGAAGCCCTTCATCGAGAAGTCGAAGCTCGACCTCGACAAGATCATCCCGAAGCCGATGCTGGACTACACCCAGTTCGAGGGCACGCGCTGCGCCCTGCCGCTGCTGGGCGACGCCTACGGCCTGTACTACAACAAGGACGCCTTCGAGAAGGCCGGCATCAAGTCCCCGCCGAAGACCTGGTCGGAGTTCGCGAAGGTCGCCAAGAAGCTGACCATCACCAAGGGCGACAGCTACAAGCAGCTCGGCTTCATGCCGAACTACCACGGCTACGAGACGGTCGTGGACCACTACATGTCCCAGTGGGACCACGCCTACTTCGACAAGGACGGCAAGTCGAACATCGCCAAGGACCCGGCGTTCGCGGAGATGTTCACGTACCAGAAGAGCCTGGTGGACTCCCTCGGCGGCTTCGCGAAGCTGGAGAAGTACCGCAACACCTTCGGTGACGAGTGGGGGGCCAAGCACCCGTTCCAGACCGGTCAGGTGGCCATGCAGCTGGACGGCGAGTGGCGCCTGGGCATGGCTCAGGCCGCCGGGACGAAGTTCGAGATCGGCACCGCCCCGCTGCCCGTGGCCGACGACGAGGTGGACGAGTACGGCAAGGGCTTCCTCTCCGGCACGATCATCGGCATAGCCCCGCAGAGCAAGAAGCAGAACGCGGCCTGGGAGCTGGTGAAGTACCTGACGACCGACACCGAGGCCGTCGTCTCCTTCTCCAACGCCATCCACAACGTGCCCTCCACGTTCGCCGCCCTGAAGTCGCCCGACCTGAAGGTGGACCCCGGCTTCAAGACGTTCCTGGACATCGCCCAGAACCCGAACTCGAACACCCCGCCGGCCTCCGTCAACGGCTCCACGTACCAGACGACGCTCCAGGACTTCGGCTACCAGTACGAGTCCGGCAAGGTGAAGGACCTCAAGGCCGGTCTGGAGAAGACCGCCCAGCAGATCGACACCGACATCGAGCAGGCGAAGTAGCGTCACCGATGTCCACGCACACACTCCGCGCGAAGCGCCGCAGGTCGGCGCTTCGAACGGTGGCGTTCCTGTCACCGTGGCTCATCGGGTTCGGCGTCTTCTTCGCCTACCCGCTGGTGTCCACCGTGTACTTCTCGCTGATGAAGTACGACGGTTTCGGCACACCGGTGTTCCGCGGCCTGGGCAACTGGGCCTACGTCTTCGAGGACTACCCGCTGTTCTGGCCGGCGCTGCGCAACACGCTCTGGCTGGTGCTCGTGATGGTGACGTGCCGCGTGGTGTTCGGGCTCGGCGTCGGTCTGCTGATCACGAAGATCAAGACGGGCACGGGGGTCTTCCGGACCCTGTTCTACCTGCCGTACCTCGCCCCGCCCGTGGCCGCGACCCTGGCCTTCGTCTTCCTCCTCAACCCCGGCACCGGTCCGGTCAACTCCCTCCTCGACGGCATCGGGCTGCCGACGCCCGGCTGGTTCACGGACCCCACGTGGTCCAAGCCGGCGCTCACCGCGCTCGCGCTGTGGGGCGTGGGCGACCTCATGGTCATCTTCATGGCCGCGCTGCTCGACGTACCGAAGGAGCAGTACGAGGCGGCCGAGCTGGACGGGACGTCGGCGTGGCAGCGGTTCCGGTTCGTGACGCTGCCGAACATCTCGCCGATCGTGATGTTCGCCGTCGTCACGGGCGTGATCCAGACGATGCAGTACTACACGCAGCCGCTGGTGGCCGGGAAGGTCGCCTCCGGGATCATCGGCGGCTCCGGCCAGCAGTTCGAGCCGGGCTACCCGGACAAGTCGACCCTGACGCTGCCCCAGCTCGTCTACAACCTCGGCTTCCAGCGCTTCGACTACGGCTCCGCCTGTGTGGTCGCGCTGGTGCTGTTCGCCCTCGCCATGGCGTTCACCGCGCTGCTGATGCGGCGCCGGGGCGGACTGATCCAGGCAGGTGACTGACCATGACCCAAGTACTGGACAAGCCCGTGGAGTTGAGCCACGCGGCCCCGGCGAGTGAGCGCACGGCCCGCCGCCGGGCGCTGCTGGAGTGGATCGCGATCCACTCCCTCGGCGTCGCCGCCGCGCTCTTCTTCACCCTGCCCTTCGTCTTCGTCGTCCTGACCTCGCTGATGAGCGACCAGCAGGCGCTCACCCGCGATCTCGTCCCGGACACCTGGGAGTGGGGCAACTACCGGCAGGTCTTCGACACACCCGGTTTCCTGACCTGGTGGAAGAACACACTGGTCTACGCGGGACTGGGCACCGTACTCACCGTCGTGTCCTCGGTCCCGGTGGCGTACGCGCTCGCCAAGTTCCGCTTCCGGGGCCGGAATCTGTCCCTGATGCTGGTCATCTCGATGATGATGCTGCCGCCGCAGGTGGTCGTCATCCCGATGTACCTGTTCTGGGCGAAGCAGCTGGACCTGTCGGGCTCGCTGTGGCCGCTGATCATCCCGATGGCGTTCGGGGACGCGTTCTCGATCTTCCTGCTGCGGCAGTTCCTGACGACCATCCCGAACGAGTACCTGGACGCGGCGCGGGTGGACGGCTGCGGCGAGCTGCGGACCCTGCTGCGGGTCGTCCTGCCGATGGCCAGGCCGGGGATCGCGGCCGTCGCGCTCTTCCAGTTCTTCTACGCCTGGAACGACTACTTCGGCCCGCAGATCTACGCTTCCGAGAACCCCGGTGCCTGGACGCTGAGTTACGGCCTGGAGTCGTTCAAGGGCGCGCACCACACCGACTGGAACCTGACCATGGCCGCGACCGTTCTGGTCATGGCCCCCGTGATCCTCGTGTTCTTCTTCGCGCAGAAGGCGTTCGTCGAGGGCGTCACCCTGACCGGAGTAAAGGGTTGATACACGCATGCGGTGTTCTCCAGGGGGACAGCCCCCGGACCCCCGGCCGAAGCTCGACGGCTCCACACGCATGAATGCGAGGAATCACCAGTGAAGCTCACCGTGGTCGGCGGAGGGTCGACCTACACTCCCGAACTCATCGACGGGTTCGCCCGGCTCAGGGACACCCTGCCGATCGAGGAGCTGGTGCTCGTCGACCCCGCGGCCGACCGGCTGGAGCTGGTCGGCGGTCTGGCCCGGCGCATCTTCGCGCGGCAGGGCCACGGCGGTCGGATCGTCACGACGAGCGACCTGGACCAGGGCGTCGAGGGCGCGGACGCCGTGCTGCTCCAGCTCCGCGTCGGCGGTCAGGCGGCCCGGCAGCAGGACGAGACCTGGCCGCTGGAGTGCGGCTGCGTCGGACAGGAGACGACGGGCGCGGGCGGACTCGCCAAGGCGCTGCGCACGGTGCCGGTGGTGCTGGACATCGCCGAGCGGGTGCGGCGCGCCAACCCGGACGCGTGGATCATCGACTTCACCAACCCGGTGGGCATCGTGACCCGGGCCCTGCTCCAGGCCGGCCACAAGGCGGTCGGGCTGTGCAACGTGGCGATCGGCTTCCAGCGGAAGTTCGCGGGGCTGCTCGGCGTGGCCCCTGCCGAGGTGCACCTGGACCACGTGGGCCTCAACCACCTCACGTGGGAGACCGGCGTGCGTCTCGGCGGCCCCGAGGGCGAGGACGTCCTGCCCAAGCTGCTCGCGGAGCACGGTGACGCCGTGGCGGCCGACCTGCGCCTGCCGCGCCCGGTCATCGACCGCCTCGGCGTGGTCCCGTCCTACTACCTGCGCTACTACTACGCGCACGACGAGGTCGTGGAGGAACTGCGGACGAAGCCGTCGCGGGCCGCCGAAGTGGCGGAGATGGAGCGGCGGTTGCTGCGGATGTACGCCGACCCGGCGCTGGACGGGAAGCCGGAGCTGCTCGCCAAGCGGGGCGGGGCGTACTACTCGGAGGCCGCGGTGGACCTGGCGGCGGCGCTGCTGGGCGGCTCCGGCAGTCCGTTCCAGGTCGTCAACACGTACAACAAGGGCACGCTGCCCTTCCTGGCGGACGACGCGGTGATCGAGGTGCAGGCCGCGGTCGGCCCGCGCGGCGCGGCCCCGCTGCCGGTGGCGCCCGTGGACCCGCTGTACGCGGGGTTGATGGCGAACGTGACGGCGTACGAGGACCTGGCGCTGGACGCCGCCCTGCGCGGTGGCCGCGAGCGGGTCTTCCGGGCGCTGCTCGCGCACCCGCTGATCGGGCAGTACGCGTACGCCGAGACCCTCACCGACCAGCTGATCGCGCACAACCGGGAGCACCTCGCGTGGGCGTGACCTCGGCGGGAGCCGCGCCCGCGCCCGGCGTCGACGACACGGCGCCGGGCCCCGGAAGCACCGGCTGCGTGCTCGCCATCGACGCCGGCAACAGCAAGACCGACGTGGCGGTGATCACGGCCGACGGCGAGGTCGCCGGGACGGGACGCGGCGCCGGGTTCCAGCCCCCGGCCGTGGGGGTCGAGGCGGCGGTGGACGGACTGGCCGGCGCCGTGCGGCAGGCCTTCGCCGCCGCGGGCGTCACCTCCGTCGCGCACGTCTCGGCCTGCCTGGCGAACGCCGACTTCCCGGTGGAGGAGGAGCGGTTGGCCGCCGCCCTGCACGCGCGCGCGTGGGGGGCGACCGTGGACGTGCGCAACGACACCTTCGCGATCCTGCGGTCCGGGATCGCCGAGCCGCGCGGGGTGGCCGTGGTCTGCGGCGCGGGCATCAACTGCGTCGGCATGCGCCCCGACGGCCGGACCGCCCGCTTCCCGGCGCTCGGCCGCATCTCCGGTGACTGGGGCGGCGGTTGGGGCCTGGCCGAGGAGGCCATGTGGCACGCGGCCAGGGCGGAGGACGGGCGGGGCGAGCCGACGGCGCTCGCCCGCGCGCTGCCGGCCCACTTCGGGCTGGACTCCATGTACGCGCTCATCGAGGCACTGCACCTGGAGCACATCGAGCAGCCCCGCCGGCACGAGCTGACGCCCGTGCTGTTCGCCACCGCGGCGGACGGCGACCCGGTGGCCCGCGCTCTCGTGGACCGTCTGGCGGAGGAGGTGGTCACCATGGCGACGGTCGCCCTGACCCGCCTGGACCTCCTCGGTGAGGAGGTCCCCGTCCTCCTCGGCGGCGGCGTTCTGGCGGCCCGTCATCCCCAGCTCGACACCCGTGTCCGCGACCTGCTGGCGGCCCGCGCCCCCAAGGCGGTCCCCCAGGTCGTCACGGCGCGGCCGGTGCTGGGCGCGGCCCTGCTCGGCCTCGACCGCGTGGGGGCCGCGGACGGCGTGCACGCGCGCGTGAGGGCGTATTACGAAGCGGACTGAACGCCCCTGGTGGGCATCCCCCGAAAGTGTGCCAAGCCGGTGGGAACCGAACCGAACCCGATCGCGTATTCATGGGCGGGGGGTAGTGCGGTAACCCTCTCGCGGTGCGGGAATCCGGTGTGCGGGACCGGGATCCGAACAAGATCCAGTCAAGACCTGTTCGGATGTCAGTCCCGGCGGCGATACTTGCGGCCGTGCACCTCCGTTCACGGTGCGGTTCACCGGACGGAGGTGACCGAAGGATGGCCATGGGGGAGGTCAAGTGACGTACACGTCGAAGGGGAGCCCGGCGCCACCGGCCCAGGCGGCGCCCACGGCCCCGGCCGTGCCGCCGCGGACCGCGCGTCCCGCTCCGCCCGCGTCGTCCGGCGCGCCGGACACGGCCCCACCGCGCCGCACGGCGTTCATGGAGGGCGTCGACGAGCTGCGCGCGGCGGCGACGACCGAGCCGGGCCGGCTGCGGATCATCGGAGCCGCCCTCGCCCTGCTGGTCGTCGCGTTCGGTGCCGTCACCGCGTGGCAGATGTCGGACCGCGCGGCCGCCGCCGACGACGTGCTCCACAGCAGCCAGCCCCTGAGCGCCGCCGCGGCGGACGTCTACCGCGCCCTCGCCGACGCCAACACGGCGGCCTCCAGCGGCTTCCTCGCCGGCGCCCAGGAGACCCCCGCCTCCCGCACCCGGTACGAGAACGACATCAAGGACGCCGCCGACGGCCTGGCGGGCGCCGCCGCCGCCTCCGACCCGGGTTCCTCCTCCGCGAAGACCATCGCCGAGCTCAACAAGCTGCTGCCCGAGTACAAGGGCCTCGTCGAGCGGGCCCGCGCCAACAACCGGCAGGGCTACCCGCTGGGCGGCGCCTACCTGCGCTACGCCAACCAGAAGATGCAGGACGAGATGCTCCCCAGGGCCGAGCGTCTCTACAACAACGAGAACCGGCGCCTGAGCGACGACTACGACAGCGCCACCGTCTACCCGTGGGCCGCGATCGGTCTCGGTGTCCTCACCCTGGGTGCCCTCGTGTGGGCCCAGCGCCGCCACTACCACCGCACGAACCGCGTGCTGAACCACGGCCTGGTCGCCGCCACCGCCGCCTCCACGGTCGTCCTGCTGTGGCTCGTCGCCGGTCATGCCCTCGCCCGCTCGGAGCTCCGCGACTCCTACGACAACGGCGTGGTCTCGGTGAACGTGCTGAACGACGCCCGGATCGCCTCCCTCAAGGCGCGCGGCAACGAGAACCTGACGCTGGTGAGCCGGGGCGCGGAGACCACCGAGAGCGGCGACGACAAGTTCGACAGCGCCTTCAGGACCGACATGAAGAAGCTCTCGTCGTACCTCGCGAAGGCCCAGGACGTGGCCGACGACCAGTCGGGCGAGCGGCCCGTGAAGGCCGCCACCGGCAACATGAGGGTCTGGATGGAGCGCCACCAGAAGGCCCGGGAGGCCGACAACGACGGCGACTACCAGGCCGCCCTGAGGAAGGTCATCGGGTCCGGGAAGGACGAGCCGACGGGTGAGTGCTTCGACAGCGTCGTGGAGAACCTGAGGAAGGCGCTCGTTCACGAGCAGAACGAGTTCAAGCTGGCGGCGCGGGACGGAAGGGACGCGATGAGCGGACTCCCCGTGGGCGCCGCCCTGCTCGCCGTGCTGGGCGCGTCGGGCGCCGTGCTCGGCATCGGACGCAGGCTGTCGGAGTACCGGTGATGAGGGCAGTGGAAGGAGGCGCGGTGATGAGTGCGGCACGACGGCTGAGGGCCCGCCTGAAGGGCTGGGGCGGAGTGGGCGCGATGGGGGTCGCCTGCGCCCTCACCGCGGCCTTCGCGCTGTTGCCGCTGCGTGACGCGCCCCTCGACGGCAGTGCGGCCGCCGGCGGCCAGGGCCTGACCCGGAGCACGTACGCGAAGGCGGACGACTGCGAGGACGCCGACGCCTGGAGGCAGAGCCTGGCGCCGTCCTCCAGCGAGAGCGGCAGGACGGTCGCGGCCATCAAGAAGCGCGGCTACCTGGTCGTCGGCGTCGACCAGAACAGCTACCGCTGGGGCTATCGCGATCCCAACAGCGAGAGCGACAGCGCCGACCTCGAGGGGTTCGACATCGACCTCGCGCACCGCATCGCCGACGAGATCGTCGGCGGCGACCCGAAGGACAACATCCGCTTCAAGGCCGTTCCCACCAACCAGCGCATCCCGGCCATCCAGGGTGGGCAGGTGGACATGGTGGTCCGCACCATGACGATCAGCTGCAAGCGCCTGGACGAGGTCGCCTTCTCCGCGCCCTACTTCACGACCGGCCAGCAGGTCCTCGCGCCCAAGTCCTCCACGATCGACGGCTACGACGACTCACTGGCGCGGAAGAAGATCTGCACGGCGGCCACCTCCACCGCGTACGAGAGGCTGGACGCCGACAAGGAGAGCGGCGCCCTCGTCTCCTCCGCCGACATATCCACCACCGTCCCCAACCAACTCGACTGCCTGGTAAGGCTCCAGCTCGGCGAGGTCGACGCCGTCGTCACGGACGGCGCGCTCGCCGCGAGCCAGGCCGCACAGGACCCGACGGTCGCGCTCAAGGGCAAGCCCTTCACGACCGAGTACTACGGCGTGGCGATGAAGAAGGACGCCGAGGATCTGGTACGCCGGGTCAACCAGGTCCTGGAGGACTACCGCGACAACGGCTGGCAGCAGTCGTACGACAAGTGGCTCGCCCCCACCCTCGGGGAGGATCCGGCGAAGTCGCGGCCGCCGACGCCCGACTACAGGTGACCGACGAACCGGACCGACCGCGAACCGTACGTCCGAAACGACCAGAATCCCAGCACGAACAACCGACCTGATACCACTGGAGAGTTGCCCGAGCGCCGTGTGCGCGGGCGACGACGGAGCGAGAGGTGATCGATGGGCGTGGCGGGATCCACCGGGCCGGTGATGGACCGGGACGAGGTGGACCGTGCGCTGGCGCGGCTCGGCGCGGAGCACGAGGCGATCGAGACCTCACTCCTCGCCCTGCAGGACCACGCGGGCCGCAGACTCCTCGAAGGCGCCGAGCTCACGGGCACCACCAAGGAGCGCTGGACGGCCGCCGAGGCGTCGATCACGCTGCTGTGGGCGTACTTCGACGCCTACTCGGACGCTCTGCGCTCCGCCCGCGAGATCCGCTCCCGCCGCCGCTGGTCGAGCCGTGAGGACCTGGTCGAGCTGACGGAGCTGCTGCGCGGCCAGAGCGTCACGGTCGCGGGCAGCACCGCGGCGGCGGCCAACGTGCCCACGCTGACCGGAGCGGGCCGGCTGAGCGAGCGGTTCAGCCTGGCCGAGCTCGTGGAGCGGATGAACGAGCTGTACGCGACCTCGCTGGACATGGTGGTCGCCGCCGACGCGGTCTGGTCGGCGCTGCCCGCCCGGATCGATCTCCTGGCCGCCGAGTTGCAGCGCACCCGCCGGCTCGCGCACTCCGTGGGTGTACGCCCCGGTGAGCACCCGGCGGGCGACGACCTGGAGCGGATCACCCGCACGCTGACCTCCCTGCGCGAGCGGGTGGTGTCCGATCCGCTGGCGTACTGGGTCCCCGCGCAGGGCAGTTCGGCCCCCGGCGGCGGTCGCCCGGACACCTCGACGTACGACCGTGAGGCGCGCGCCCTGGAGGACGTACGGCGCGAGATCGACGCCGTGCTGACGGTCCGGCAGGACGCCGAGGCGCGCCTGGTGAAGCTGCGGGACGTGCTCAGCCGCGCGGACCGTACGCTCGCCGAGGCACGCAGCGCGCGTGGTGAGGTGCTCGCGAAGATCGCCGCGACGGAGGTGCCCGTGGTCAGCGGCCCGCCGACCGCGCTGCAGGAGCAGCTCGCGACGGCCGCCGAGTACCGCAGACACGCCCAGTGGCACCGCCTGTCCCCGCTCCTGGAGTCCCTGGAGCAGAAGGCGGAGGACGAACTGATGCGTGCCCGTGAGTCGTTGACCGCGGTCACCGCGCCCCTGGCGGTCCGCGCCGAGCTGCGGGGCCGCCTCGACGCGTACCGGGCGAAGGTGGCCCGGCACGGCCTCGCGGAGGACCCTTTCCTCATCGAGCGGTACGACGCGGCCCGCCGCATGCTGTGGAGCGCGCCCTGCGACCTGCGGGTCGCCGAACAGGCGGTGCTCCGCTACCAGCGCGCGGCCGCGGAGCTGCTCGGCACGGGCGTGCCGGGGCAGGGCGAGGCCAGTCAGCCACAGGACCGGAGGGGGCCGGGCGCGTGAGCGACAGGGGTGATGCGGGATGAGTGAGCAGCAGGCGTGCCAGCGGCCCGACTGCGAGGGTTCGTACGAGGACATGGGCGGCGGCGAACTGTACTGCGACACGTGCGGTCTGGCGCCGGTCGTCTCGTCGAAGGGCATGGTGGGTTCCCCGGCCACGGGGGGCACCGCCGGCGGCAAGGGCGCCCGCGGATCGAGCGCAGCGAGAGGGGGGTCCCCCCGGCCGGAGGCTGGGGGAGGATCGGGCCGGTCCAGCGGGTCGAGCGGCAGCTCCCGCGCCAGCTCGCGGACGTCCTCGCGGTCCTCGCAGTCGCGGCGCTCGGTGTCCGGCCGGCTCTCGCGCTCCCTGTCGGGGAAGTCGACGGGCCGCTCGGTGTCGGTGCGCAGCTCCGGTTCGTCCGCGGGTTCCTCCGGGCGGGCCCGCCTGGGTGCCGGTCTCGTACAGGTCCCGCAGGTGCCGCGGCCCGACCCGCGCGCGATGGTCCTGGACAACCCCGAGGTGCCCGAGCGCAAGCGGTTCTGCTCGCGCTCCGACTGCGGGGCGCCGGTGGGGCGGTCGCGCGGCGAACGGCGGGGGCGCGTGGAGGGCTTCTGCACCAAGTGCGGTCACCCCTATTCGTTCGTCCCGAAGCTGAAGGCCGGTGACGTCGTGCACGGCCAGTACGAGGTCGCGGGCTGCCTCGCGCACGGCGGTCTCGGCTGGATATACCTGGCCGTGGACCGTGCCGTGTCGGACCGGTGGGTCGTGCTGAAGGGCCTGCTGGACACCGGTGACCAGGACGCGATGGCCGCCGCGATCTCCGAGCGCCGCTTCCTCGCCGAGATCGAGCACTCCAACATCGTCCGCATCTACAACTTCGTCGAGCACCTCGACCAGCGCACCGGCTCGCTGGACGGGTACATCGTCATGGAGTACGTCGGCGGCAAGTCGCTCAAGGAGATCGCCAACGGCCGCCGCACGCCCGCCGGGAAGCGTGACCCGCTGCCGGTCGAGCAGGCGTGCGCGTACGGCATCGAGGCGCTGGAGGCCCTCGGCCACCTGCACAGCCGCAACCTGCTGTACTGCGACTTCAAGGTCGACAACGCGATCCAGACAGAGGACCAGCTCAAGCTGATCGACATGGGCGCGGTGCGCAGGATGGACGACGATGAGTCGGCCATCTACGGCACCGTCGGCTACCAGGCGCCGGAGGTCGCGGACGTGGGGCCCTCCGTTGCCTCGGACCTGTACACGGTCGCCCGCACGCTCGCCGTCCTCACCTTCGACTTCCAGGGCTACACGAACGTGTTCGTGGACTCCCTGCCCGACCCGGACCACATCGAGGTCTTCCGCCAGTACGAGTCGTTCTACCGGCTGCTGGTGCGCGCCACCGACCCCGATCCGGCCCGCCGGTTCGCCTCCGCGCAGGAGATGGCGGAGCAGCTCACGGGCGTGCTCCGCGAGGTCGTGTCCCTGCAGACCGGGCGGGCACGGCCGGCGCTGTCCACCCTGTTCGGGCCCGAGATCAAGGTCACCGACACGGAGCTGTTCGGCGAGCTGGACGGGGATGTGTCGCGGCTGGGGGTGCGGGCCGCCCCGGTGCGCGGGAAGAAGGGCGCCGTCGCGGTCACCGTCGCGGGGCCCGCTCGGGGCAGGACGGCGCCGAAGGGGACACAGCCCTTCCCGCTGCCGCCGCCGAGCGCCGCGACCACCCTGGTCAAGCCGCTCGACACGGCCGCCGCGGCCCTCGCGCTGCCCGTGCCCCGGGTCGACCCCGGTGACCCCAACGCCGGGTTCCTCGCCGGGCTGATCGCCTCGGCGCCCGCCGAGCTGATCACCGCGCTGCACGCGGCGCCCACCGGTTCGCTGGAGCTGCGGCTCAGGGAGCTGCGGGCCCGGCTGGAGATGGGCGAGTTCGCCAGTGCGATCGGCACGCTGGACGCCCTGGAGCGGGACCACCCGGACGACTGGCGGGTGGTCTGGTACCGGGGCGTGGCGGCGCTCGCGACCGGTGACCACGAGAGCGCCGCGCTGGCGTTCGACGCCATCTATGACGCGTTCCCCGGCGAGCCCGCGCCGAAGCTGGCCCTCGGGCTGTGCGCGGAGGTCCTCGGTCAACTGGACAACGCGGCGGAGTACTACCGCCTGGTGTGGTCGACCGACCTCAGCTATGTGAGCAGCGCCTTCGGGCTCGCCCGGGTGCAACTCGCGGCCGGCGACCGGAGCGCCGCCGTGCGGACGCTGGAGTCCGTCCCGGAGGCGTCGATCCACTACACGGCGGCCCGCGTCGCCGCCGTACGGGCGCGCCTGCGTCACCGTACGAACGAGACGAACGAGACCACCGGATCGCCGCTCCTCGACGATCTCACCGCGGCCGCGGGCCAGGTGGAAGCCCTCGGTGGGTACGGTCTGGACGCCGTGCGCCGCGAGCAGTTGTCCACAGAGGTCCTCGGCTGCGCGCTGGACTGGGTACTCTCCGGTAGCCAGGGTTCAGCACCACCGGCGGGCGGCGGGCGTGTGCTGCTCGGCAGCGCGCTGGACGAGCGCGGCCTCCGCTTCGGCCTGGAGCGCTCGTACCGCACGCTGGCCCGGCTCGCCCAGGGCGGCGAGGAAAGGATCGACCTGGTGGAACGTGCCAACCGTTACCGCCCCCGGACGTGGGTGTAGTTGATGTCGCAGATGCCCCAACTGGCCGCCTGCCCGAGCTGCGAGTGGCCTCTCGAATCGGGTGACCGCTTCTGCGGTGCGTGCGGGTATGACCTGTCGGTGATCCCCGCGCCGCCGCAGGACAACCCGACGATCACCATGAACGGGACGGCGCCGCCGCCCGGGGCGGCACCCGTGAACTGGCCGGCCGCCCCCCACGCCGGCGTCTCCGGCGCGCCCGCACCGGTGCATCTGCCCAGTGACATCCGGGGAACGGATTCCGGCGGTTCCGAACTGCACGCGCGGGGGCCGCAGTCCGGCGCATCCGAGCCCCACGTCCAGGGTCCGCCGTCGGGTGGTGCCGAGCCCCACGCTCAGGGACCGCAGTCGGGCACAGCCGAGCCCCACGCTCAGGGACCGCAGTCGGGCGCAGCCGAGCCCCACGTCCAGGGGCCGCCGTCGGGTGGCGCCGAACCGCCCGCTCAGGGACCGCAGTCGGGCGGGGTCACGGCGCGTGGCGAGGGGTGGTCGCCGGGCGGGGCCGAGGGTCCGGCGCGGGGGGTGCGGTTCGACCGGCCCACCGAGTCCGCCTCTCCGTCCTCTGTGTCCTCCGCGTCCTCGCCGTCCTCGCCGTCCTCGCCCCCGTCTCCCTCCCCGTCGTCCTCCGGCGCGGAGGACTACCACCTGGCGGCGCCCCAGCCCGTCGACCCCCGTACCGCGGACCTCTCGACTCCGCCCGCGGGCACGAAGACCTGCGTGGCGTGCCGCGCGGGCCAGGTCGACCGGGACGGCTACTGCGAGAACTGCGGCCACGCCCAGCCCCGCGAACGCGACCACATGGAGCAGGAGCTGGGCGCCGTGGCGGCGGTCAGCGACCGGGGGCTGCGCCACCACCGCAACGAGGACGCGTTCGCCGTGTCCTCCACCGCCCTGACCGACGGTTCGCCCGCGGTCGTCGCGGTCGTGTGCGACGGGGTGTCGTCCGCGACCCGTCCGGACGACGCCTCCCTGGCCGCGTCCCGCGCCGCGAGCGAGGCGCTGCTGGAGGCGCTGCCGCGCGGCACACACCCTCAGCAGGCCATGCACGAGGCCATCGTCGCCGCCTCGAACGCCGTCAACTCGCTGGCCGAGGAGCCCGAGACGGCCCTGGAGCACGCCCCGCACCAGAACGCGCCCGCGTGCACGCTGGTGGGCACGGTCGTCACCTCCGCCCTGCTGGTGGTGGGCTGGGTCGGCGACAGCCGCGCCTACTGGGTCCCCGCGGACCGCAGCGCACCCCCGGCCCGGCTGACCGAGGACGACTCGTGGGCCGCGCAGATGGTGGCCGCGGGGCTGATGAGCGAGGCCGAGGCGTACGCCGACCACCGCGCCCACGCCATCACGGGCTGGCTCGGCGCGGACGCGTACGAACTGGAGCCGCACACCGCTTCCTTCAAACCCGACCGGCCGGGTGTAGTGGTGGTGTGCACCGACGGGTTGTGGAACTACGCGGAGACGGCGGAGGAGATGGCCGAGGTCGTCCCCCTCGACGCCGGACAGCGTCCACTGCACGCCGCCCAGGTGCTGGTGGGCCACGCCCTCGACGGCGGGGGCCACGACAACGTAACAGTGGCCGTCCTGCCGTTCCCGGCCCCGCCCCAGGGGGCAGGATCGGCCTGAGGGCGCCCACGCGCCCGGACGTGTCACGGCCGTGTGGGAACGGCCGCGGAACAGCCGATCGACGGGGTCGGGAGGCGGACCGGAGGGGACCGGTCCGTATCGACAGGCACAGGCATCGCCCCACGCGTCGTGGGGGCCTTGAGGGGGAGCGAGAAGCGCATGGCCAATTTCTCGAAGTCGAATGTGCCGCAGTTCTCGGTGGACGTGTACCAGAACGAGTACCTGCCGGAGGGCGGCCGCGAGGTCAACGCCATCGTGACGGTGAGCTCGACCGGCGGCGGCACCGTGGGCAGCGCCGTCGCCGCCCCGCACCTGTACTCGCCGGGGCAGGGCCCCTCCGCGGCCGTGGCGATCATGGTCGACTGCTCGGGTTCGATGGACTACCCGCCGACGAAGATGCGCGGGGCGCGGGACGCCACGGCCGCCGCGATCGACGCGCTGCGCGACGGTGTGCACTTCGCGGTGATCGGCGGGACCCACATCGCCAAGGAGGTCTACCCCGGCGGCGGACGGCTCGCGATCGCCGACGCCACCACCCGCGACCAGGCCAAGCAGGCCCTGCGCAAGCTGAGCGCGGGCGGCGGCACCGCGATCGGCACCTGGCTGAAGCTCGCCGACCGTCTGCTCTCCTCGGCGGACGTCGCCATCCGCCACGGCATCCTGCTCACCGACGGCCGCAACGAGCACGAGTCCCCGGAGGACCTGCGCGCCGCCCTCGACGCGTCCGCCGGCCGCTACACCTGTGACGCGAGGGGCGTGGGCACCGACTGGGAGGTGAAAGAGGTCACAGGGATCGCGTCCGCGCTGCTCGGCACCGCGGACATCGTCGCCGACCCCGCGGGGCTCGCCGCCGACTTCACGCAGATGATGGAGACGGCCATGGGCAAGGAGGTCGCGGACGTGGCGCTGCGGCTGTGGACACCCATGGGCACCGAGATCAAGTTCGTGAAGCAGGTGGCCCCCACGGTCGAGGACCTGACCGACCGCCGCACCGAGGCGGGACCGCGCGCCGGGGACTACCCGACCGGCTCCTGGGGCGACGAGTCGCGCGACTACCACGTGTGCGTGGAGGTGCCCGCCGCCGGACTCGGCCAGGAGATGCTGGCCGCCCGCGTCTCCCTGGTGATCCCCCAACCCGACGGAACCGTGCAGAACCTGGGCGCGCAGGGCCTCGTACGAGCCGTGTGGACGGACGACATGGCGGCCTCGACCTCCATCAACCCCCAGGTCGCGCACTACACGGGTCAGGCCGAACTGGCACAAGTCATCCAACAGGGACTGGATGCCCGCAAAACCGGGGATATCGACGGCGCAACGGCGAAGCTGGGCCGGGCCGTTCAGCTCGCGAGCGAGTCGGGGAACGCCGATACTGCGAAACTGCTTGCGAAGGTGGTGGACGTCGTCGACGCGGCGGCAGGTACTGTGCGACTGAAGGCGAAGGTCGCGGAGGCCGACGAGATGACTCTCGAAACACGGTCCACCAAAACTGTTCGTGTAAAGAAGTAGTGAGGCCGACCCCGCCCCGGGGATCGGACAGAACCGGTCACACCGGCCCACCGCGGTCGAAGAACCCGGCCCGGACGGCCGGAAAGGAAAGGGGGACGCGCCGACATGCCGACCTGCCCGAACGGACACCAGTCGGGTTCCGACGACTGGTGCGAGGTCTGCGGTCACCGCATGGCCGGTGCCGTACCCCCGCCACCTCCGCCCCCGCCGCCGGCCGCCGGCTACGGCTATCCGCCACCCGGCTCCCCTCCCCCGCCTCCGGTCGGTGGCGGTCAGCCCGGTGGGCCTCCGTTCCAGTCCGCCGCGCCGGATCACGCGCCGGAGCTCTGCCCGCAGTGCCGTACGCCCCGTGAGGGCGGCGCGCCCTTCTGCGAGGAGTGCCGGTGGAACTTCCTGACGAACACGGCCACGACGTACACGCCGGCGGCGCCTCGGCCGTCGGGGCCCGGCGGTCCTGGTGGGCCTGGTGGGCCTGGCGGGTCCTCCCCGTTCGGGGGGCCCGGTGGGCCTGGTCCTGGTGGGCCCGGCGGTCCGGGCGCTCCCGGTGGACCGAACCCGGCTCTCCGGTTCCAGCAGCCGCCCGGGCCGGGGCCGTCCTTCGGCGGCGGTGACTCGTACGACTACCAGAGCTCGCGGCCCTCGCAGGTGAACCGGCCGGCGGAGCCCATTCCCCCGGGGCCGCCCTTCGGCAGCGAGCCCTCCGGGCCGACCACTCCGCCGGGCACCGGCGGTCCCGGTCGTCCCTCCGGTCCCGGAGGCTTCGGCGGCGATCCATCACGTCAAGCCCCACCGCCCGGCCGCCCTGGGGGTCCTGGTGGAGGCCCTGGGGGTCCTGGTGGAGGCCCTGGGGGTCCTGGTGGGCCTGGTGGACCGGCCGGTCATGGTGGCCCCGGGGGTCCCGGAGGCTTCGGCGGCCCGGGGGCAGGCGGTCCAGGTCCGGGTGGTCCGGGTGGCCCGGGCGCAGGTGGTCCCGGCCAGGGTGGTCCGGGTGGTCCAGGCCAGGGTGGCGGTCTGCCGCAGGCCTTCCAGCAGTCGGCTGCGACCGCTCCGCCCACTTTCCCGCGCGAGACGGGGCGGCCGGGCGCGCCCGGTCCCGGCGGGCCGGGCGGCCCTCAGCAGGGCGGCCCGTCCTTCGGGGGCGGGGAGGACGACTGGATGATCTCCCCGCCGTCGCCCGGTGCCGGTGCGCCTGCCGGATCCGGCGGACCGGGGGCACCCGGTGGGTACGGGTACCCGCAGCCGGGCGCCACCCAGGCTCCGCCCGGTCCCGCGTACCCGCAGCAGCCGGCGACGTGGACGGCGACGATCGGCCCGGACCGCGACTACTTCATGTCGATGATGCAGCGCTCCGGCCCCGAGGCCGCCGGGCTCAACCTGCCCGCGTACTCCCCGGAGCAGCAGCGCGCCCTCGTCGGCAACCAGATGACCATCGGCCGCCGCCGCCACTCCACCGGTGACACCCCCGACATCGATCTGTCGGTGCCGCCGGAGGACCCGGGGGTCTCGCACCAGCACGCGGTGCTGGTCCAGCAGCCGGACGGCGGTTGGGCGGTCGTCGACCAGAACTCCACGAACGGCACCACGGTCAACGGCTCCGAGGAGCCCATCCAGCCGTTCGTCCCGGTGCCCCTGCAGGACGGGGACCGGGTGCACGTGGGGGCCTGGACGACGATCACCATCCGGCGCGGCTGAGCCGGGGACCGG
>NZ_JBVIEE010000001.1:62650-272195 GCF_055572015.1 Streptomyces sp. NPDC030840 | reverse complement strand
GGCCGGACGACTCACGGACCGGCCGGACGACTCACGGACCGGCCGGACGACTCACGGACCGGCCGGACGACTCACGGACCGGCCGGACGACTCACGGACCGGCCGGACGACTCACGGGCCGACCGGACGACTCACGGGCCGACCGGACGACTCACGGGAGGGGCCAGGCGTACGGCCCCTCCGGGTCGTCCAGCCAGGCCCATTCCCGGTCGGCGGTGACCGTGATCCCGAACCGGTCGCGCTCCGGTTGCCCCTCCTGGTCCCACAGCGCGAGCGCCTCGTGCGGATCCAGACTGCCTGCCGTCAGCGCCACCAGGAACCGGAAGAGTTCGTGGTCCCTGGCCCGGCGCGGCAGCCCGCTCACATGGGGACGCATCCGCTCGCGCCCTCCCCCGTCGCCGCGCAACGGCACGAAGTAGGCGGGTGTGCGCAGGAAGCGTCCCTCGGCGTGCCCGGCGTCCCGGACCCGCAGCCGGACCAGGCCCGTGGCCAGGGGCGTGAGGATGCGGGCGCCGGGTGCGCACTGGGCGAGCCAGGCGCGCGGAATCGAGGCCAGTGTGCAGGTGGCGATGATCCGGTCGTACGGGGCGCGTTCGGGCACCCCGCGCGCGCCGTCGCCCGTCACGACGGTCGGGTGGTACCCGGCAGCGGCCAGATGCCTACGCGCCCCCTCGGTGATGTCGGGGTCCAGATCGACCGTGGTGACGAGATCGTCCCCGAGGCGGTACGCGAGCAGGGCCGCGTTGTAGCCGGTGCCGGCGCCGATCTCCAGGACGCGGTTGCCGTCCTCCACCTCCAGCTCGCTCAGCATGTTCGCCATCAGCGAGGGTTGGCTGCTGGAGGAGATCAACTCCCCGTCGCGCAGGCGGGTGGCGAGCGGGACGTCGGTGTACGCGCCGCGCAGCCAGCGCTCACGCCGTCTCGGATCGCGCTCCTCGCCCCAGAGCCGCTCGTACCCGTTGCCACCCGGGCTCCCGGCCCTCGCGGCGGGCGTGGCCGGACCGCCCACGTAGTAGTACGGCACGAAGAGATGGCGGGGGACAGCCCCGAACGCCTCCCGCCACACCGGGTCGGCGTCCCAGGCCCCGCTCGCACCGATCTCGCGCACCAAGGCCGCCCTGGCCTCCGCGGCGAGGTCGTCCAGGTCCCGATCGAGCGTATGTGTGCCCATATATCCACTGTGCTGCGTGATCGGCGCCGAGGCGAGCACCTCGGCAGGGCTATCCGGAACGCGGCTTTTGTCACCGCCTCCAGGTCTTTGTCCGCGGTCCTAGGCCTTGAGTCCTCCGTCACCCCGTCTGAGACCATGGGTGCGTGAAAGAGATTCGGCGCGGCACGCTTCAGGAGCAGACCTTCTACGAGCAGGTCGGCGGCGAGGAGACCTTCCGGCGGCTCGTGCGCCGCTTCTACGAGGGCGTCGCCGAGGACCCACTGCTGCGGCCCATGTACCCGGAGGAGGACCTGGGTCCGGCCGAGGAGCGCCTGACGCTGTTCCTCATCCAGTACTGGGGCGGCCCCACCACGTACAGCGACAACCGCGGACACCCCCGTCTGCGGATGCGCCACGCCCCGTTCACCGTCGACCGGGCCGCGCACGACGCCTGGCTGAAGCACATGCGGGTCGCCGTCGACGAGCTCGGCCTCTCCGAGGAGCACGAGCGCACCCTGTGGAACTACCTCACGTACGCGGCGGCTTCGATGGTGAACACCGCGGGCTGAGGCATGGTGGGCCACGCGGGCTGAGCCCGGTTTCTCTTCCCGGCGCGCTGGACGCACCCGACGCGTTGGGCGCGCTCGACGCACTGGACGCACTCGACGCGTTGGACGCGCTCCACGCGCTGGACGGGCGCATTCCGGTCACACGGCACCGGATTCCGGTCACGATCCGATCAAGTCCGGCTCACAAGCGCTTACCCGCGGTCCCCGCCGTCTGACAACATCACCCCGACACCTCCGGTGACCACGGAGGCGGGGGCGGCTGCCGGGGGGCCGGGTGACGGGGTTCGTGTTACTGCGCGCGCGGGCGCATCGACTGCTGCTCGCCGCCGCGCTGCTCTCCGTTCTGCTGACCACGACGGTGCCCGCGACCCTCACCGCGTACTCGGGCGCGATCGGCGACGCGGCCCTGCGCCACTCCCTCGCCGCCCCTGAGAACGCCGTCGCCACCGCCCTGATCGTCAAGGCGGACGCCCCGTCCGCGAACCGGCGCGCGGCCGCCGACCGTGCCGTACGGGAGGGCGCCCGGCGGATCTTCGACGGCATGCCGGTGACCGTGCGCACGCTTCAGCGGTCCGGCCCGTACGCCCTCCCGCGCTCGCTCCAGCCGCCCGCCGCACGGTCGGGCAACCCCGATCTCACCCACTTCGCGGCCCTGGACCGCACCCAGGTCCGCGTCACCGACGGACGCCTGCCGCGCGTGGGAGGAGGCGGAGGCGGCAGCCGCATCGAGGTGGCCCTGCCGCGGACCGCCGCCGAGCCGCTCGGCCTGAAGCCGGGCGCCCGCCTCACCCTCACCGACCGCTTCCGCGGCCCCGACGTGCGCGTCCTGATCACCGGCCTGTACGAGCCCGAGCGGATCACCGCCCCGTACTGGCAGGTGGACGACCTCGCCGGCCGTGGTGTCCACAAGCTCTCCTTCACGACGTACGGTCCCCTGCTCACCGACCCGTCCGTGCTCGCCGGCGACCGGGTGACCGGCGGTGAGTCCGCCTGGCTCGCCTCCGCGGACTTCTCCACGCTGACGACGGACCGGATCGGCGCGCTGCGGCAGGCGGCCCGTGACGGTACGGCCGCGCTGCGCAAGTCGGGCGCGCTGAGCGGCACCACGGCCACGACGACCTCCCTGCCCGAGGTCCTGGACGACATCGAACGCTCCCTCCTCGTCTCCCGCTCCACCCTGCTGATCGTCGCGCTGCTGCTCGGCATCCTCTCGGCGTACGCGCTGTTCCTGGTGGCCCGGTTGCTGAGCGCCGAACGGGTGGGCGAGACCCGGCTGCTCAGGGCGCGCGGCGGCTCGCCCCGCCGGATCGCGGGGCTCGCCGCCCTGGAGGCGCTGCTGCTCGCGGTGCCCGCAGCGGTCTGCGCGCCGCTGCTCGCCGGGCCGTTGACACGGCTGCTCGCCGAACAGGGAGCGCTGGCACGGATCGGGCTGCGCCTTGACTCCTCCGGCGGAGGCGGGCAGGTGTGGCTGGTCGCGGCGGCGGTGGCGCTGGGGTGTGCGCTGGCGGTGACGGCTCCGGCGCTGACCTCCGGTGCCTTCACGGTGCGGCGGGCCCGCGCCCTGCCCGCCCCGGTGCGCGCGGGGGCCGACGTCGCCCTGCTGCTCGTCGCCGGGGTCGCGTACTGGCAGTTGGACCGCCGCGGCACCGGCGACGGCACGGGCGCCCTCGGCATCGACCCGTTGCTGGTCACGGCCCCCGCCCTCGCCCTGCTCGCCGGCACCGTCCTCACCCTGCGGCTGTTGCCGCTCGTGGCCCGGCTCGCCGAGCGCCGCGCGGCGGCCGGCCGGGGGCTGCCGGGTGCCCTGGCCGGCTGGCAGTTCAGCCGCCGCCCGTCCCGCGGTGCCGGCGCCGTGCTGCTCCTCGTCCTCACGGTCGCCCTGGGAATGCTCGCGATCGGCGAGGGCGCGTCCTGGACCCGCTCGCAGCACGATCAGGCGGATTTCCGGGCCGGTACGGACGTCCGTGTCGTCGCGGGCAGCACGAGCGGCCTCGGCGGCTCCGGGCGCTTCGCGGCCGTCGACGGCGTGCGGGCCTCCGCTCCCGCCGTCCGTACGACCCTGCCGCTGTCCGGCGACCGGACGGCGACCGTCCTGGCCCTGGACACGTCCTCCGCGGCCGGCGGACTGCTGCTGCGGCCTGACCTGGCCGACGAGCAGGTACGGCCTCTGCTGGCGAGCCTCCCGCCGAAAGGGAGGACGGCGGGCGCGCGGCTGCCCGCGGGCTCGACCGAGCTCCGCCTGGCCCTGCGGATCCGCGGCGACCGGAGCGGCGACGCGGCGGACCCGAACGGGGGCGGCGAGAGCACCACGGCGGACGTGACGGCCACGGTGGAGGACCGCCACGGCGTGCCGTACCGGCTCCCCGCCGGCACGCTGGCCGCCGACGGACGGCTCCATGTCCTCACCGTGGACCTCGCCCGCGCGACGGGGGCCCCGACGGGCCGGGCGGCCGAGCCCCTGGCGCTGACCGGCGTGCGGCTGACCATGGAGCAGCCGGTCGGCAGCGCCGGACAACACCGCCTGTCCCTGGAGAAGGTGAGCGCCGTACCCGCCGAAGGACCGGAAGCACCGCTGCCGCTGCCCGCCTCCTGGACCGTCACCTCACGTTCCGACAGCCTGGAGCCCTCACCGGACGACTCCACTCTGCCGACGGCCCCGCGCGTCGAGGAGTCACCACCTGGGACCCTCACGGTGCGCTACGGCACCGGCTACGTGCCCCGCGAATTCTCCTTCGTGCCCGAGACGTTCACGGTCCGCCTCCAGGTGACGCAGCCGCCGGCGTCCGAGGTGACGGGCATCGCCACCGACCGGTTCCTCGCCTCGGCGGGGCTCTCGGGGACCGGGCAGCGGATGGACGTCGCCTTCGGGAACGCGAAAGTGCCGGTACGGATCGTGCGGAGCGTACGGGCACTGCCGACGACCGAGGGGGACGACGACAGCGACGGCGGGGCGCTCCTGGTCGATCTGCGGTCCGTGAACCGCGTGCTGGACGCCCGGGACGGGGACATCGCCGAGCCCACCGAGTGGTGGCTGCGGACGGCGCCGGGCGCGGCCGGGCCGGTGGCCGCAAAGGTGCGGGCACGTCCCGATGTCGACCCCGCGCAGGTCGTCGTACGGGACGAGATCGCGGATCGGCTGCGGGACGACCCGTTCGGGGCGGGTCCGGAAGCCGCGTTCGCCGCGGCGGCCGTGGTCGCGGGCGCGCTGGCCGCGGTCGGTTTCGCGGTGAGCACGGCGGGGTCCCTGCGCGAGCGGACCGACGAGTTCGCGGTTCTGCGCGCGCTGGGCACCCCCCGCCGGCAACTGGCGCGTCTCATCGCCGTCGAACAGGGCGTCCTGGTGGCCCTGGCCCTGACGGTCGGCGTCGCCCTCGGCACCGTCCTGACCCGGGCGGTGATCCCCTTGATCGTCCTCACTCCGCAAGCGACCCGCCCGCTGCCCGGGGTCCTGGTGGAACTGCCCGTCTCCCCCGTGATCCTCCTGCTGGCCGCGGTGACGGCGACCCCGCTCGTGGTCACGGCCGTCCTGGCGGCACGGCGCCCCGACGCGGCCGGCACGCTGCGGCGCCAGGGGGGTGAGTGACGGGTGCGCAGGCGGCCTTCGGTGGTGGCGCCCTGGGTGCGGACCCGGTTGCGGGCCGCACCCGGAGCGGCCTGCGCGCTGGCCCTGCTGGTGGCGTTCACCGCCTGTCTGGCCGCGGCCTTCCCGCGCGCGGTGGACCGGTACCAGGACGCGGGGCTGCGCAGTGCCGTCACCGGGGCCCCCGCCGAGCGGACGACCGTACAGTTCTACGCACCGCAGTCCATGACCGAGATCCCGCCGCAGGAGCGGGAGTCGGTCCTTCGGGCGGACACCATGCGTGAGCACTACGCACGGGTGCTGTCCGCCGTCGAGCGGCCCCTGGTGATCGACCGTGGCCAGTCGTCGTACGGCGTGCGCACCACCAAGCCCGCGGAGGTACTGGACCGTTGGCTGCCGCAGCCCAGCGGGATGCCCGCGCAGATGTCACTCGTCGCGCAGAACGGCCTCGCCGACCACGCCCGGCTGCGCGCGGGGCGCCTGCCGCGCGCCACCGGAACCGTCACCGCCCGCAGCGACGCTGTGGAAGCCGCGGTCACCACCGAGACCGCCGAACGCCTGCGGATCAAGGTGGGTTCGCTGATCCACTTCGTCCGTCCCATGCGGGACCCCCTGACGGTGCGTGTCACCGGCACCGTCACCCCGCGCGAGCCCGAGGGCGCGTACTGGTCGACGCAACCCCTGCTGCGCACCCCTTCCCTGATGCGGAAGCCCGACGCGCCCCCGGGTGCCAACACGTACTGGCTGGGCGCCCTGCTCCTGCCCCCGGACGCGGCACCCGCCCTGCTGGCGACGGAGGGGGGACCCGAGCGCTACTGGCAACTCGCCCCCTCCACCGACTCGTTGCACGCCCGCGACCTGCCGGGCCTCTCCTCGTCGCTCGCCTCGCTCCTGTCGGGGCCCGGACTGCTGAAGGCACGCCAGGCCACCACCGACCCGGGGACCGACGCGAACACCGGCCTGGACGAGGTGTTCCTCTCCCACCAGCGCCTGCGCGACGGCATCGCCCCACTCGTGTCCGTCGCCGCCTACGGCACCGGGACCGTCGCGGCGGTGGTGCTGCTGATGGCGGGCGGCCTCGCCGCGGACCGCCGCCGTACCGAACTCGCCCTGCTGCGGGCCCGCGGCGGCTCCCAGCGCGGCGTCACGGGACGGCTGCTGGCCGAGACGGCGGTGGTTGCGGTCCCCGCGGGCGCGGTCGGCCTCATGGCCGCCCTCCTCGCTCTGCCCACCGCGCGCAGCACGCACGCGGTGGCCGCGGCCGCGACCGTCACACTCCTCGCCTGTGCCGTACTGCCGCTGCGCGCCGCTGCCCGCCACGCGGTCGTACGGGTCCACGGCGCGCGCGAGGACCTGACATCCGTACGTCCCTCACGGCGCCGTACGGTCGCCGAAGTCACGCTGGTGGTCCTCGCGCTGGGCGCGGTCGTGGCGCTGCGGCGGAGCGGGACGGACGGGTCCGGGTCCGCCGGCTCGGGGCTCACCGGAACTTCGGGCGGCTCAGGTGCTGTGGGTTCTCCGGGCGCTTCGGGCGATCAGCTGGTGTCCCTGGCTCCCGTGTTGGTGGGGATCATCGCCGCGCTGGTGCTGGTGCGGCTGTATCCGCTGCCGCTGCGCCGGCTGGCGCGCCGTGTCGGGCGGCTGCGGGGTGCGGTCGGGTACCTGTCGCTGGCCCGAGCCGGCCGCACGTCGGTCTCGGCGGTGCTCCCGCTGCTGGCCCTGCTGACCGCCCTGACCACCGCCACCTTCGGCGGGTCCGTCCTCGCGGGCATCGCCGACGTGCGCGACCGTGCGGCGCTGTCCGCGACCGGCGCGGACGCCCGCGTCGACTCACCGCGGGCACTGCCCGCCGCGCTGCCGGGCCAGGTCCGCCGGAGCCCCGGAGTGCGGGAGGTCAGCCCGGTGAACCTCGCGTACGACGTGACCCCGGACGACGGTGCGGAACCGGTGACGCTGGCCGGCGTCGACCCGGGCTCGTACGCGTCGCTCGCCCGCCGCACCGCTCTCGGCGCGTTCCCCGCGGCCGCGCTGAAGCCCTCGGGTTCGCCCCGGTCGGACGTCCTGCCCGCTCTCGCGTCCCCGTCCCTCGCCGAGCGCTTCGGCGACCGGGCCTTCTCCGTACGGCTGGGGGACGGCAACCTCGTCACCCTCCGGGTCACCGTGGTGCGCGAGACCACTCCGGCCGCTCCGGGCGCGGACTTCCTGGTGGTCGACCGCTCCGCACTCCCCCGCCCCGCCGAGTCCACCGACTCGGTCGCACGCCCGACCACGCTGCTGGTGACCGGCCCCCACGTGAACGGTGCGGCGCTGCGCGAACTGGCCGGCAAGAGTGCCGACGTCCACCTGCGGTCGGAGGCCCGGGCACGCTACGTCGACTCGCCGCTCCAGTCCGGCGCCGAACGCGTCTACACGGTGGCGGTGGCGGCGGGCGCCGGTTACGCGAGCCTGGCCCTGCTGCTGACCCTGATCCGCTCCGCCCCCGAACGCACGGCTCTCCTGGCCCGCCTGCGCACCATGGGCCTCACCCGCGCCCAGGGCCGCCGGCTGCTGATCCTGGAGTCCCTGCCGCAAGCCCTGCTGGCCGCGCTGGGCGGCACCCTCACGGGCTGGGCCGTCGTCGGTCTCCTCTCCCCCGGCATCGACCTGACGGCAGTCGCCCTCGCGACGGCCGCCGACTCCACGCCCGCCGGCGCCCACCTGCGCACGGACCCGTGGTCCCTGCTGCTCCCGGCCCTCGCCGTCGTGACCCTGACGACAGGCGTCGCGGCGGCGCAGGCGTGGTGGACCGGCAGACGGAATTCGGTCAGGGAGCTGAGAGCGGGCGACCCCCGATGACGGCCACGCGCCCCCTGACCGCCGAGCACGAGAGCCCCCGGGCCACCACCGCCGGAGCCGCTCAAGGACCGCCGAGAGAGTCGAGCCGCCCCATGACCGCTGAGGGGGTCGTGCCTCCCCATGACCGCTGAGAGAGTCGAGCCGCCCCATGACCGCTGAGGGAGACGCCCCATGACCACCACGGGCCCCACCTTCGCCGACCTCGCCCACCGCGCGGCCGCCCGGCGCGACCGCCCCGCCTATGGCCACGACGCCCTGATCACCTGTGACCGACTGGTCCGGATCTTCTCCACGGACGGCGTGGAGGTGCAGGCGCTGCAGGGCCTCGACCTCCTCGTCCGCGAGGGTGAGCTGATCGCCCTGGTGGGCGCGTCCGGCAGCGGCAAGTCGACGTTGATGAACATCCTGGCCGGGCTCGACACCCCCACCGCCGGAGCGGCCCGCGTCGCCGGGCGCGACCTGCTGACGATGACCGCCAAGGACCGCCTCCGCTACCGGCGCGAGATCGTCGGCTTCGTCTGGCAGCAGACGTCCCGCAACCTCCTGCCCTATCTGACGGCCGCCCAGAACGTGGCGCTGCCGCTGCAGTTGAGCGGCTCCCGCACCCGCCGCCGAGCCCGGTCCGAACGCGCTCTGGAGCTCCTGGAACTGCTGGAGGTCGCCGACTGCCGCGACCGCCGCCCCCATGAGATGTCGGGCGGACAGCAGCAGCGTGTGGCGATCGCGGTCGCGCTGGCGTGCGACCCGAAGGTGCTGCTGGCCGACGAACCCACCGGCGAACTCGACTCCCACACCGGCGAACAGATCTTCGCCGCCTTCCGCACCGCGAACGAACACCTGGGCACGACCATCGTGATCGTCACCCACGACCAGGCCGTGGCGGGCGAGGTCCGCCGCACGGTCGCCATCCGCGACGGCCGCACCTCGACGGAGGTCCTGCGCCGCACCGAGATCGACGCGGCCACAGGGCAGGAAGCGGTCGTCGCCCGCGAGTACGCCACGCTCGACCGGGCCGGCCGGCTCCAGCTCCCCGCCGAGTACACCGAGGCCCTCGGGATGCGCGACCGCGTCGCCCTGGAACTGGAGCGGGACCACATCGGCGTGTGGCCGGACGACAGCGAGCCCCGAGACGACAGCGAGCCCCGAGACGGCCACGGGAGAACCTGAGCCGAGCACACGGGCACCCGGCGGTCAGCGCACGGTGACGTCCAGCGCCCCGAGTCCCGCCCTGCGCACGGCGATCGACCCGTACGGTGTGCGCAACCTGAGCCACGCGCCGGACGAGAACAGCTTCAACGGCTCCTCACCGGGCCGCTCGGCCGTCCGTGCGGGGCGCAGGAAGCCGAGCGACTGCGCCGCGTGCGCGACCCGTACCGGAAGGCCGGTGTCGCCGATCGGCCGGGACCAGATCTCCCGCCCGATCCGGTCGAGCTCGGCCCGCGTCCGCCGCTCCGGGCCCAGCTCCTGGGTGCGGGACCGGAACTCGGCCACCGCGGCGGCCACCATCGCCCGTACCGCGTCCGGTGCCGGCAGCCCCGGCTCCGCCCGCCAGCCGCCGCGCGGGGGGAGCACCCCCGCCCAGGGCGGGCCGGTGACCGCGGCCGGCACCACCGCGGTGGCCGCCGACTCGTCGATGCCTTCCAGGAGTTCACCCGCGGAGACGGTCACGTCGAGCGTGACGTCGAGTCCGCTCTCGTACGGCTTCGCGAGCCGCACCGCCCGGATCGCGAGGACCTCGAACGACGGCGGTCGCCCGAACACCGCGAGTGTCGTCCCGGTGCCCTTCAGGCGCACCGCCGCCGCCCGGTCGTAGTGGACCAGCCGTCCGAGGAAGGCGGCGAGGTCCGCCGCCTCCCCGTCGTCGGCGAGGTGAAGCGCCGTCATGCCGCGACGGCCTCGTCCTCGTCGTCCATGTACTCCTGGAGGAACTCCCGCTCCTCCAGGGTGATCCGTCGCGGCCGCTGCGCCTCGAAGTCGAACGGCACTATCACCGTCGAGGCCCGGACGTAGACCTGGTCCGGGTCCTTGACCTCGTAGGTCAGCGTGAACGACGCCGCCCTTATCTCCGTGACCCACAGCTCGATGTCCACCGGCGTGTGCCGGTGGACCAGCTGCCGCTTGTAGTCGATCTCATGGCGTGCCACCACGGACCCCTGCTTGAAGTCCTTCTCCGGGCGGAACAGGAAGTCGATACGGGCCTCCTCCAGGTAGCGGAGGAAGACCACGTTGTTGACGTGGCCGTACGCGTCCATGTCCGCCCAGCGCAGCGGGCAGCGGTAGATGTGCCGCAAGATCAGCCCCGGGTCAGCTTCTTGTAGGTGGCACGGTGTGGACGGGCCGCGTCCGGGCCGAGCCGCTCGATCTTGTTCTTCTCGTACGACTCGAAGTTGCCCTCGAACCAGAACCACTTGGATTCGCCCTCGTAGGCGAGGATGTGCGTCGCCACGCGGTCCAGGAACCAGCGGTCGTGGGAGACCACCACGGCGCAGCCGGGGAACTCCAGCAGCGCGTTCTCCAGGGAGGACAGGGTCTCCACGTCGAGGTCGTTGGTCGGCTCGTCGAGGAGCAGCAGGTTGCCGCCCTGCTTCAGCGTCAGCGCCAGGTTCAGACGGTTGCGCTCACCGCCGGAGAGGACCCCGGCCGGCTTCTGCTGGTCCGGGCCCTTGAAGCCGAACGCGGAGACGTACGCGCGCGAGGGCATCTCCACCTGGCCGACGTTGATGTAGTCCAGCTCGTCGGAGACGACCGCCCACAGCGTCTTCTTGGGGTCGATGTTCTCGCGACTCTGGTCGACGTAGGAGATCTTGACGGTCTCGCCGACCTTGATCGTGCCGGAGTCCGGCTTCTCCAGGCCCTGGATCATCTTGAACAGGGTGGTCTTGCCCGCACCGTTCGGGCCGATCACGCCCACGATGCCGTTGCGCGGGAGGGTGAACGACAGGTCGTCGATCAGGACCTTCTCACCGAAGGCCTTGTTGAGGTTGTTCACCTCGACGACGACGTTGCCCAGGCGCGGCCCCGGCGGGATCTGGATCTCCTCGAAGTCCAGCTTCCGCATCTTCTCGGCCTCGGCCGCCATCTCCTCGTAGCGGGCCAGACGCGCCTTGGACTTGGCCTGCCGCCCCTTGGCGTTGGAGCGGACCCACTCCAGCTCCTCCTTGAGGCGCTTGGCGCGCTTGGCGTCCTTCTGGCCCTCGACCTTCAGGCGAGTCTGCTTGGTCTCCAGGTACGTGGAGTAGTTGCCCTCGTACGGGTAGGCGCGGCCCCGGTCGAGCTCCAGGATCCACTCGGCGACGTTGTCCAGGAAGTACCGGTCGTGGGTGATGGCCACGACGGTGCCCGCGTACTTGGCCAGGTGCTGCTCCAGCCAGTTCACGGACTCCGCGTCGAGGTGGTTGGTGGGCTCGTCGAGGAGCAGCAGGTCGGGCTGCTCCAGCAGGAGCTTGCAGAGCGCGACGCGGCGCTTCTCACCACCGGAGAGGGTGGTGACGGGCCAGTCGCCGGGCGGGCAGCCCAGGGCGTCCATGGCCTGCTCCAGCTGGGAGTCCAGGTCCCACGCGTTGGCGTGGTCAAGGTCTTCCTGGAGCTTGCCCATCTCCTCCATCAGCGCGTCGGTGTACTCGGTCGCCATCTGCTCGGCGATCTCGTTGAACCGGTCGAGCTTGCCCTTGATCTCGGCGACACCCTCCTGGACGTTCTCCAGGACGGTCTTCTCCTCGTTCAGCGGGGGCTCCTGCAGCAGGATGCCGACGCTGTAACCGGGCGAGAGGAACGCGTCACCGTTCGAGGGCTGCTCGAGACCAGCCATGATCTTGAGGACGGTCGACTTACCGGCGCCGTTCGGACCGACCACACCGATCTTCGCGCCGGGCAGGAAGTTCAGCGAGACGTCGTCAAGGATCACCTTGTCGCCGTGCGCCTTGCGCGTCTTGCGCATGGTGTAGATGTACTCAGCCAAGAGAAACCGTCCGGCAGCTTGAAATCTGGCAGTGGGCAGTACCACCCATCTTGCCGCACGGCCAGCCCTCGACGGAAACCGAATGGTGGAGGCCCCGGGAGCGCTCGCTCCGGGCGAACGACGCGGCCCCGGGCGCCTGGGAGGCGTACCGGGGCCGCTTGCTCGCGTGGGTCACCGCGCGGTCACTCACTGTTGAGTTGCCAAGGATCAGTCCTGCTCATCAGCCGCGATCATCACCTGTCCATCAGGCCCGGTCATCAGCCCTGGCCGCCAGTCCTGCTCGGGCGTCCCTCGACCGTGTGAGGTTGTCCTCACTCCTGCGTGGGCGCCCTCTTCTGGCGGACCAGGAGCATCGCGCCGCCGACCACGACCAGGACGATCGCCACGCCCGCGATCAGCAGGGTCGCGTCGGAGCTGCCCGTCTCTGCGAGGTCGGTGCCCGTGGCCGACGCGGCGCCCGCAGTCGCGGGGCTCGGCTCGCTGAGTGTCTGAACCGAGTCGCCGAACGCGGCCGCCTCGGTCTCGGTCGCGCAGTCGAGCACGCCCTTGATCTGCTGCTCGAAACCGTTGGGCCCTCTGATCGTGAAGTCGTACGGCTGGTCCTCCTGCAGCGGGACCGTCACCGTCTCGGTCGTACCGGCGTCGATCGTGTGCCTGATGCCCATGAGCTCGAAGGTGAAGGGCTCGTCCCCCTCGTTGGCCGCCCTGATGTCGACGCCCCCGGCGGCGCAGTTCTTCTGGGCGGACAGCGCGGGTATCGGGCCCTTCCCCGCCCAGTGCGCACGCGCCACGGCGGAGACCGTCGACTCGCTGGAGCCCGCGAGGATCTGCGTCTGGCTGCGGGTCTCGGAGGTGAAGGCTCGGCCGACGGGCACGGTGGTGGAGGCCTGCAGGGTCAGTTCGGCCGAGCCCGCCGCGGCCTTCTCGGGGACGTCGAAGTACAGCCGGCTGCCGTTGGCCGCGGAGGTCACGACCTTGCCGTTCTCGTCGACGACCTTCACCCCGTCCGCCGTCGCCGCCGCGGGCGGCGTGACCGTCACCGAGTCGGCGTTGGTGCGCACCGTGACCGGGCCGAGCTTCTCGCCGGTGCGGCCGGAGCCCGCCGACGGGTCGAGGGTCAGTGAGGCTTCGGGCTCCGCCAGGTTCCGCGCGCTCTTCTGGAGGTAGTCCGCGAGCTTCTCCGCCTGGGGGTCGACAGCCTCCACGTCGGCACCGTCCGAGTAGCGCCAGATGGCGACCTGCGTGCCGGCCGCGGCGTCCTGTTCGGTGAGGCCGGCCGCTCCTGCCTTCCCGGCGAGCGCCGCGAGATCGTTGACCTGAGGGTAGGAGTTCTGGAGGATCCAGCGGATCCTGCCCGCGTCCTTGTTGCCCTCCAGCGACGTGCCGCTCCACGAGGTCTCGTGGTACCTGGCGTCCCGCTGTGTCGGGTTGAGCAGGTCGACACCGTAGGTCTGCAGCATTCCGCCGTCCTCGACGGACATCTCGAACAGCCCCGCGGGGACCTGCTGGTCCCCGCCGTCCTCGCGGATCACGGCGGTCCCGTAGGTCTTCAGGCCGGTCATCGTCGCGGTCGCGCCGCCGGGGCCCTGCGGAGTGTCCTCGGCGACGGCCGTGCCCGCGGTGGTGAGCACACCCGCCACGACGAGCCCGGACGTCAGTGCCGCGGCAGCGAGACGAGCGGCCCCTGGCCGCCTGCCTGTTCGCCTGCGAGCGGACAACGCAGAGAACACAGAAAACACAGAATTCCCCTTCGAGCAGGACCCGTTGGCATGTGGGGGGTGGGTCCCACATCAGCATCATCAGCCCCGTGAGCTATCCCGGCATCCTAGGGACGTGGCGCACCCGCTCCTGACTGTCAGCTCATCGGATAACCGATCCGACTCGGAATCGTTATCGCGCACACAGTCTTTGAGCTGCGCTTATCCATTTTTTCTAACGGACTGTTCGTAACGCAGTCACCGATTGGCGCGATAAGCCACAGTCCGGTCAGGTCGGTCCTTTCCCGGCTGACGTCAGGTCACCCCCGCGGGCTCCGGCTGTACTTGGGTCACGGCGGCCGGGCGACTCGCGGGCGGTGTCTCCCAGTTGGGCTCGGGCTGGGCGGGCGCCGGGGCCGGCGCCCCCGTCTCTCCCCTCGATGCGCGGCGGAACGCCGACGTACCGCGCGCGAGATCATGCCCGATCGCCACCGCGTCGATGTCCGCCCAGGTACGGCTCTCCCCCTGCTCCGTACGTTCGGTCCGCACCCTCAGCCGGCCCTGGACGACGACCGGATCGCCCAGCGACACGGACGAGGCCACGTTGGCCGCGAGTGTCCGCCTGGCCCACACCGTGAAGAAGTTGGTGTGGCCGTCCGTCCACTCGTTCCTCTCCCGGTCCAGGTACCGCGACGTCACCGCCAGCCGGAACCGGGCCGACGTGCCCGTGGCCGTCTCCTTGCACACCGGCTGGGTGGCCACGTTCCCCACCACGCACAGCGTCGTCTCGTTCATCGCGAACCCCTCCTTCGCCCGGCGCCCATGCCGGGACGACACGCGTACGGGCCCCTCCCGTACGGCTGCGTCTGCCGCGGTGACCGCGTCCGGTGCGGTCGCCGCGGGATCAGACTGCCTCCGCCGGACCGGGCCCGCTGAGCGCTGTGCACAACCTGTGGACTGTGGACATCTCCGCCACCCGGAAGGGTGAACTCTCCGTGCCCGAAGGGCCGTTTCTCCATCCCCACAGCCGGGACGACCCCATCACCCAACCCGCGAGTGCCCCCACCGCACCGCGGCGAGGGCCTCACCACACGCCCGCGAGTGCCCTAACCACACGGCCGCGAGTGCCCTCACCGCATGCCCGTGGCCGTCCCCAGCACCCGGCTGTACTGCTCACGCACCTCCTGGTACCGCAGCAGCTCCGCCGCCACGGGATCCAGCACCCGCGCCCGCCCGCACCCGGCGGCCGCCTCCCGCAGTCTCCGTTCCGCTTCGAGCCCGTACCGCCGTGCCGGACCGCGCGCCGCCAGCCTGCTGCTCCACTCGACGGCCGGACCACCGACGATGCCCATCGACATCAACAGCACCGGCACGCCGATGTTGGGCACCATGACGCCGATGATCTGCCCCACCAGCCACAGCCCGCCGATGACCTGGAGAATCGTCATGGACGCCTGGGCGAGTACGGCGACCGGCCACCAGCCCGGCCTGGGCGGCCTCCCCTGCGGCGCCCCGGCGCGCGCCGCCAGCTCGTCCAGCGCCTCGGGCAGCCCCTGGGCGCCGCGTACGGCCGCCTCGCGCACGGCCTGGGCCCAGGGAGCGGGCAGCCCGGAGGCGGCCCGTTCGGACACGGTGCGCACTGCCTGTTCGACGCGCTGTCGCGCGGTGGCCTCCTCGTCCACCGGCGTGCGCGGGGCCAGCCGCCCGGTCGGGGGGTCGTAGCGGTCCTCGAACCACCGCCACAACCGCAGCCAGGGCGTCCCGCACGCGCGGTTCGCGTTGCGCAGCCACGCGCGCTCGGCCGCCTCACCCGCCGCGGTGGCGCCCACGGCGTCCGCGAGCCGGTCGGCGAACTCGTCGCGGGCCTCCTCACTGAGCCCGGTGCGCAGCCCGGTCGCGTACACGGGCCGCAGGCGCCACGCGGCCGCGTCCAGGTCGGCGGAGATGCGGCGGGCCGCGGCGCCCCGTTCCGCCACGAACTGGCCGAGCGCCTCCCGCAGCTCCCCGACGCCCTCCCCGGTGAGCGCGGACAGCGCGAGCACGGTCGCGCCCGGTTCGCCGTACTCCCCGAGCGCGATCCCGTCCTCGTCGAGCAGCCTGCGCAGGTCGTCGAGAACCTGGTGGGCCGCCTCCCCGGGGAGCCGGTCAACCTGGTTGAGGACGATGAACATGACCTCGGCGTGCCCCGCCATGGGCCGCAGATAGCGCTCATGGAGCATGGCGTCGGCGTACTTCTCCGGATCGACGACCCAGATGACCGCGTCCACGAGCGCCAGGACGCGGTCCACCTGCTCGCGGTGCTGCACGGCCGCGGAGTCGTGATCGGGCAGGTCCACCAGGACCAGCCCGCGCAGCGACTCGCTGTCCGGGCTCTGGATGGGACGCCTGCGCAGCCGTCCCGGGATGCCGAGCCGGTCGATGAGCGTGGCCGCGCCGTCGCTCCAGCTGCACGCGATGGGCGCGGCCGTCGTGGGCCTGCGGACACCGGTCTCCGAGATGGTCACCCCGGCGAGCGCGTTGAAGAGCATCGACTTGCCGCTGCCGGTGGCGCCCGCGATGGCGACCACGGTGTGCTGCCCGGAGAGCCTGCGGCGCGCCGCCGCCTCGTCCAGGACACGCCCCGCCTCGGCCAGTGTCCTGCTGTCCAGCCGCGTCCGGGAGAGCCCCACCAGTTCACGCAGCGCGTCGAGCCGCGACCGCAGCCTCCCGTCGTACGCGAGAGGGAGCACCGCCTGCGGCGCGGGGAGCCGTGTCTCCGCGGCCGCGGCCTGCTCGGCGGCCTCCTCCTCGGACATGCGCCTGGCGATCAGGCCGTCGTCCCAGTCGCCACCCGCGGGCTCGGCGTCGCGGTCCGCGGAAGCGGGTGGACGGGTGTCCGCGGGAGGCTCGGTACGGGCTCTCGAGCGGACTCTCCTGCGAAATCGCTCCAGCACGGAGTCGTCGTCCAACGCGGACGCGTCGTCGTCGAACGCGGACGTGTCGTCGTCCGACGCGGACGTGTCGTCGTCGTGCACGCGCGCGTGCGCCGTGTGCTCGCCCTCTCCAGGGCCAGCGTTCTCTCGGGCGCCGTCTGCCGGCCGGCCGCCCTTGGATGCGCCCTCCACGGGGACCCCGTTTCCCGAAGAGCTCTCCCCGGGGAGGGCGTTTTCGGGATCGCCATCCTTGGAGGACCGCTCGGAAGCCGTGTGGGCGGCCTTCTCCGAGGCGTCGCCCGAGGGCTCACCGGAGGGTGTGCCGGAGGCCCCTTCGGAGCCTTCGCCCCCCGTGTGGTCGGCATCCGTGCGGTCAGTGACGGCAGTCACCGCGGTCACCTCTCCTTCTGCAGTACGGACAGCGCGGCGATGAGTTCGGCCTGGGGCTCCGGGTGCACGTCGAGCGCGTCGAGTGGGGCGAGGCGGCGCTCACGCTCGGCGTGCAGCGCCTGGTCGAGGTACTCGGTGAGCAGCCGCCCGCCCCGGTCACGCAGCCGGAGCGCCCGGTGAGCGCCGATCCGCTCCGCGAGGCCCTCTCCCGCGGACCGCGCCCGGCGCCCGCCCAGGAGAGCGGTGGCCACGAGCGCGGCCACCGCCTCGGCTTCGGGCGCGATGCTCCGGTCGAGGTCGCGCACCTCGTCCTCGGCGTACTCCTCCAGAACGCGCCGCCAGCGCCGTACGACCATCCCGACGCGGTGTTCCGCGCTGTCGGGCGCTCCGTCGCGTCCGGTCAGCCCCGGAGCCTGCGCGGCCGGCTCGCGCCGCCAGACCTCGTCGACGCGCTCGTCGGCGGCGGTGACGGCGCACACCAACAGCGCGCAGAGGCTCTCCACGAGAGCGTCGAGGAGTTCACCGGCGGTGCAGTCGAGCGGATAGCTGCGCCACCGCTTGAGCGCGTCCCCGGCGAGCACCGCCCCGGACTGCAGGCGCGTCCTCACGCGCGCGTGCTCGCTGTCGTACGCCGCCTCGACGGCCGTGGTGAGCCGGAGCGCGGCGGCGTACTGTGCGGCGGCCGCACTGGCCAGCTCGGGCATGCGCACCCTCAGCGAGTCGAGGACTCCGTGGGCCGTACGGGCCATCGCCTGGTTCCTGGCCCCCGGATCGGTCACCTGGTGGATGAGCCAGGTACGCAGCGGTGCGACGGCGGTGGCCGGCAACAGCCCGCCGCCCCACGCGGACTCGGGCAGCTCCGGCACGGTGAACCGGGGGACCTCGCCGAGCCCGGCCTTGGCGAGCAGCGCCCCGTACTGCCGTGACACCTCGGACACCACCTGGTGGGGCACCCGGTCGAGGACGGTCACGAGCGTCGCCCTGTGCTCCTTGGCGGTGCGCAGCAGATGCCACGGCACAGCGTCGGCGTACCGGGCGGCCGTGGTGACCATGATCCAGATGTCCGCCGCGGAGATCAGCTCGGCGGCCAGGTTGCGGCTCTCGGCGACCAGGGAGTCGATGTCGGGCGCGTCGAGGAGCGCGAGCCCGGGCGGGAGGGTCTCGACGGTCTCGATCCGCAGGACCCGCTCGTCGTCCCTGCCGGCGGGGCCCCTGCCCGCGGGGCCCCTGCCGACTGGGTCCCTGCCGGCGGGGAAGGACTCGCTCCCCGGCTCCTGATGGGGCACCCACGCGCGCGTGAGGTTGGGCAGCACCCGCATCCCGCTGAACCAGTGATGGTCCTCGGGGTGACACACGAGCACGGGGTTGCGCGTGGTGGGCCGCAGCACGCCCGCCTCACTCACCCGCCGGCCCACCAGCGAGTTGACGAGGGTCGACTTGCCGGCCCCCGTGGAGCCCCCCACGACGGCCAGCAACGGTGCTTCGGGCTCCCTCAGACGGGGCACCAAGTAGTCGTCGAGCTGTGCGAGCAGTTCGTCGCGGTTGGCACGCGCGCGTGGGGCCCCCGCCAGAGGCAACGGAAAGCGCACGGCGGCGACACGATCGCGCAGCGCGGAGAGTGCGTCGAGCAGCTGAGGCCGTACGTCCAAGGTCACCACATGCGAAGAATGCCCAATTTTACGGCCATTCGGAAGCATATGAGCATGTCAGCGCGCCGACGGAACACAAGGGACGGAAGGGACTACTGGGACGCAGGCATAACGAGTGCACAACACCCGATGCGCGAGACGCCAAAAGCGATGCACGATTCGTACCTGCCTGCGATTATCAGGACCGCTTCACCGAACCTCCACATTGAGTCACGGAGGCGAAGCAACAGGGACAAGGAGCGGGGAGCCCTATCCTTGTCCCCGGCGACGTCACGGATCAGCCCACACCAGGGCACCACGACACAGGCCACCACACCCGGCCCCCGTAGCTCAGTGGATAGAGCAGGCGCCTTCTAAGCGCTTGGCCGCAGGTTCGAGTCCTGCCGGGGGCGCACCTTTACGCAGGTCAGAGCCTGTTTTTAGCCCTTCACGAGATCACTCACGGAGGGCTTTCGCTGGCCGCGAGGGCATTTCGTCAGGTTATGCACCCTCGATTGGGATGCCGCATCCCGCATACGTCCCCCGGCTGGGCCACCAACGCACGCCTCACCGCCACTAGCCTGAGAGTAACTGCTGGTCAGAGTCATTCTGATCGGCTATAGGCAACAACAGGGCAGGCGCCAAAACGGCACCTGCCCTTTTCTTCGGGCTGGCTGGAACCACCCCGCGCAAGTCCGCACGCGGCGGCGCGGAAGTACATTCGGGACCCCAGCGAGCCACACGATGCGGATGCGGCCGTTGGGCTACGTGAGGGGCGGGGAGCCATGGTCGGAGCTTCGACGGTCCATGGGGGCCAGTTCGGTGAGCCGGTGCGCTTCGAACGGAACGCCCCCTACTGGGACGGGGTCGCCGCCGGCGCCAACACCCCCGCCACCCTCAACTTCGGCGATGGCGCCAAGGACCCCGGCGGCCGGGTGTCCGACGCGACCCTCTGCCCGGACACGGACCACGGCCGCCGGATCCGGGGCTGGTGACAGAGCAGCACACGCACAAGGCCCTACGCGGCCCAAGGCCGGCGGGCCAGCCCCTCGCTGACGCCCATCACCACGCCGGGGTGCCTTTATCTACTCATGGCCGTCCCCGCCACGGCCACCCCACATGAGACCGGAGGACAGAGTGAACGCAGTCGAGATGCGTGAAGTGGAAGACCTGCTCAGGGACCTCATCAGGTCCGCCGGACTCGACTGGCTGCTCGACGAGCTTGACGAGGCCATCGCCACGGGTGTCGCGGAGGAGAAGCTCCTTCAGCGCCGCCGCGGCACGTCCGCCGAGGAATACGAAGCACTCGCCGTCGCGGACGTGGGCACTGACACCTTCCACAGGTCCCTCAAGCGCGGGGCGTCCGTGGTGGTCACCACCCGCCCCATGAGCGCCCGCGAGCGTACGGAGTTGCACCTCGACGCGCTGCGCCGGCTGTTCTTGGAACTGCCCGAGATCGAAGCGGAAACCCTCAAGATCGTGAACACCGAGGATGATCCGCACCGCGCCCCCGTGCGCAGCGTGCGGTTCGTCCCCGACGAGGAACTCACCGGGCGCCGCGACCAGACCCATGAAGTCGCCGCCCGCCTTTCTGAAGACACTCGCGCACATCTTCAGAACCTGTTCCGCGAGGCTCGCGAGGAGATCAGCCGATGAGCGCCGTCAACACCCTGCTCCACGAGATCCAGACCCTGCTCGCCGGCCCTGGGGTCTCCTACACCTCCGCATCTCAGCCCTGGGACGTCTACGAGGGCTACCTCTTCTCCCTGGCAACCTCCACCGCGAGCAGCCTGGGAGCCTCCGTCCACTACAGGGATGTCGATGGGAACGTCGTCAACAATCTGGTGTTCCGCACGAGCCCCGGCCAGCTCTACAGCACCACACATCCGTACACCCACGCCGTGGTGGAATTCGACCGCGCCCCGGCCCTGGAGGTGCACCTCGGCGTCCAGGTCCAGGGAAACTCCGGCGTGCTGCACGAGTGCGACGTCCTGATCCTGCCCGCCGACGAGGCGGCGCTCTCACGGCAGATCCGCATGGCACCGCGAGGCAACAAGTGCCTGCTGGCCATCGAGTGCAAGTACTACACGGCCAGCCGGGTCGGCATCGGCCACGCGCGCAATTTCGAAGGGCTGCACAGTGACCTGAGGACTGCCCGGAACCTGTTCGTCTCCAACACGGGAGCGTCGAGCGTGGTCAAGTACCTTTCCGCCCGCAAGCGCGGATACGAGAGGGAAGTCGTGCCGGCCAATGTCAACACGGTCGGCTACACGCGTGGCCAGATCCGCGAGGCGTTCAAGATCTACCTCGGCAAGACCGCTCCGTCCACGGTGATCTGATTCAGGCGACCACGCTTGACTTAATGACACAATTATCATGTCATGGAGCCGTGCTATACGCGACTCCTTCCCTGGACGCGGACGACCAGCGGGCCCTCGACGAGATCGAGAACATGCGCCGATCGCTGCGCCACATGCTCCGGGCCACCCCGCGCTGGACCCGCCAGCTGCGCCGCAACCTCACCGCGCGCGCGATCGCCGGATCGACCACCATCGAGGGATACGTCGCGACGGTCGACGACGTGGAAGCCCTCATGTCCGGCGAGGAACCCCTGGAGACCGGGGAGAAGACACGTGCTGAGCTGGAGGGCTACCAGCGTGGCATGACCTACATCCAGGCCCTCGCCGACGCCGGTGACGACTTCCGCTACGACACCGGCCTGCTCAACGGCCTGCACTTCATGCTCCAGGGCCACCACCTCGACAAGCGACCCGGTCGCTGGCGCGACGGTCCCGTCTACGTCACCAGCCCCGACGACCCACTGGTCCCGGCCTACACCGCACCGGACCAGGCGGACGTTCCCGCGCTGATGTCGGAGTTCATCGATTGGCTCAACGAGGGAGACCTCGACGCACCTGTCCACGTCCGCGCATCCATGGCCCACCTCAATCTCGTCAAGATCCACCCGTGGAAGGACGGCAACGGGCGCATGTCCCGCGCCCTGTCCACCCTCGTGTTCTCCCGCGAGGCCCTGATGCCGCCCGAGTTCTCCTCCATCGAGGAGTGGCTCGGCCGGGGACAGAACACCTACGCCTACTACCAGGTCCTGGAGGACGTGGGCGGCCCGCAGTGGAGTCCGGAGCGGGACACTAGGCCCTGGATCCGGTTCTGCCTGACCGCTCACCACCGCCAGGCCCAGCAAGCCCAGCGCCGCTTCGACGTGATGTCGCGGGCCTGGACTCGCCTGGCCGAAAGCGTCGAAGCAGCCGGCCTGGACGAGCGGGTGGTCTATGCCCTGCTGCCCGCCTTCTCGGACGCGAAGGTCCGCCGCACTGTGTACCAACAGGACGCTGACCTCAGTGACCAGCAAGCAATCCGTGACATCCGTGAGCTCGTGGCCCGTGGCTGGCTCGTCCCCCACGGCAAGGCCCGGGCCCGCTACTACGCCCCAGGCCCCCTCTTGGACCCGGTCCGGGAAGAGGTCCGCCAGTCCATGGAGCCATACACGGATCCCTACCGACGTACTCAATGACCGTGCACGCTCCTGGCGCCACTGAGTTGTGCTACGCCGCCGCGGCTTCCAGCGCCGAAAGCCTTTGCGCTGGCTCGATGCGGGCTTCCAGTTCCTTGGTCTGGCCGACAATGCAGCAGGCGTAGGTGGCGTACAACATGGCCACGCTCGTACGGGTCTGTGTAGTGAACGGTGGAACTCGGTCGGTTTTCTTCAGCGTCGTCCGGCGGTGAGCCGGCCGTCGAAGGTGATGTCGAAGGCTTGGAGTGCGGCCTTCCAGCGCATGGTCCAGCGTTTGAGGGCGGCCTGGTCGGTGGGGAAGTGCCCCCGGGCCCGGACAGCCTTGCGGATCCGCGCGTTGATGCTCTCGATAGCGTTGGTGGTGCAGACGATCTTGCGAATCTCCGTGTCGAACCGGAGAAAGGGTACGAACTCCGCCCAGACAGACTCCCAGAGCCGGACGATCGCCGGATGCTTCCCGCCCCAGGCGCCAGTGAACTCCACGAACCGCTCTAGCGCGGCCTCCTCGGTCGGCGCGGTGTAGACGGGCCTGAGCGCCTTCGCGATCACTACGATCCGGCGACCGCTCGCTGCATGAGCGCCGATCCCCTCGGGCTTGGGCCGGCGCCGAACCCCGTGGCCTGGATCCAGAATCCGCTTGACTGGGCCGACCCATTGGGGCTCGTGAAATGCGACCCGGCCGACGGGATGACCAACAGGGAAAGGCCGCCGGTCGACGGCGACACGACGTTGTCGACGATCCCAACGACTGGTCGAAGACCATCACTGACATCGACCGTGTGGAGGGAGACACCCTGTGGGAGGAGAAGCAGGCGACCGGCCAGGACCCGCGGATCAACACCGAGCGCTGGGTCGAGAAGCACGTTTTGTGGCTCCTGCCGGGGGCGCCTCTTCCGGGCGGCGGAGCCACACCCACCGGCTCGCCGCCCCCGTCGTCTCCCAGGACCTCGTCGGTGAAGACATGCACGCCCCGCCGTGTCCCGGCGTGGAGGCGCTCTCAGTCGTCATTGTCGTTCTGCGCCGAGGTCTGCGCGCAGCTGCTCTCCTGCCCATGTCGTCACTCTCGTTCGGAAGTCCGGTTCTCGTTCCCGTCCCTCCGTCGCCGCCGGTCACCACAAGGGTTGCCGCCGCGGCGAGGTCGTGGGCCCCTCCTGTGGGCCGGCCGTACCTCTCAGACCTGGGCGGTCCGCCAGTAGAAGCCGAACTGCCGTCGCAAGTGACCGAGGTCCACCAGATGCCGCCGCAGCGTCACATGGTCCACCGGCGCGTCCTCGCACCAGGCCCGCAGCTTCTCGTTGACCACCCGCTCCGGGTACTCGACACCGGGCTCGAAGGTGCGCTCGGCGATGTGCCGGATCACCACCACCTTGCGCTGCCACTGCGCGGGCAGCCGCACGAGACGTCCGTCGCGCACGAAGGTCCGCAGCACCGCCTCGGTCCGCTCGTCCCCGGAGCCGTGGCCCTCGGCGTCATCCCCGCCGTACCCGCCGTCCCGCGCGGTGCGCTCCTGCCGCAGGCGCTCCCTGAAGTGCCCGTACGCGACGCTCAGCCCGTCGTCTCCCGTCGAGATCACGTCCTCGTCCTGGAGCCTGCGCAGCGCCACGGCGGTGTCCTTCGGGGACAGCCCGGCCCTCTCACCGACCTTGGCCGGGGTGTCCGCTCCGAGGGCGACGGCGGCGAAGGCGCGGGTCCTGTTCTCATCGGTGAACAGACGGGTCAGTTGGTCGGTAGCCATGGCCCGGAGGCTAGCCGCCCCGCTTCCCGAACCGAACCGAATTTCCCCACCGGGCCGCCGTCAACGGTACGAACAGGGGGCGGTGCGAGCGGTCACGCCACATCACTCGTTCGGGTCAATGATCAGCCCGCGGGAGACAAAGACCGCTGGGCATCGTTGTTCGACATGCCACCCGATCCATTGAAAAGCAGGGATAGCGCACGTGTCGATGCGTTTCCGTCGCAAGTGAGGCATTCCCTTGATTGATCCGCTTGACCGGATCTGCCCCACCCGTGAACGGAGACACCCGTGCGAATCACCGACATGCAGCGCTGCGAGGTCCGGCCCGGACGGCTGGTCGAGTGGACGCTCAGTCCGGCGACCGTCGAGGCGGCGGCGCGCCTGCCGGAGGACTCCCGGCCGCCGGCGTACATCCAGGAGTCGCACATCAGGACGGTCCGCTCGGTGCGGGAGGACGGCCTGTTCGTGCCGACCTGGGTGGGGGCGGCGTTCGACATCCCGGGCAGGGTCGATCTCGACACCTTGCAGGAGGCCCTGCGCGGCTGGACGCTCCGGCACGAGACACTGCGCAGCGGCTTCCGCTGGACCGGCGAGTCCGGTGACGAGATGCGCCGCTTCACGCTCGGCGCCGACGCCGTCTCCCTGCACCGCGAGGTCGTCGGCGACTTCTCCGACGCGACGGAGCTCGCCCAGCACCTGCAGGACCGCTTCGACGTCACGGCGGACGCGCTGCGCTGGCCGAACTTCCTGTACGCGGCGGTCGTCCGGGACGACTCCACCAGCGTGTACCTGGCCTTCGACCACAGCAACGTCGACTACTTCTCCGTCCAGCGTCTCCCGGCCGACATCCACGAGCTGTACACCGCGGCCGTCGAGGGCCGCCGTGTGGAACAGACACCGCCCGGCAGTTACGTCGACTTCTGCGAGATCGAGCGCGCGGACGCGGACCGGATCGACGCCACGCACGAAGTCGTGGGCCGTTGGCGGGATTTCATCCGCCGCTGCGACGGGAGACTGCCGCACTTCCCGCTCGACCTCGGCCTGGTCCCCGGGGGCAAGCTCCCCGCCCAGCAGCTCATGAACGAGATGCTCGTGGACCCGGGCGACGCCGCCGGCTTCGAGTCGTACTGCCGGCCCTTCGGCGGCAGCGCGGTCGGCGTCCTGGCCGCCACGAGCCTCATCGCCCACCAGCTCGGAGGCCAGTCCGTCTACCGCACGGTCGTGCCGTTCCACACCCGGGTGAAGTCCCGGTGGTCGGACTCCGTGGGCTGGTACGTGGGCGGCGCGCCGCTCGAGGTCTCCGCCGCCCGGGCGTCCGACTTCCCGAGCGCGCTGCGGGCCGTGCAGGCCGAGTTGCGGGCCAACCGGTCCCTGGCGCGCGTGCCGCTGGCCCGCGTACTGCGCCTGATGGGCGCCGACTTCCGCCCGACCTCACCCGACCTGTACTCGATCGTCTCCTACGTCGACGCCCGCGGCCTGCCGGGCTCCGAGCGCTGGGCGGAGCTGTCGGTCTACGGGCTGATGAGGGTGTCGTACGGCGACCAGGCGTGCGTGTGGCTCAACCGGCTTCACGAGGGCATGTGGTTCACCTGCCGCTACCCCGACACCGACATCGCGTACAAGAACATGAGCCGGTACGCGGAGCGGCTCAGGGACATCATCGTCTCGGTGGCCCGCGAGCAGCGGGTGGCCGAGCGGAAGCCCGAGCCGATCACCGTCGGCTGATCGGAGCAGGGAGGAAGCCGCCGTGCCGCGGCGGGCCCGCCGCGCTCGGGGGCCGTGGTGTCAGGGGACGAGCTGGTTGAGGACGTGGCAGGCACGTGCGACGCCGTTCTCGGCCGTCAGCGCACGACCCAGCCGGCGGGCCGCCTCGGCATGCCACCCGTCCCCGGCGACAGCCCGCAGGCGAGCGGTGAGGGCGGGGACGGTGAGCCGCCGGGGCGGCAAGGGCTCGGGCCCCACGCCAAGGCTGTGCACCCGGTCCGCCCAGTAGGGCTGGTCGCCGAAGAACGGGCATACGAGGGACGGCACTCCGGCACGCAGCGCGGACCCGGTGGTGCCCGCACCGCCGTGGTGGACCACCGCGGCCATGCGGGGGAAGAGCCAGTCGTGGGGTGTGTCCCCGATCACGAGCATGTCGTCGTCACTCGTGGCGGGGTCTCCGGCCAGCACTCCACGCAGGCCCGCGCGTCGCAGTGCGGCCCGCACGACGCGGTCGGTGGCCTCGGGGTCGCCGGTCTTCATGCTGCCGAAGCCGACGTACACGGGCGCGGGTCCGTCGTCGAGGAAGTCGAGCAGACGCTGTGGCGGTTTCCACAGTGGCTGCTCATGGTGCCAGAAACCGGTCATGTGCACGTTGGGGCCCCAGTCGGCCGGCCTGGGTACGACGGCAGGGCTGAACGCACACAGCACGGGAGCCCGACGGACCCGGCGGCAAGGGCCGAGCGGGGAAAGGGCGGGAACGCCGAGGCCTTCCTCGCGCCAGGTGTTGATGAACGGACGGCACGCCAGCCACGATCCCAGGTCGACCGCCTCGAAACTGAGGCGGTTTCCGAAGGCTCCGAAGAACCGTGCGGCCGGAATCAGCGGATGCGGGAACGCGCCCGTGGGCTGGCTGGGCTGGAAATGGATGATCGCGTGCGGGATGTCCAGGTACTGGCTCAGATGGACGCCGAGGAAACCGAATGTGGGAGCCAGGACCAGATCGGCTCCCACGGCACCCGCCTGGGTCTCGGCGAGCAAGCGGGAGAACAGCGGCCGCACGATGCGGTTCATGCCGCGGATGAAGGCCACCGGATTGCGTCGGCCCGCCAGCAGTTCCTGCCCCTCGGGCGATGCGATGATCTCGCTGGGGTCCACCGGGAGAGCGTGGAACTGCAGTCCCGCCGTGGTGATCAACGGCTCGTAGCGAGTACTGGCGAGCAGGCGCACGACATCGCCCTGGCGGGCCAGCGCGGTGCCCAGCGCCAGACAGGGCTGGACGTCCCCGCGCGAGCCCGCCGCGAGGATCACTACTGTTCGGCCCACATGAGTTCCTCTGTCACCTGGGGCCAGATGCGGTGGAGTTCGCGCTCCCAGTAGGGCCAGGAATGCGTTCCGGGTTTGTAGAAGTGCGTGGTGACGTCGACGCCCGCCTCGCTGAGCGCTTCAGCGAACTTCCTCATCGACGCCGGAAGTACTTTCTCGGCTACCGCACCCACTCCGATCACGTCGGGCCTATGGCCCGCGTCCCGTAGTCCGGGTGTTCCGTTTCCCGCGGACAGGTGGACCTTCATCCCGCGGAACGCGTGTGGTCGGGCAGCCGGGTTGTGGGCCTGCCAGTTGTCCTCGTGTTGTTCCGGGTCGCCCCAGACGTCATTGATGTCGGTGCCTTCCAGGCTGGCGCTGAGACGGACGAGCTCACGCACCTCGGGGTCGCCGAGGTCGACGTACGAGCTCATCGCGGCGGTGTACCGGAACATCCCCGGGTGACGGGCCGCGTAGTTGAGCGCGCCGAAGCCCCCCATGGACAGGCCGATGACGGCACGGGAGGAACTGGCGCGGAATCTCCTCTCCATGAGCGGGACCAGCTCGGCGGTGTGGAACGTCTCCCAGAGGGGCGTGCCGATGTACCAGTCGGAGTAGTAGCCGTGCTTCCCTCCGTCGGGCATCACGACGACGACGTCGGTGTTCCTCGCCAGTGCCTCGATGTCCGTCTCACGCGTCCAGGAGGTGTAGTCGTCCGCGCCGCCGTGCAACATGTAGAGCACGGGGAAGGTGCGCCCAGGCTCGCGCTCCCAGCTCTTCGGGAGGATGACGCGGACCGGTACGGAGCGTTCCATGGCCGCTGACCGGACGGTCAGGTCCAGCGTGCGGGCGTCGATTTCCCTGACGGCTGTGATCCGGGCGCCGGTGTCGGCCGATCGGGACGTCCGGTCCGCCACGCTGCCGTCCGCGGCTGTCGCGGTGCCGTACAGCGGTGTCAGGAACAGGAGACAGGCCAGGAGTGACCGGCCGGTGAGGCGCGGCCGGCCGGTGAACAGTGTGCGGGCAGAAGGCATGGGCTGTGCGACTCCTTGGGGCGGGTGAAGCCCGGAATGACGACGCAGACGGAAGCGGTGTCGGAGGTGCCGGAAGGGTGAAGCGAGGCGCCGGGACCGGGTGAGAGGTTCCGTCCCCCGCGGCAACGCCTTCCCGGATACTTCCGGCCCCGGTGCTCGACGGCCTTGTACTGCCGCCGATGCCGGTACCAGCCTTCAGCGTCGGCTCGCCATGCCGACCTGCTTCGATCCGCGATGAGAGGGATGCAGCAAGATCGATCTGCGCGAACGCACTATGACAAATCAGGTCATCCCACCGCCAGCGGACATGCCGATAGCATGGCGATCCGATCAGTCGCCCTGTCCGTCAAGGGCTTTGGCCATGTGCCGCGCGATGACCTCGACATGAGGCGGGTCGATGACCGACAAGTGGTCGCCCGGGACGGGGACGACCTCAAGCAACGGGCACAACGGGGCCCATCCGAGGTCTGCCTCGCCACGTAGGTAGCGGGGGTCGAGCGCCGTGGTCAGCCGCTGTGCCTCCTGCGCTCGGTAGAGCACGACAGGACCGGGATACGGCTGAGGCCCGTACCGCTCTCCCATGCGCGCGTCGATGTAGGACGTCCGTTGGTGCTCCATGATCCCGGGGCTCATGTCGAGACCGGCTTCGGCGACATGCCGCATGACCACGTCGATCTGCTGATCCTCAGGTGTGGCGGCCAGTTCCCCGTAGGGCAGGTCAAGGCGGCGTCCGTACGTTCTCTCGATGTACTGGGCGAAGCGGCCGAACCGTTCGATGAGCATCTCCTTGGATTCCAGCCCCGGGAGAGCGGCCTGCCGGATGGTGTCGATGAGGCCGAGGAAGCCCACGGTTCTGTCGGTCTCGCGCAGCCGGCGGGCGACCTCGTAGGCGAGACAACCCCCGAAGGACCAGCCCAGCAGGTGGTACGGCCCTTGTGGCTGGAGCTCCAGGATGAGTTCGGCGTAGTGGGCGGCCTTCTCCTCGACCGTCCGGAGGGAGTCCAGGCGGTCGAATCCGTAGACGGGCAGTGTGGCCGGGAGCAACTGGACGAGGGGCCGGTAGACCGATGTCGGCCCGCCGGCCGGGTGAAAGGTGAACAGGGCGGGGCGGTGGGTGCCGGGCCGGCCCTCTCGGAGGATACGAAGGACGGACTCGCCTGTTCCGTTCACCACGGGCCGGATGAGCTCGGCGAGGGCGGCGACGGTGGAGCGGCCGAGCACCTTCTCCGCGGTGAGGAGCAGGCCGGTGACATCCAGGCGCTGACGGATTCCTTCCGCCAGGCAGTGGGCTGTGTGCCGGTCACCACCCGCGGCGAGGAAGTCCTGGTTGACGTCTTCGGGCTGCCGTCCGAGGACCTCGGTCCAGACGGCGGCCACCAGACGTTCGGCGGCGTCACGAGGGCCCAGCGTGGTCGGCAACGCCGGGATCACTCCGGAACCGACGCGCTCCTGCTCAGTGTCATTCAGTTGTTCGATTTCTGTCGGTTGGTCGGTGTTCCTCGGTGGTTCGGTGTCCTTCGGTGGATCGGCTGCCGTCGCGTCACTCGGTTCGTCCCGCAACGCCAGGCCCAGTTCCCGAAGTACCGCGTCACCGAGCGCGCGAAGACTGGCACCCCGCAGAAGGAGGGGCGCGGGCAGTGCCACGGCGAAGTCCTGCTTGGCGGCGTTCTGGATCCGAACGGTCATGAGGGAGTCGAGGCCGAGGTCGGTCAGCGGAACGTTCTCGTCCAGGTCCTGGACCGCTCGTCCCATGACGGCGGCCGTACGCCTGACGAGCCGTTCGTAGACCTTGGCGGGGGCTGACTCGCCGAGCGTGTCGATGCTGTCCGGGCCGCCCCAGTCGTCGTCGGGGAGGCCACTTCCGCGCAGGACGCCCGCGAAGAACGGGACCGCGTCCAGTCCGGGGAAGGTTTCCAGAACCCGACGGGCGTCCAGGTGCACCACGCCGGTGTGCGCCCTGCGACGGGTGACCAGCGCCTGCAGGGCGTCCAGTCCCTCGGTCAGGGTGATGGGTTCGAGAGCCATGGCGGAGTTCCGGGCCGGGTCCTGGGGTGCCGCCCCCACCCCGGCCCAGGGACCCCACGCGATGGCGGTCGCCGGCAGGCCGAGGGCCCTGCGGCGGTGAGCGTGCGCGTCCAGCCAGGCATTGGCGGCGGCGTAGGCCGCCTGCCCGGGGGAGCCGACGAGGGCGGCGGCGGAGCTGTACGACAGCCACCAGTCGAGATGGTGCCCCGCGGTGGCCGCCTCCAACTGGAGGGCGCCGGCGACCTTCGGCCGGAAGACGGCATGGATGTCGGACGATCGCAGGTCGGTGACCAGGCGGTCGTGGATCACGGCCGCGGCGTGCGCGACCCCGCACAGGTGGTGCCCTTCGGACACGGCCGCGTCGACCAGACGCGTGGCCACACCCGGCTGAGCGACGTCACCCCGCACCACGACGACGGAGGTGCCGTCCTCGCCGAGTTCGGTGAGAACGGCGTGTGCGGCGGCGTCCGGCGCACGGCGACCGTTCAGGACGATACGGCCCGCGCCCTGCTCGGCCAGCCGTCGCGCCGTCGCCAGGCCGAGGCCGGTCAGTCCACCCGTCACGATGTAGGCGCCATCCGCACGCGCGAAGGGCACCCTGACGGAAGCCTCGTCCGCGTCCGCGGCGGCCAGACGGGCGACGAAGCGGGTGCCTCCGCGCCAGGCGACCTCGTCGGCCTCACCGTCGGAAAGCAGTTCCCGGGCCAGGTCGTCGACAAGACCGGGTTGCGGGTCGATGTCCACCAAAGTGGTACGCAGGGCAGGATGCTCCAGGGCCAGTACACGCACCAGACCGCGAAGAGAGGCCAGGTCCGGGTTCCCCGTCTCGCCGGGGACCACTGACCGGGCCCGCTCGGTCACCAGCCACAGCCGGGGAGCCGGCTGTGGCCGCGGGGCCGCGGCCAGGCGGCGGGCCACGTCCGCGGCGGCGTGAAGCCCGGCACACGCTCCGGTCGGCTCGGAACCGTCCGTCAGGAGCATGACCAGGGCGGCCCGTCCGTCGTGTGTCCCTTCGCGCCAGGTGTCCAGCACGCTGTCGAAGGAGCCGGCCCGGTGGTCCGCGACGGCCACCTCGACGCCCTGCTCCTGGAGGGCTGACGTGAGTGGGGAGACGCAGGGGTTTCCGCCGCCGTCGGACAGGTCCGTCAGCAGCAGGACGCGGGTCGGAGGGGAGAGGCTGGAGACGGGTGCCTTCTCCCACTCGATCTCATAGGTGGTCTCTTCGAGCGGCTGCGGGACCTCCCCCGCTTCGATGGCTCGAAGCCGCACCTCGTGGGCCACGATCAGCTCGCGTTCCCCGGCGTCGCACGCGTGGACGTCCCACAGGCCGCTGCGGGGTGACCGGCCGGAAGGGTCGCCGGTGGCCGACTCGCCGGTACGCGACACGCGGTGGACCCGGCACTCGGCATGCGCGGGAGCCCGCAGCCGTACCCGCAGAGACCGTACGGAGACCGGTACCTCCTCCGTCGCGGACGGCGCGAGGTCCGCGACGGGTACCTCCCCGGCCGACCCGTCCGACCCGTCCGCCTCGTCCTGACCTGCCGGTGCGTGCAGGGCGGTGTGGAGGAGCTTTCCGTACGATCGTCGGTCCGGTGCGTGGTCCTCAGCAGCGGGGGCGGGGAAGCCGGCCTCGCGGGGAGCGGCCCCTCCTGGCCCACGACGCGTCAGCGGCTCGGGTTCGATGAGAACACGGGCGGAGGCCAGGCACAGCCAGGCGCCGGAGGCGGATCGGGAATGGATGCCGACGGTTGCCTGATCCCGCCCCTCAGGCTCCCAGACGGTCGTGACAGGCGTCCGGGCGGAGATCGGCAGCCAGTGATGGACTGCCAGGTTCTCGATGTGTACCGCCTCGACGGCCGCCGCGCTCATGGCGGTGGCCGCAGCGATCACGAGCTCCGCGCAGGCGGGCAGCGACAGGACGGGTCTGCCGTGCAGCGTGGCCGGCCGCTGGTTCCAGCCGTCGGTGCCGATGTCTCCATGCCACAGGACACGGTCCGTCCCGGGGTCCTCCACCCGCGTGCCCAGCAGGGAGTGGCCGCCCGGGCCGGCCGGCTGCCTGGGCAGGCGTCCGCGACGGAACCAGTGGGGGACGTGCCGCCAGGGAGGGCTCGGCAGGATCACCCGCTCGCCGTCCGGCCACAGTTGCCGGCCCATGCCTTCCACTCCCGTCAGGTGGAGCTCCGCGAGTGCAGCGCGCAGACGCAGGGGTTCGTCGCTGTCACGCTGAATCGTCGGCAGCACGCGGCCGCGCCCGGGGGCCACCGCGTCAAGCGTCTCGGTGACCGGAACGACGGCGATGGGGTGCGGTGAGATCTCCAGGAAGAGGTCGTGGCCGTCGGCCACCGCGACGGCCACCGCCTGCTGGAACCGAACGGGACGGCGGGCGTTGGCGCACCAGTAGTCCGCGTCCGCACGGATGCCTGCGCGCGCGTCGTCGAGGACCGTCCCGTACCAGGGGATGGTCGCGTCGCGTGGAGTGATGCCGTCGAGGGAGTCGCGCAGCGCCGGAAGGACCGGATCGACTGCCGGTGAATGCCCGGCGGCGCCGATGGCGATGAGGCGGGCGAGCCGGCCCCGCGCCTCCACCTCCTCGACCACACGCGCGATCTGTTCACGGGGACCTGTGACGGTGCACCGCTGCGGCGAGGCGTGCACCGCGATGCCGACATCCGGATAGCGGCCCAGGATCTCCGCTCGGGCTTCCTCCGGTAGCTCCACGGCGGCCATCGCGCCGGCTTGCTCCTGTTCGATGGCGGCGAGTCGAGCGGAACGATTGAGGACCACTCGCAGGCCGTCGCGGGTGTCGAGAGCGCCGGCGACCACGGCGGCGGCCACTTCTCCCATGGAGTGTCCGATGACAGCGGCGGGTCGGGCTCCGTAGGCGCGCACCGCGTTCGCCAGGGCGACTTGCAGGCCGAAGAGGAGCGGCTGGGTGCGGTCGAGGCCGGTGCCCTGGTCCGTGCGGGAGATCAGGTCCGTCAGGGAACTGCCCGCCTCCGCCTCGAAGACGGGGTCCAGTTCTCCGACGGAAGCGGCGAAGACGGGATCGCCGCGCAGCAGCCGTTGGCCCATCCCGTTCCACTGGGAGCCGTAACCGGAGAAGACGAGAACCGGTCCGCGTGGAGTCTTCCGGTCCTCGTCGGCGTCCCGCGCCGTCCGTGGTGGCACGACGCCCGTCGAGGTCTCACCCTTGGCGAGCGCCACGAGCGCCGCGGTGAGATCGTGCCGCCCCCGGCCGACGACGGCGGCGCTTGCCGGACCCCGGCGATGGTGTGCCAGCGTGTGGCAGACGTCGGCGAGCCGCAGAGCGCCGCCCCGGGTGTTCAGCCAGTCGGCGAGCCCGGTGGCGACGTCGCCCAGCCGGTCCTGTGAACGCGCGGTCACCACCAGGATGTGCGGGACGCCCCCGGCGGTCTGCTCCGGGCGGTCCGTGTCGCCCCGATGGTGGTGCCGAGGTGCCTCGTCAGGCGACGGAGCGGGACGGGGTGCCTGTTCGAGGATGACGTGAGCGTTCGTGCCTCCGAACCCGAAGGCCGACACACCGGCCAGAGCGGGGCGCCCGCGTTCGGCCGGCCAGGGCGTCGGCTCGGTGACGACGCGCAGGCCCAGCTCGCTGAAGTCGATGTGGGGGTTGGGTTCTTGGAAGTGGAGGCTGGCAGGCAGCCTTCCGTGGTGGAGCGAGAGCACCGTCTTGATCAGGCCGACGATTCCCGCCGCTCCCTCCAGATGCCCCAGATTGCTCTTGACCGAGCCGATCAGCAGCGGTTGGTCCGCGGGGCGGCCGCGCCCCAGGACGGCGCCCAGGGCTCCGGCCTCGATGGGGTCGCCCAGAAGGGTTCCGGTGCCGTGGGCTTCCACATAGCCGATCTCGTTCGGTTCGGCGCCCGCGTCACGCAGCGCGCTGCGCAGCAGTGTCTCCTGGGCCGCCGGGTTGGGTGCCATGAGCCCGGCCGAGCGGCCGTCCGAGTTGACCGCCGTCCCGCGGACGACAGCCAGCACCCTGTCGCCGTCGCGCTGGGCGTCGGTGAGCCGTTTGAGTACGACGACCCCGCATCCCTCGCCGCGCGCGATGCCGTCGGCCCTCGCGTCGAACGGCTTGCACCTGCCGTCCGGTGCCAGCACCCCGACCTGGTCGAAGGTGGCGGTGACGGCCGGTGACAGCAGCACGTTGACCCCGGCGGCCAGGGCGGTGTCGCACTCGCCATCGCGGAGACTGCGGCATGCCTGGTGCACGGCGACGAGGGACGAGGAACAGGCGGTGTCGATCGTCATGCTGGGGCCGCGGAGGTCGAGCAGGTAGGACAGGCGGTTCGCGGCGATGCTGCCGGCGGCTCCGGTGTTCGTCCACGGTGTGACCCCCGACAGGTCCGCCGTGGTCAGATGTCCGTACTCAAGGGCGCTGAGACCGACGAACACGCCGGTGGAAGTGCCCTGGAGCGAGGGCAGCGGAATTCCCGCGTGGTCGAGGGCCTCGCATCCCACCTCCAGCAGGAGTCGCTGCTGAGGATCCATGACGTCGGCTTCCCCGGGCTCGATCCCGAAGAAGTCCGCGTCAAAACCCTCGACGTCATCCAGGAAGGCACCCCAGCGCGTGGTACGCGCCAGCGCTGCCGCGGTCTCGGACGCCCCGTCGTCGAAGTTCTGCCAGCGGTCGTCCGGAACCCGGCTCACGGCGTCCGTCCCCGCCAGCAGTCCCTCCCAGAAGGCGTCGGGCCCGTTGACGCCGCCGGGGAGACGGCATCCGACACCGATCACGGCGATCGCGTCGGCACCGGTCTGGCTCGGGTCCCTGACCGACGTGGTGACGCGGGTGGACTGTTCCTTCCCGCTGTCAGGTGCCAGGCTGCGCACCAGTTGCTCGATGCTCGGGTTCTCCCAGACCAAGGTGGCGGGCAGGGTCCTGTCGAGCAGTTGCTCCAGCCGTCCGCTGAGGACGACTGCCTGGCGTGAGGTGAGTCCGTACTCGGTCAGGGGACGCTCGCCGTCGAGTTCGTCGCCGGGTACCCCGCACTGTTCCGCGACCAGACGGCGCAGCGTGGAGCGGATCTCGGCGGCGGACGGCGCCTCGGCCCCCGGCCGCGCCTCCTCCCCGTGTGCGGCGGTCATGCCGTCCCCGATCCCTTCAGGGCCTCGTGCTTCGCAGCCGCCCAGGTACCGGCGAGGTAGTGCGTACGGCAGGCGCTGCGGGAGATCTTGCCGCTGGTCGTACGGGGGACGGTGCCGGGAGGGGCGTAGACGAAGTCGTGAACGGCGATACCGTGGGCGGCCGCGACAGCCCCGCGTACGGCCCGCGTCACCTCGTCGAGTCCGGTGTGCGGATCGGTGACGGCGGGCGAGTGCTCGGCGACCACGACTAGTTCCTCACCCGCTTCGGTGGAGACGGCGAACGCGGCGGTGTGGTGGCGCCGGATGGTGGGGTGCGCGTCCTGCACGGTGAGTTCGATGTCGTGCGGGTAGTGGTTGGTGCCGTCGATGATCACCAGGTCCTTCATGCGACCGGTGACATACAGCTGCTTGTCGTGCCACATCCCCAGATCGCCCGTGCGGAGCCAGCGCTCTGCCGGGTCGGCCGGGTCTCCGCCTTCCAACACGGCACCGAAGGTTTCCCCGTCGTGCGGGCGGCCCCAGTACCCGCGCCCGATGTTCGGGCCCCGCAGCCAGATCTCCCCGACCGTTCCGTCCTCCTGCCGCCGGCCGGTGGCCGGGTCGACGATGGCCACCTCCTGCCTCGTCGGCCGGCCGCAGGCGACCAGTTCGGTGACGGGTCCGCCTTCGGTCGGTTCGGCGACACGCGCCGTACCCCGCGCCAGCAGGTCCCGGTCGAAGGGGGTGACCGTCGGTTCCTCCCCGGCGGGCGATGTCGTGACGAACACGGTGGCCTCCGCGAGGCCGTACGAGGGCCTCATGGCTGTCCTGCGGACCCCGGACGGCGCGAAGGCATCGTGGAAGCGCTCGAGCGTCCGCGGGTTGATGGGTTCGCTGCCGTTGACCAGGGCGGTTACCGAGGCGAGGGACAGGCCCGTCCGTTCCTCGGGTGGCACTCGCTGGACGCAGAGGTCGTAGGCGAAGTTGGGTGCGGCTGTGCAGGCTCCGCCGTAGCGCGTGAGCAGGCGGAGCCATCGGGCCGGCTGCTGGACGAAACTCAGCGGGTCCATGATGACGGACCGCATGCGGCCCACGACCGGCATGGCGACCATCAGCACCAGACCCATGTCGTGGTACAGCGGGAGCCAGCCGACGCTGCAGTTGCGCCCTCGGCGGAGGTCGTAGGCTTCGAGCGCCTGCCGCGCGTTGGCACAGACGTTGGCATGAGTGATCTCCACGCCGGACGGCGTTCTCGTCGATCCGGACGTGTACTGCAGGTAGGCGCAGTCCTCGGGCTGTGGCTCCGGGGCTGTCGGGTCCTGGCTGCCTGCGGCTCCAGCGGCCCGCGCCAGGTCCTCGACGCTCACGACGCGCAAGCGGGTGGCGATGCCGTGCCCGGTGCAGAAGCCGGCCACCGCCTCGCGCTGCTCCGGGGCGGCGATGGCGAGCGCGGGTGCCGCATCGGCCAGCACAGCCGCGAGTTTCTCGCCGTGGCCGGGCAGGTCCGGCGGGAAGAGCGGCACCGCGATCGCGCCCGCGCACACGGCGCCCAGGAATCCGACCACGTAGTCGAGGCCCTGCGGTGCGACGATGGCCACCCGCTCCCCCACCGCGCCCGACTGGCGCAGCCCTGCCGCCACCGTCCGTACCCGTGTGTCCAACTCGCTCCACGTCAGCTCGACGGATGTCCCGTCCTTGCCGGCACTGAAGTCCACGAAGGTGAACGCCGCCTCATCGGGTGTCTGCTGGGCGGAAAGGGCCAACTGGTGGCTGAGTGTTTCGCCCTTGGGTGACGGCATCGGATCACCATGCCTTCGTCGAAGTCGGACAGCATGATGGGCTCTCCCGCGTCCGGCCATGCGTGAGAGACCCATATTCGGCGTCAGCGAAACATAATCCCATGATCATGGTGGAGTGACACGCCGTTTCCTTTGCGCGGATACCGCGCACGGCGTGTCACCTTGAGTCCCCCGGCCCGCTCCGTACGATGAATTCCCCCTCTGTCAACCAAAGCTCGACTCGGGCTGTTCCTATCGCCATCGCTCCGGGCCCACTTCCGAGGCATGACTGATGAGCCGACTGCGCGGACTCGGCATTCTGGTGGCGACCATTCTGGCGTCCTTCATGGCGGCTCTCGACAATTCCATTGTCAACGTCGCCTTTCCGCAGATCCAAGAAGAGCTGGCCCTCAGCGACTCCGGCCTGAAGTGGGTTGCCACGATGTACCCGCTTGCCTTTTCCAGCTTTCTCCTGCTGGGGGGCCGCTGCGCGGATTCCAGAGGGCGGCGCCCCACGCTGCTGTCGGGCATCGTCCTCTTCACGCTTTCCTCGCTGCTGTGCAGCGTGTCCACCAGTGGTCCTGCGTTGATCGCCTGTCGGGGACTGCAGGGGGTCGGAGCGGCTCTCATCACGCCGGCCTCACTCGCGGTGCTGTCCCACGACCTGCTCCCCCGCGCGCGTAACGCGGGCATGAGCGCGCTGACCGCGGCACTGGCCGCCGCGCTCGCCTGCGGTCCCGTGATCTCCGGCCTGATCACAGAGCACCTGGGATGGAACTGGCTTTTCGCCATCAACGTGCCGCTCGGGGTCCTCTCCCTCGTGGTGACGGTCGCGGCGATCCCTCGCTCCTCCGAAAACCCCGGCGCTGCCCAGCGGCATCCTCCCGGCTCCGCTCTTCCGCTCCGCACCGTGGCGCCGGCCTGTCTCTTCTTCGGCGGACTCGCCTACTGTCTGATCGAGGGGCCCCGCTTCGGTTTCACCACCGCGAGGATCGCTCTCCCCGGAATCATGACCCTGGTTTGCCTGACTGCCGTCGTCGTGATGGTGTACTCGACCAGGAACGCACCACTTCGCGAACTGCTCCACCGGCGGGCGTTCGTGGGAGGAATCGTCACCCAGTTGCTGTGGGGTCTGGGAGTCACCGGTGTCTTCTTCTTCACCTCACAGTTCCTGCAGAACGGGCTGGGTTTCACTCCGACGACCGCCGGCCTGACGTTCACACCCGTGGCCTTGGCCCTTGTCGTGACCGCCGCACTGGTCCCGAGAATGGTCCGGCGGTGGGGCGACGGACGGGTGTCGGCAGCTGGACTGCTTCTCGTGGCCCTGGGGCTGCTGCTCGTGGCGCGTTGCGGCACGGCCGGCGGCTTCGGGGACCTGTTGCCCGGTCTGGCAGGTATCGGCATCGGCTCAGCCATGGCGGTTCCGTTGACGACTCGGGCCCTGGAGTCGGCTCCCGCTCATACGTCAGGTATCGCCGCCGGCCTGTTCAGCGCCACTCGCGAAGCTTCGGGCGTCCTCGGTGTCGCCGTGGTGGGACTGATCGTCACGTACGGACAACGCTCGGCGGCCTCCGCGGGAGCGGACGCCGGCGCGACCTTTCTGACGGGATACCAAGCGGGGCTCTGTGCCGCTGCCGCGTTGGTGGCGATGGGCGCGCCGGTGGCACTGTGCGCGTTGCGGCTGCCACGTCACAGGCCTGATGACACACATGAGTGGATGTGAGGGATCGGCTCGGGGCGAGGATTCGACCCCCGGCAGGTTGATGTGTGCGTCTGCCGCCGCTCTCAGACCCCTGGAACAGGCAGACAGAGACATGGGGATGGCCGGGACCCGGTCTCGGGTCCCGGCCATCCCCATGCGCCCGGGTGGCTTACGCGACAAGGGCCGACGACAAGTGGGCGCCTCGGTCATCCGGTTCGGACGTCAGGACGTCGCGCCAGGGACGTTGAAGGAGCTGACGCAGTTGATCTGACCGCCCGAAGCCGGGCAGTTCTGCGTCGAGTCGTTGACGACGGTGACGCTCCCGTTCTTGTCGGTGGTGATCTGGCGCGTCGTCACCTGGTTGCAGCTCCGGTCGCCGTAGCCCTCGCCGGCACACCGGCTGAGGCTTCCACTGGCGAAGGACGGGACGGCCCCGACACCGATCAGAGCAAAGCTCCCCAGGACGCCCACTGCCGCTGCGATCTTCTTCGAATTGAGCATCTGCCTTTTCCTTTACGGTCAGCCCCGTGACTGGGCGGGCGGAGTCGTTCCGGACGCTTGGACCGGCCACGGAGCCAGAGGACAAGCTCCGGGACTCGGATACCTGGTCGAGCCGCGAAGCCGCCTACAGGTGATGAGTGATTACTTGCCGGAGGGAGCGGCGACCTGAGTGCACTTGACCGTCTTGCGCTCGCTCTGGTCGTTGACCTGGATGCCAAGGGCGTTCACGTTGACATTCACGTCGCCGATGTTGATGATCCCCCAGTTCACCTCGTCCGCCGAGCACTTCTGGTTCTGCTGGGGGCTGTCGGCCTTGGGCTTCGGGTCCTCGCCCGCAGCGTGGCCGACGCCGACACCCAGCAAGCTGACGCTGCCGAGCACGGCCACGGCGACTGCGGCCTTCTGGTACTTGCGCATTACTTCTCCGTTCTCGCGTTGACGCAACCCATAAACAGGCTGGTCACCGACAGTCGCCAACCCTAGGCGACGCTTGCGGCTTTTTATGGATGAAACGCCCCGGTAAATGAATTCCTTGAAAAGAGCCACGATCTGACATTTATATATATGCATCGATCGCACCTTCAGGGGGGGGCGGCAAAACCCCGGGGCCCGAACACATGGCTCGAACCCCGGGGCCTACCTAAATCACCTGATCAGCGATTACTTGCCGATCGCGAAGAGCTGGGTGCAGGTCACCGACGTGCGCTCGCTCTGGTCGACGAGCTGGAGGCCGGCGCCGTTGACCGGAGCGAAGACCGCCCCGGTCTCACTGCCCGTGATGTTGACCTCGTCCGCCGAGCACTCCTGGCTCTGCTTGTTGTCAAGCTTGACCTTCGCGTCCCCATCGGCGTGGCCGACGCCAGCGCCCAGGAATCCGACGCTGCCAAGCATGGCCACGACGACCGCAGCCTTCTGGTACTTGCGCATTACCTCTCCGTTTCTCATGTCCGACACAGACCGTGATGGTCCGGTCACCGACAGTCTCAAGATAGGCGACTTTTCAGGCTCTTTCTACGAGAAACGCCCAAACACGCACACATTAGGAAAATGCATTCCCCCACTGCCGCTTGCGCGCCGATCGCCCCGACAGCCCGTCGCCCGTTGCACGGACCGGCGACAACACCAAAAGGGGCAGACCCCGGGGCTCTTGATGCGAACCCCGGGGCCTGCCTAGATCACCTGGCCGGTGATCACCTGCCGAGCGTGAAGACCTGCGCGCACTCCACCGACGTGCGCTCGCTCTGGTCGATGACCTGGATGCCGGCGCCGTTGATCGGAGCGTAACCGTCAAGGGTCTCGCTGCCCGTGATGTTGGTCTCGTCCGCCGAGCACCGCTGACCCTGCTTGTTGTCGATCTTGACCTTCGCGTCCCCGTCGGCGTGGCCGACGCCGGCGCCCAGGAAACCGACGCTGCCAAGCATGGCCACGACGACCGCAGCCTTCTGGTACTTGCGCATTACCTCTCCGTTCCTCGTGTCGACACAGACCGTTACAGTCCGGTCACCGACAGTCGCCAACTGTAGGCGACGTCCGCACCTCTGGCCGCATGAAACGCCCTGAGCGGGAAAAATCCTCAAAAAAGTGAGGAACCCTTCTGATTCGTGACAGGCACGGAGATGCGGACCGAAAGAGGCGACGAAGCGGCCGCACGACAGGCCCCGGAGCTCGGACACCTGGTGCGAACCCCGGGGCCTGCCTAGATCACCCGAGCGTCGGTCACTTGCCGAACGCGAACACCTGCGCGCAGTTCACCCGGTTGGTGTCGCTCGCGTCGATGAGCTGGGTGCCGGTGGTGTTGGTCGGGGCGAAGACGGTGCCCGTCACGCTGCCCGTGATGTTGACCTCGTCCGCCGAGCACTCCTGACCCTGAATGCTGTCGAGGTCGAACCCGCCGCCGTGAGCGTGGCCGACGCCAGCGCCCAGGAAACCGACGCTGCCGAGCATGGCCGCGACAACCGCGACCCTCTGGTACTTGCGCATTACCTCTCCATTTCTCGTATCGACACAGTCCGTGATGGTCTGGTCACCGACAGCCTCAAGCTAAGTGACCTTCCGGACTTCTGCCACGAGAAACGCCCAAACAAGCTGATTTTCCTACAAATACACACCGTGGGACGACTGTCCGGACCGGCCCACGCCCCAGGTGTGCCGAGGCCGCCGCGGTCCGCTCGTCGCGGTCACGCGTACCGGTAGATCCGGCTGACGTCCTCCAGCTCAGCCGGTGTCACGTCCCACGGCGGCAGCTTCTGGTGCCGTGCCACGATCCGGCGGTACTGCTTGTCGCCGCGGCCCGGCGGGGTCGCGGGAAGGTAGCGGGCTCCGTGGTGCCGGCGCTGCCAGCGGTACCACTGCAGGTCGATGAAGGCGTGGTGCAGCCAGAAGACGGGGTCGTTGACGGAGGCGGCGCCCAGCATGGCCCCGCCGACCCAGCGGTGCACCCGGTTGTGGTTGTGCCAGGAAGCGCTGTTCCGGCCGGTGGCCCAGCCCTCCAGTTTGTTGCGGAAACCTCGCGTGGCCGTCGAGTCCCAGGGCGCCGCGTCGTAGGTGGGGTCCTTCAGCGCCCATTCCAGTTCCCTCTTCGAGGGCAGGTCGACCCGCGCGCGGCGGCCGAGGTCCCGGGTGAGGAACTTCTCGTCGGTCACGCCTTCCTTGATCGTCCAGTTGCCCTCCCGGTAGGCGAACGGACCGGTCATCACCTGGCGGTCGGAGCGACGCCCGTTGCCGCCGAGGAGGTCCGCCGTCCACGGAACGGAGGTGGTCGTGCGGTCGCGCGTCCAGTCCCAGTACGGCAGGGTCACCGACGAGTCCACCCGGCGGAGGGCGCCCTCCAGTTCGAGCAGGAACCGGCGGTGCCAGGGCAGGAAGGAGGGTGCCATGTGCGCGGCGCGCAGTCCGCGCTCGCCGTCGGAGGAGAAGTGCGCCATGTGCAGCCGCACGAACTCGTCGTACTCGCCCCGCCGTTTGACCTCCAGCAGCGCCTCGACGAACCGGCGTTTCTCGGCCCTCGTGAGCGCGCCGGCGTTCTTACGCACGTACGCCACGCCGGTACCCCGTGTGCAGGTGCCCACCGTCCACCGGTCCGGGAGCCGGGTGGCGCAGCCGGCGCTGACCCGGGACGAGTTCGTCGACCGCGGCGCGGGCCGCCTCAAGTGGTGTCCCGTACGAGCAGTAGTGGTCGACCATGCTGACCCATGTGCCGTCGGCACGGCGCATCAGAGGCAGCGGGCGGCCGTCCACGGTGACATGCCACCGTCCGTCCTCGTCCGCGCCGCGCCCGGGGATCCACACACCGCGGAGGTGGCGGCCGCGGTACGTCGCGTCGAAGGCCGTGTCGCCCGGGGCGCCCCCGGGCCCGGGGTGTCCAGGCCGGCAGGCCGTGAACGCCGACGCGAGCACGGCTGAGAGCGCGCAGGCGTGCAGACCGCGTGCCAGGTCCCGCCGTGTTCTGCCCGCCGGTTCGGGCCGTGCCGGGCCCGGTGCTCCCTCCTCGGCGTCCCCCGGGACTCCGCCGACGCTGACGGCCATGGTTCACTCCTCGTCCGGTTCGGCTGTCGGTAGCGGTAACCGCCGAACGTCCCGTGCGGTCACCGCCTCGCGGCCAGGACAGTGATCGCCGGCAGCCGTTGCGGTGACGTCGAGACGAGGCCGGCGCCGGCCAACCGCCCCTGGAAACGGAGGGACGGCCCTCGGTCTTCACCGAGGGCCGTCCCTCCGTGCCGCACGCCTCAGCCCTTACATCACCAGGTTGCCGTGCACCGGCTTGACCTCGTTCAGTGCGGCCGCGGCCTCCTTCACCGTCGGGAGCAGCGAACCCTTGCCCCCCGCGGTCACGCCGCCCGGAATCCGCGTGTTCAGGCCGCCGTTGAGATCGGTGGCCGCCACGTCGGGGGCGCTGCTCTTGGCAGGCCCCTGAGCGGGAGCCGGAGCGGGGGCCTGCGCAGGCTGAGGAGCCGGAGCCTGAGCGGGAGCCGGAGCCTGGGCAGGCGCCGGAGCCGGAGCCTGAGCGGGAGCCGGAGCCTGGGCAGGCGCCGGAGCCGGAGCCTGAGCGGGAGCCGGAGCCGGAGCACTGTGGGCCGGCGCCTGAGCCGGAGCCTGGGCCTGGGCAGGTGCCTGAGCCTGAACCTGGGGCTGGGCCTGGGCAGGCGCCTGAGCCTGGGCAGGCGCCTGAGCCTGGGCAGGGGCCTGAGCCGGAGCACTGTGACCGGCGGGCGCCTGGTCGGGAGCGGTGTAGCCGACCGGCGCCTGGGCGGCGGCGTCGTGGGCGAACGCGGGTGTGGCGGAACCAGCGGCGATCAAGGACCCGGCAACGACGGCTGCAGCCTTCAGAGACTTCATCATGTTCCTTTCTTCGGCAACGCAGGTCGCCGGAGGGAAATGCTGTCGCCGTGCCTAACGATCCCTGGCCGGGGCGGAAACCGGAGTTCCGCAAATTGCGAACTCCTCATATGAGATCTCCGAGAACAAAGTCGTGGTGCCGCCCCGAAAGGCGGCACCACGACCGGACGGCCAATTGCCGTACTGTACGAACTCTCACGGGGCCGACAGCAGCAGTTGCGTCAGCGGCTTGACGGGCAGCGCGACGCCCGACACGGGAGCCACCGCGGTCTGGCTCTGCGTGCTGGACACCCTTACGTCGGACGAGAAAATCCCTCCCAGGTCGTCGGTGTCGAGCAGGTCGTCGATGAGGTCGGCCAGCTCGGACAGCAGGTCGTCGAGATCGTCGGGAACGTCCTCGAGACCGTCGGCGATGGCCTCGAGGAGTTCCTCGACGGCGTCCAGAAGGTCCTCCAGCACACCGTCCAGGTCGAGTACGTCGTCCAGCAGATCGTCCAGGTCGAGTACGTCGTCCAGCAGGTCGTCCAGGTCGTCCAGGTCGCCGCTCGGGAGGCCGGCGGCGCTCCCGGCGGGAGCCGGCAGTACGCCCGCCGAAGTGCCGGCGGACACCTTGGCCAGGGCACTCTGTGCGTCGGCGCTCAGTCTCCTGATCTCGTCGGCGGTAAGGCGGTCACTGTCCGCCTTGAGCACGGCGTCCAGCAGGTCGGCGACCGGGGCGAGTTCTCCCCCGTTGTACTTCCTCAGCTTCGCGAGAAGCGCGTCCGCGCCATCCAGCCGCGTTTCAGGTGACGCCGTCCGGCTGTGCTTGTGGGCTGAGTCGACCGCCATGGCGGTGGGGGCGGTGATCCCGACCAGGAGGGTGGCGCACAGCGCGCTGGAGGCGATGTGCCGTGCGGACAGAGCGGGCATGGGCATTCCTTTCGGAGGACGCTGGGTCTTGAGCCCACCGTGAAAGCGCCCATCACTTCCCGCAACCGATCATATGCCCACCGTCATCACACGATTCCCTCTGTCGCCGTGTCCTGCCTGATCAGACGGGGCGTCAGACCCTCTGCGCCCCAGCCACCGTTCGGGGGAACGGCGCCCGGCTCCCCCTGCCGCGGGAGCTGCGGGGCTGTTCGGATTTCACAGCTCCGACACACTTATCGGTTTCATCGAATATCACCGTTTTTGTCCGTTTGCTAGTTAGAGTTGCGAACCGCCTCACGCACTCCACCAGCGCGGACACGTCGTGACCGCCGCTGCCACCGCCACCCGCCTCCGAAAGGGCACCGACGGTCATGCGCCATTCCCTGGGCCCGCTGCTTCCCCGTGCGGTCGCGGGCGTCCTCGCCATTGCTGCGATGTGTGCGCCCGGCAGTTCCCCCGCTGCCGCACCGGCCGCCCCGCCCGCCCCGGAGGCGCAGAGCCTCGCGTTCGCCGAGCGGTACCGAGCGGTGCAGCGGGGTGGGATCGTGCGCGCGGCCAACTCGTCCGTCACCTGCGAAACGTCCGCGTCGTCGTGCGGCGGCGCCCGCGAGGGCCGCGCGGCGGCCAACGGCGACTTCGACATGACCTACGTCGACGTGGACAGCGACCCGAACACCTACAACTCCAGCCACGGCGAGGTGCGTCTGCCGAAGGGCGCGCGGGTGACGTACGCGCGCCTGTACTGGGGCGGCAACCTGCGGGTGGGGGAGCAGAAACCGCCGGAGGACAACGGGCGGGTGCTCGTCGCGGAAGCCGGCGGCGCGTACAAGGAGGTGCTCGCGGACTCGGTGGTCGGGCACCAGGTGGCGCACGGCGCGGACGCCTTCCAGGCCACCGCGGACGTCACGCCGCTCGTGCGGTCCGCCGGTCCGGGGCTCTACACCGTGGCGCAGATCAACGTGGCCAGGGGCCGCTCACCCGTCGGCGCCTGGGGCGGCTGGACTCTGGTGGTGGCGTACGAGCACGAGTCGGAGCCGCTGCGGCACCTGGCGATGTGGGACGGTTTCGGCGCCCTGACGGGCGACCGGGCCCAGGAAGTGCGGATGCAGGGGATCCCCTTCCCCGAGGGGGCGGGCGGGCGAGTCGGTCTCGTCGCCTACAACGGTGACCGCGGCTCACCGGGCGACACGTTCACCGTGTCCGCCGGGGGCCAGGACCCGATCGCGCTGGGCGACGCCGCCAACCCCCAGGACGACGCGCTGAACTCGACGATCAGGGAGTTCGGCGGAGCCGGCCCGGACCGCGCCCCCGACCATCCGAACACCTTCGGCTACGACTCCGACGTGCTCGATCTGCGCGAAGGGATCCGGCGCGGCGGTGACCAGCTGGCCTTCCGGATCGCCTCACGGCGGGACCCCACCTGGGTCGGAGCCCTCTTCGTCGCCGTGGACGCCAGACCGTGAGGCAGTCCGCCCCACTCCGGGTTCGTGAGCAAGGAACACCAATGAAGCTGTCACCGTCGGCCTCTCCTCCCTCCCGCATCCTGCACATCACCCAGCCCGTGGAAGGCGGTGTGGCCCGGGTCGTGACGGACCTGATGCGGGCACAGCTCGCCGACGGACTGCACGTCACCGTCGCCTGCCCCGGTGGTGGTCTCGCCCCCGCCCTGAAGGCCCTCGGCGCGGACGTACGGCACTGGCACGCGACGCGTTCGCCGGGGCGCACGCTCGTGCGGGAGGTACGGCACCTGCGCCGCCTCCTCGCGGACGTACGGCCCGACCTCGTGCACGCGCACAGCGCCAAGGCCGGACTGGCCGCGCGCCTCGCCGTACGCGGGCGGATCCCGACCGTCTTCCAGCCGCACGCCTGGTCGTTCGAGGCCGTGGGCGGCGCCACCGCCTCACTCGCCCTCAAGTGGGAACGGTGGGGCGCCCGCTGGGCGGACCGCGTGGTGTGCGTGAGCGAGGCCGAGCGGGTCACCGGCGAACGGGCCGGAGTACGGGCCCGGTGGCGGGTGATCGCGAACGGAGTCGACCCGGGGCGCTTCCGTCCCGCGGCCCTCAGCGCCGTACGGGGTCAGATTCCGCTGCTCGCCGGCCTGGGAGCGGACACTCCGCTGGTCGTGTGCGTGGGGCGGCTGTGCCGGCAGAAGGGGCAGGACATCCTGCTGGCGGCCTGGCGGGCGGTGGCCCGGCAGGTGCCCGGAGCCCGGCTCGTGCTGGTCGGCGACGGGCCGGACGCGTCGGCGCTGCGGGCGGCCGCGCCCGGCGGTGTGCTGTTCGCCGGGGCCACCGCCGATGCCACGCCGTGGTACCAGGCCGCCGACCTCGTCGTCCTGCCGTCCCGTTGGGAGGGCATGGCGCTGGCGCCGCTGGAGGCCATGGCGTGCGGCCGGCCCGTCGTGATCACGGACGTGGACGGGGCCCGCGAGAGTCTGCCGCCGGGGCAGGAGCCCGTGCCCGCGGAGAACCCCGACGCGCTGGCCCGCACGATGACCCGGCTGCTGCTCGATCCACGGCTGCGCGAGTCCCTCGGCCAGCAGGGGCGCCGTCACATCCTGACCCACCACGACGTACGGCACACGGCCGGTGCCGTGACCGACGTCTACCTCGAACTGCTGGGCGACGGAGCCCGTGCGGTGGGCGAAGACGCGGCCCGCTCCGGCCGCGCGCCACGGTCCGCGCTCGCCGAGCCCGCCCCGTGCGGAGAAACCACAGAGTACAGGGAGTCAATCCACTCGTGACTGCGGAAAGTACCGTCCCCTCCCCCGGCGCGGAGCCACGGGAGTACGGATCCTCGACTGTCTCGGTCATCCCTCCGCGCGGGGCCGCCGGCGGCCCCGGGTTCCCGGCCGTTCGACGCCCCGTCCCGCACCGGCGGTTCACGCGGCCGGCGCTGCTCACGGTGGACGCCGGCGCCGCGCTCCTGGTCGCCCTGGCGCTCACCGACGCCCGGACACCGTGGCGCCCGCTGCTGGTGGCCGGGATACTGCTGGCCGTCGTGTGCCTGAACGCGCGGGCGCTGCTGTACCGGCCGCCCGCCGTGCCGGCGGTGCTGGACGAACTGCCCGCCGTCTGCGCGCGGATCGTCGTCGGCTGGGCCGTGCTCGCGGCGGCGGTGGCGGCGTACTCCCCGGACCACGTGCTGTCCGCCGGCACCCTCGCCCTCGGCTGCGCCCTGCAGTCGGCGGCGAGTTGCGCGGGCCGCGGAGTCGTGCACTGGCAACGGCGCCGGGCGCTGCTGCGCAGGCCTCGCGCGGCTCTGGTGGTCGGCCCCGCGGCGACCGCGCAACGCGCGGCCGCCGCGTTCCTGCGTCACCCCGGGTGCGGGCTGCGGCCCGTGGGCGTGGTCTCCGGCCAGCCGGCCGGGGACGAGGGGCTGCCGGTACTCACCACCGACGAGGAGGTGCGGCGGGCCATCGTCCAGAACAGCGTCCAGGCCGTCCTCGTCGTCGGCCCCCGCTCCGAACACGGGCCGTTGCTGGCGGCCCTGGCCGCGGCCGGGTGCGCGCTGTGGCAGGTGGACGCGGAGTCGCCGTCGTACGACCGCGGAGGTGAACGCCTCGCCGGGTTCACGTGTCGCCGCCTCGAGCTGACCGAGCGTCGGGAGGGTCTGCGCAAACGGGCGCTGGACGTCGTCGTCTCCGGGGCCCTGCTGCTTCTGGTCAGCCCGCTGCTGCTCGCGACCGCCGTGACGCTGCGGCTGACCGAGGGGCCCGGGGTGGTGTTCCGGCAGGAGCGGATCGGCAAGGGCGGGCGGCCGTTCACGCTGCTGAAGTTCCGCACGCACCGCCCGGCCGACGCGCACGAGGCCGCGACGCGGTGGAGCGTGGCGAACGAGCACCAGATGCGCTGGTTCTGCCGCTTCCTGCGCAAGAGCTCCCTGGACGAGCTGCTCCAGTTGTGGAACGTCCTCAGAGGAGACATGAGCCTGGTCGGGCCGCGCCCCGAACGCCCCTTCTTCGTCGGCAAGTTCAGCGACACCCACCCGGGTTACGCGGAGCGCCACCGCATGCGGACCGGCATCACGGGCCTCGCCCAGGTCCACGGTCTGCGCGGCGACACCTCCATCGAGGACCGCGCACGGTTCGACAACGCCTACATCGACGACTGGTCCCTGTGGCAGGACGTCTGCATCATGCTGCGCACGGCGGTCGCGCTCGTCCGTCCCACGGGGAGCTGAACCGTGGCCCTCCCCCGAGCGCTCGGCCCCGTCCGGGCACGGTGGTGTCCCCCTCGCGCCGCGTCGCCCGTCCTGCCGGTGGTGGCGGTGCTCGCCGTGCTGGCGCTGCCCGTCGCCCCCGACGGCGGGGGCGGGGCGCACGCGGCCGACGTCGTGTCCGGGCTGCTGGTGCTGTGGTGCGGGATCCGCCTCGTACGGGACCGCCGGCGGCCACTGGCCCCGACGGCCGCCGTGGTGCTGGGGCTGCCCGTCCTGGGGCTCGCGCTGGCGGTGGCCGGCGCGGCTCCGCCCGGGTCCTGGCTCACCGGGTTCGCCCGGTACCTGCAGATCTTCGTGCTGGTGCCGGCGGCGGTCCTGCTGAGCGTGCGGGGGCGGGCGGACTTCCGGGTGCTGGCCTGGTCGTTCGTGGGGCTGGCCCTGTGGGAGGGGGCCGTCGGCGTGCACCAGTACGTCACCGGGACCGGGGCCAGTTACGCCGGTGAGGACGTTCGGGCGGTGGGCACGTTCGGCCCCACCGACGTCATGGGAATGGCCACGGTCGTCTCGTTCGGGTTGCTGTGCGCGGTCGGGCTGGCGCTCGGGTCGGGGACGCGCACCGCCCGGCAGCGGGCGGCCGCCGCGCTGTGCGCGGTGGTGCTGGTGGCGCCGCTCGCGGTGTCGTTCAGCCGGGGGGCGTGGATCGCCACGGCCGCCGCGTGCGCGCTCCAGGTGGTGCTGGCGGGGCTGCGGCGGGCGATGGGGGTGTTCACGGCGATGGCCGCCGTCGGCGTGATCCTCGTGGGCGGGCTCGGCATCGGCTCGGCACTGCTCCAGGAGCGGATCAGCAGCATCACGCAGGTCGCCGAAGCCCCGGACCAGTCGGTCACCGACCGGTACACGATGTGGGCGGCGGCCGTCGACATGTGGCGCGAACAGCCGTTGACCGGTGTGGGGTTGAAGCGCTTCCCCGAGCACCGGGACGGGCGCGCCTCGCTGGCGTTGTCCTCCGGGGCCGACATCGCGGGCGCCGGCCTCGCGTTCCGCAAGCAGCCGCTGCTGTCGCCGCACAACATGTACCTCCTCGTGCTGAGCGAGCAGGGGCTCATCGGATTCCTGGCCCTGACGGGGAGCTGGCTGGCGCTGCTGGTGTGCGGGCTGCGGAGGCTGGCGCGGGCACGGCGCGCGGACGGCGGTCCGCGGGCCGGGTCCGGTGGCTCGGACTGCGGGCTCGTCGCGTGCGGGCTGATCGTGTGGCAGCTGGTCGACTTCGTGTACGCCGACATCGGCGGGCCCTCGACCGTACTGGCCGGCGTGGCCCTCGGGCTCGCGGCGTGGTGGGCCCTCGCCGACACGGCCGTCTCCCCCCGTCCCACCGACCCGGAACCGGCCGGTGCCACCGAGCCGCAGGAGGCGGCAGCGTCATGACCGCGACACCTCCGCCCGTGACCGACAGTGCCGCGGCGGCGCCCGAGCCGGGCTCCGGGCCCGGCCCCGAGTCCGAACCCGAGTCGGGGGCGGTCGTGCCCGCCGCCCGGACCACCGCCGAGTCCGCCGAGTCCGCTCCGCCCACACGACGGTTCCTCGCCCGGGCGACCCTCGTCACCGCCGTACTCACCGCCATCGGGTCACTGCTGGGCCTCGGGCGCGACCAGGCGCTGTCGTACCTGTTCGGGGCCGGGTCCGAGACGGACGCCTTCCTGGTGGCCTGGACCATCCCGGAGTTCGCGGCCACCCTTCTCATCGAGGACGGGATGGCCATCGTCCTGGTGCCCATGCTCAGTGTGGCCGTGGCCCGCCGCGCTCAGGGCGCCCCCGGTGACCCGGTGCGCTCGCTGGTCGCCACCACGCTGCCCCGGCTGTCGCTGGCGTTCGCGGCGGTGGCCGTCCTGCTGATGGCCGCGGCGCCGTACGTCGTGGGGGTGCTCGCGCCCGGTCTGTCCGACCCCGGGCTCGCCGTGTACTGCACCCGGCTGACCGCGACCTGTGTGTTCACCTTCGGGCTCGCCGGGTACTGCAGCGCGGCGCTGCGCGCCCACCGCCGGTTCACGGCGCCCGCGGCGATCTACGTGGCGTACAACGCGGCGATCATCGCGGCGATGTTCGTCCTCGGCGGGGCCTGGGGAGTGCGTGCGGCGGCGGCCGGGGTCGCGGTGGGCGGCGTGCTGATGATCCTGGCCCAGCTTCCGTCGCTGCTCAGGGAGTTGAGGCGCAAGTCGGCGGCCTCCGCGCAGACCGTGGAGCCGGAGCGCCCGCTCGGCCTCGCCCTCGTCAGCACGGTCCTCCTCTTCGCGCTGTGCCGTCAGTCCCAGGTGCTCATCGAGCGTTTCATCGGCTCCACGCTGCCGGCCGGTGCCATCTCGCACCTCAACTACGCGCAGAAGGTGGCCCAGATCCCGATGACGTTCTCGCTGATGCTGTGCACCGTCACCTTCCCGGTGGTGGCGCAGGCACTGGCCGAGGGCGACACCGAGCGGGCGCGCAAGCGGGTGGAGAAGGACCTGGTCCTGGTGGCGTCGATCGTGCTGCTGGGCGCGGCGGCGATCGTCGCGTGTGCGCCGCAGATCACCGAACTGCTCTTCCAGCGCGGTGCGTTCACCGCCCAGGACACCGCCGCCACGGCCTCCGTGATGCGTGTGTACGCCTTCGGGTTGCTGGGCCACTCGATGGTGGGCGCGCTCATCCGCTCGTACTTCTCCTCCCGGCGGCCCAGCTGGTATCCGCTCGCCGCGATGGCCGCCGGGATCTTCGTCACCTCCCTGATCGGGGCCGCCACCGCCGGCGCCTGGGGCGTGAGCGGGATCGCCGCCGCCAACGCCGCCGGGATCACCGTCACGGCCCTGCTCCTGCTGCACGGCGTCGGCGGTCGCGGGGTCCCGATCCGCGTCCGGCAGGTGGTGGTCGGCATGGGCAGGCCCGTGCGGGCGGCCGTGCTCGCCTGCGCGGCGGGGCTGTTCTGCGCGAGCCGCGTGGACTCACCCGTGGTCGGACTCGCCCTGGGTCTGGCGGTCGTGTCCCTCGTCTTCGTCACGCTGGCCTGGACTGGGGCCGGCGGCGTCACACCCGCACTCCGTTCCGTCACACGAAGGCTGCCACATGCCCGTAACCGCTGAGCCGACCGACCCGACCGCCGGTACCAGACCCGTCTTCGGCACCTGCCTGTGGGTGGCGATGTACCACTCCGTGGGCGACACCTCCGACGACCCCTACCGCCTCACCGTCTCCCCCGGCCGGCTGGACCGCCAGTTGCGCTGGCTGCGCCGCCGGGGGCTGCGCGGCGTGAGCATGGCCGACCTGCTCGCCGCCCGGGCCCGTGGCGAGGGGCGGGATCTGGTGGGCCTCACCTTCGACGACGGGTACACGGACTTCGTCGACGTCGCCGTCCCGCTGCTGCGCGAACACGGCTGCGGGGCCACCGTCTTCGTCCTGCCCGGGCGGCTGGACGGCGAGAACGCCTGGGATCCGCTCGGCCCGCGCAAGCGTCTGCTGGGCAGGGAGGGCATCCAGGCGGCCGCCGCCACGGAGGGCGTGGAGATCGGCTCGCACGGGCTCACGCACATCGACCTCACCAAGGCGGACACCGCCACGCTGCGCGCCGAGGTCGCCGACAGCAGGATGCTGCTGACCGAGCTGACCGGCGCCGAGATCCAGGGCTTCTGCTACCCGTACGGGTACCTCGACCGGCGGGTCATGAGAGCCGTGCGGGACGCCGGGTACGCCTACGCGTGTGCCGTGGACCCCGGTCCGCTGAACGGCGTCCACGCCCTGCCCCGCGTCCACATCGGGGAGAGCGACACCTCCGTGCGGCTGTTCCTCAAGCACCGGCTGCACCGGCTGCGCCGCCGTCCCGTCGAGGGGGCCTGACGACGTGAAGGCCCTGCACATCATCACCGGCCTCGGCGTCGGTGGCGCGGAGCAGCAACTCCGGCTGCTGCTGCGCCACCTGCCGGTCGAATGCGACGTGGTGACGCTCACGACCCCGGGCCCGGTCGCTGACGGCCTCACCGCCGACGGCGTGCGCGTCACCCACATCGGCATGAGCGGCAACCGCGACCTCACGGCCCTGCCCCGCCTGGTGCGGCTGATCCGCGCGGGCCGCTACGACCTCGTGCACACCCACCTGTACCGGGCGTGCGTGTACGGCAGGGTCGCCGCCCGGCTGGCCGGCGTGCGGGCCGTCGTCGCCACGGAACACTCCCTGGGCGCGTCCCAGATGGAGGGCCGCCGGCTCTCCGCCGGAGTCCGCGCGCTGTACCTGGCCAGCGAGCGCCTGGGCAGCGCCACGGTCGCCGTCTCGCCCACGGTCGCCGAACGGCTGAGGAGCTGGGGAGTTCCCGGCCCGCGCATCGAGGTCGTACCCAACGGCATCGATCTGGAGCGCTTCCGCTTCGATCCCGCGCTGCGCGAGCGCACCCGCAGACGGCTCGGGCTGCCGGAGGGCGCGTACGTCGTCGGGGGCGTGGGGCGGCTGGCGGCGGGCAAGCGCTTCGACGTCCTCGTCCGGGCGCTCGGCCGGCTCCCCGACGACGTCTGGCTGTTGCTGGTCGGTGGCGGCCCGGAGGAGAGCGTGCTGCGGCGGGTCGCCCACCAGGCGGGGGCCGCCGACCGGGTGCTGCTGACCGGCGAGCGGCCGGCCGGCGGCTCGCCGGGCGCCGATCTGCCGTCGCTGCTGTCCGCCATGGACGTCCTCGCCTCGCCCAGCGGCGAGGAGGCCTTCGGTCTTGCCGTCGTGGAGGCCCTGGCGGCGGGGCTGCCCGTGCTCTACGTCGCGTGTCCCGCGGTCGAGGACCTGCCGCCGGGTTCCGCACCCGGCGCCAGGCGTGTGCCCGGCGGCGAGGACTCCTTCGTACGCGCCCTGCTCGACGCCCGCGCCGAGGACCCGGGGTCGCGGGCCGTCCCCGCCGCCGCCCACCACTACTGCATCACCCGCAGCGCCGCCCAGCTCATGGACGTGTACGCGGCGGCCGTCTCGCAGCGACCCCGGGGAAGTTCAGGCACGCCCCCACGCACCCGCACTTCCCCGGAGCCGCTCAGCCCGTCTTCCGGAAGCCCGTCTTTGGGAGTGAGTTCCGCATGACCGACCTCGCCGACATCACCGACAAGACCGACCGTACGCCCGGGATCTCCCGGGCGACCGCCGCCCTCGCCCGTGTGAAGGCCCTGCCCGCCTGGTCGCTGCTTGTGGCCGGAGTCGTGCTCGGCGGGGTGGCCGGGAGCACGTACGGCGCCGTCAAACCCTCGACGTACACGGCCACGAACTATGTCGTCGCCGTGCCCGCCAAGGGGACGGACACGCAGGCCGCGCTGGGCTTCGCGCAGGCCTACGGGCGTGTGGCCACCCAGCTCGCGGTGCTCGGGGACGCGCAGGTGTGGGCCGGGGTGCCGGTCACGACGCTGCGGGACAGCGTGCGGACGGCGACCTCGCCGGACGCGCCCATGGTCGCCGTCTCGGCCACGTCCGCGCGCGCCGACCTGGCCGCCGACATGGCCAACGCCGTCTCGCGTTCCCTGACGAAGCACGCGAACCACGCCGAGGACAGCACGCACGTCAAGCTCCACCAGTTCGCGCGTGCCACCCCGCCCACGGAGGCGTCCTCGGCCTCGCCGGCGGTGACGGGTCTGGTGGGGGCCAGCGCGGGTGGGCTGCTCGGGGGCCTGCTCCTGCTGGTCCGCCCCCGGCAGGGCGCCGATGCCGCCCCGGCCGGGTCCGTGCCGGGCCCGGCGACCGCCGCAGACGCGCAGCGGAAGCTGTGACCGCCACGCTCCCGGCCGTGGACGACGCCACCGATCGTCCCGCCGGCACCCTGTACGCCGAGCTCTGCACCGACGAGCACGAGTTCGCCGGGCTCGGCCCCGCCTGGACCCGCCTCCACCGGCGGTGCTCCGCCGCCACCCCGTTCCAGAGCCACGCCTGGCTGCACTCGTGGTGGCTGTCGTACGGCAGGCCCGGGCGGCTGCGTGTCGTGCTGGTGCGCGAGGGCGGGGAGCTGCTCGCCGCCGCTCCCCTGATGCTCGTCATGTCGCCGCTGCCCACCCTGGTCCCCCTGGGCGGTGCGATCTCCGACTACGCGGACGTCCTCATCGACGACGAGCGGGCCGATCGCGCGGCCGCGGCGCTGACCTCGGCGCTGTTCTCACTGGCCCGCACCGCGCTGATCGACTTCCGTGAGGTGCGGCCCGGCGCGGCCGTGGAGCGCGTGTACGACCTGTGGCGCGGCCCCCGGCGGCGGATCGCCGACTCCGTGTGCCTGGAGCTTCCCGCCCGGCCGATGGACGAGCTGCTGACGCGGCTGCCGGCCTCCCGGGCCCAGCGCGTCCGGGCCAAGATCCGCAAGCTCGGCGGCCTCGGCGTCGAGCCGCGTGCCGTACCGCACGACGAGGTGGGCGGAGCCCTGCGCACGATGCTGGATCTGCACCGGCTGCAGTGGCAGGGCCGCACCGTGACCTCCGAGCACGTCCGGCCCCGGTTCCACGAGCACCTGGCCCGCTCCCTCGGCCCGATGGTCAGGTCCGGGGAGGCCGCGGTGACCGAGTTCCGGGTCGGCGGTGACGTCCTGGCCGTCGACGTGACCCTGCTGTCGGGGAAGCTGGCGTGCGGATATCTGTACGGCGCCCATCCCCGGCTGCGGGAGCGGAAGGTGGACGTCGCCACGATGCTGCTGCGCGCCTTCGCCGAGTACGCGAGCGCCGGCGGCCACCAGGTGCTGAGCCTGCTGCGCGGGAACGAGCCGTACAAGCTCCACTGGCGCCCGGAGACCGTGGTCAACCAGCGGCTCCTTCTCGCCCGGTGGCGTACGGCACCACTGCTGTCGGCGGTCGTCTGCGACGTGGCCGCACGCAGCCGCGGCAAGACGCTGGTCCGCCGGCACAGGGAGCGCCGGGCGGCGGGCCGTGACCGGCCCGCCGCCCCCGCGTCCCCGGCCGCCCTACAACCAGTTGCGGGGCAGGCACAGATTCTCGCCGAGCCAGTCCTCGACCCAGTCGCCCAGTGCCAGCGGCGTGCACCTGGGCGAGGGCGGGCTCACCGGCGTGGGGGCGGGGCGGCCGGAGAGCAGGGAGCGGTAGATCCGGGATGCCTCCGGGTTGGCTCCGCACCGCCACACTCCGTGCGGGCAGTAGTCGGTGATGGTGTGGTACAGCGGCTTGTGCCGCTCCATCCAGTCGAGCATGCCCCGCATGAACGACGCGTTGTCGCCGTTGCGGAAGAGGCCCCACTCGGGATACGAGACCGGCTTGCCGCGGGCCCTGGCGAAGTCCACGTGTGCCTGGAGTCCGTACGGCTCTCTCACCTGCTCGTCGAACGACATCCCGTGCGGCTGGTCGTACGCGTCCATGCCGATGATGTCGACCGTGTCGTCCCCGGGATAGCACTGGGTCCACGGCACGGCGTCCCGGCCGCGGTTCGGCGTCCAGTCGAACCGGAACTGTTGTCCCGGCACCGCCCGCATCGCCGTGACGATCCGCTTCCAGTACCGCTTCCAGTTCTGCGGGTCCGGCCCGCAGCGATGGGTGTATGTCATGCCGTTCATTTCCCAGCCGAGCACGATGACGGTGTCCGGCACCTTCAGCTCGACGAGCCGTTCGGCGAGCCTGCGGAAGTGGTGGTCGAACGCGCCGGCCGCCCCGCGCCGCAGCAGCGCGCGGACCTCGGCGTCGGGGACGCCCTCCTCGTTGCGCTCCATCATGGGCACGTTGAGGACGAACATGCGGTCCGTCTTCTCCCGGCGCCACTGCGCCCACGCGTCGAGGAAGCCCTGCGGACCCTCGATGTTGCTCCACCGGTCGCCCGGCAGGTACGTGTGCGCCACGCGCAGCTCGGTCCCGCCCAGCCACTCGCTGAACCGGGCGATACGGTCCACGGCGTCGGGACCGTAGCCGAGGTAGGCGCCGAAAGCCGGCGCCTGCGGGCCGGCGATGTCCGGCACCTCCGGAGCGGCCGGAACCGGCGGTACGACCGGGATGCCCGGCACCTCCGGGGCGGCCGGAACCGGCGGTACGACCGGGATCGCCGGCGCCTCGGGGGCGACCGGTGTGGCTGACGCCGACGCCGTGGGTGCCACGGCGGCCGGCTCCTTCGCCGGCACGGTCGGGGCGGGCACGGGAGGACCGCCGCCCGGCACGGCCCCGTCCCCGGCGGCACTCCCGGGTCCCGAGACGAACACGACCGACGCGGCCACACCGGCGACGCACGCCAGCCGTCCGCTTCGGGGTCGCCGTCGCTGTGGGCCCATGCACGCTCCTCTCCGCAGCTCCTGCGCTGTCGCCCGCTGCTGTTCACTTCAGCCGCTTCGTATCCACAGCTCTCCTGCTGACACCCAGTCATATGAATGCGAACCCCGCCAGCCGGGGCCCGGCCATCGGGTGGTCCCCTCGCCCGCCCGGGTGACCGCTCCCCGAATGACCGGACGACCGACGAACGACCAGATGACCAGATGACCAGAAAGGAAGTCGCTCGTGTCCCCTCTCGATTCCCGCGTCCCCGCCGTTCTGCTGCGGATCGACCGAAACCCCTTCCACCACGGGACGCTCGGAGCCGTGCGCTCCCTCGGCCGAGCCGGTGTGGAGGTGCACGTCGTCGCCGACTCCGCCGGCCCGCACGCCCGGTCGCGCTTCGTGGCCGCCACGCACTCCCCGCCGCCGCCGGGGGCGTCCGACGCCGAGTTCGTCGCGGTCCTGCGGCAGGTGGCGGCCCGGGTCGGCCGGCCCGCCGTCCTGATCCCCATGGACGACGCGAGTGCCCTCGCGGTGTGCCGGCTGCGCACGGAACTCGGGGGCCACTACCTGCTCCCCGACCAGCCGGCCGACCTCGCCGAGCGGGTGGCCGACAAGGCCGAGCTCGCCGCCGTGTGCGAGCGCCTGGGCATTCCGCATCCGGTGACGCTGATCCCGGAGAACACGGCCCAGGCGGCCGCCTTCGCCTGGCAGCTGGGGCTGCCGGTGGTGGCCAAGTGGAGCCGGCCGTGGCGGGTGCCCACCGGGTCGGGACTGCGCAGCACGCAGGTGGTGCGCACGGCGGACGAGGCGCAGGCGCTGTTCCGGCGGAGCGAGGAGGGGGGAAGCCGGCTGCTGCTCCAGGCGTTCCTGCCGCCGGGACAGGACCGCGACTGGTTCTTCCACGGGTACGCCGGCCGGGACGGTGTGGTGCGCGGCGGCGGACCCGGCCGCAAGCAGCGTGCCTGGCCGCAGGGCGCGGGCCTGACCACCGTGGGCCGCTGGACGCCGAACACCGAGGTGCGGGAGCTGGCCGAGCGGCTGGTGAGCACGCTCGGCTACCGGGGCGTGTTCGACCTCGACTTCCGCCGGGACGGCGCGGGCGCGTATCACCTGCTCGACTTCAATCCGCGCCCCGGCGCCCAGTTCCGGCTCTTCGCGGACACGGCCGGAGTGGACGTCGTCCGCGCCCTGCACCTGGATCTGACGCACCGCGCGGTCCCGGACGGCAATCCGCTGCCCGGCCGGGACTTCGTCGTGGAGAACTACGCGCCGCTGACCGCGCTGGTTCCGCGCCGCCGGCGCGAACTGGCCTGGCACGCCCGGGACGACCTCGTGCCCGGCCTGGCGCTGTGGGCGCTGTGGTGCCGGCACGCGGTCCGCCGCCTGACGGAACGCAGACCCGCTCCCGAGGTGCGGATCGTACGCCAGACGGGCGCCCCGGCTTACCTGAACGATGACGAGAGAGCGAGCAACTGCTGATGTACGACCTTTTGGTGGTGGGCGCCGGCCCCTACGGACTGTCCATCGCGGCCCACGCGGCGGCCGCGGGACTGAGCCTGCGCGTGGTCGGGCGGCCCATGGCGTCCTGGCGGGACCACATGCCCCGCGGCATGTTCCTGAAGTCGGAGCCGTGGGCGTCCAACCTCTCGGACCCGGAGGGCAAGTGGCGCCTGGACGTGTACTGCGCGGAGCTGGGCACGACGGCCCGGCACGGCGAGCCGATTCCGGTCGAGACGTTCGCGTCGTACGGTCTGTGGTTCGCCCAGCACGCCGTACCGCCCGTCGACGAACGGATGGTGAAGGGCCTTCAGTTCTGCCCGGGCGGCTTCGAAGCCGTCCTGGAGGACGGGGAGACGCTGCGCGCGAAGACGGTGGCACTCGCTGTCGGCGTCATGCCGTTCGTCGAGGTACCGTCCGCGCTCAGGTCCCTGGGGCCGGCGCATGTCTCGCACAGCAGTGACCACAGTGACCTCGACCGCTTCCGGGACCGGGACGTCACGGTGGTCGGCGGCGGTCAGGCGGCGCTGGAGACAGCCGCGTTGCTCGCCGAACAGGGCACGCGGGCCCGGGTACTGGTCCGCGCCCCGCGGCTGTACTGGAACGGCCTTCCCACCCCGCTGGAGCGCTCGCCCTGGCAGTCGGTGCGCTCACCGCAGAGCGGTCTGGGCGTCGGCTGGCGCAACTGGTTCTACTCCGAGCGGCCGGCCTGGTTCCACCGCCTCCCGGAGGCCAAGCGCACGCACATCGCGGCGACCGCACTCGGACCGGCGGGTGCCTGGTGGGTGCGCGACCGGGTCGAGCCGGTCGTCGAGGTGAGGCTGGGCCGGCGGGTCACGTCCGCGGTCGAGTCGGGCGGCCGCGTACGGCTGGAGACGGTGGGCCGCGGCGGTGAGCGGGCGACGCTGGAGACCGACCACGTCATCGCGGCCACGGGGTTCAAGGCCACCTGCGACCGGCTGGACATGGTGGCGGAGGACGTACGCGGGGGCCTGGCGGCCGTGTCCGACGGTTCGCCCGCGGTCGGGCGGGACTTCGAGTCGTCGGTGCCCGGGCTGTTCCTCGCGGGCCTGACGACGGCCTCCGGCTTCGGACCCGCGATGCGGTTCGTGCTCGGCGCGGGGTTCACGGCGGGGACGCTGGTGCGAGGCGTACGGCGTCGGCTGGACGCGGGCGTGCCGGGCCGGCGGATTCCGCGGCCCGGCGGTGGGTCCCGGGCGGCCGGGACCGGGTCCGTCATCCGGAGCCGGTGACGGACCGGGTGTGACACCGGGTGCCGGACGCGAGGCGTCCGGCACCCGTGGCGTCATCGGCGGGAGGCCGCTCGGCTCCGCCGGTACAGAAGGGCTCCGCCCGCGATCAGCGCGGTGCCGGCGGCCGAGGCGACCAGCACACCCTCGGCTCCCGTCTCCGCCATGGCCGGCGGGGCGACGGAAGGCTTGACCGGTGTGGTCGTGGCCGGCTTGGCCTTGACGGGCGGCGTCGTCCGGCCGTGCTTCGGCGGCTGGTGCCGGGGCTTGTCCTTCTCGTCGCAGTCCTCGGGCGTGTTCGGGTGGTGCCTCGGGGGCTCGGCTTCGGCGCACTCGTCGCCGAACGCGCGGTTGAGCGCCGAGATCATGTCCACGTTGTTGCCGCAGACGTTGAGCGGGACGTCCACCGGTACCTGGATGACGTTGCCGGAACCGATCCCGCGCGGAACCCGGGACTCATCGTGCGCCGAGGCGCCCGGGTGCTTGCGCTTCTCCGAGGCACCGTACTCGTCCGGGGAACCGTGCTTGCCGGAGAGCCCGTGCTTCTCGGAGAGACCATGCTGTCCGGAGCCACGCGATTCCGAGTGACCGTGGGCCTCCGAGGACTCGTGAGTCCGCGAACCGCGCCCTCCCTTTTCTTCCTCGCGCTGTGCGTCGTCATGCCCGAAGTCGTATCGGGCGGCCTGCCGGGAGCTGCTCGACTTCGCCTTGCCGGTGCAGGAGTTACCGAAGGCCCGGTTGCCGAAACCAGCGACGTCGACCGTCTTGCCGCACAGGTTGACGGGAACGCGCACGAGAGCCCGGACGTCGTTGCCCGACATGACATCGGGCAAGCTCTCTGCGGCGCTTTTCGCATCCGAATCCGCGAGCGCCGAGGGGTTGTACAGGGACAGAATGCCCGTCGCGGCCGCCGCCGCCACCATTCCCTTGCTCAGGGTCTGTCGCACGATCTTTTTTTCTTCCTGCTCGTAGGAGGGGGGATAGTCGGCCTCGGCGCCACAAAGGCGATCCAGGCCTGACCGGTACACAGCCGGGCGGCTGAAGCGCTGCATCAAGCGGTGCTGTCTCTTGGCTTCACCTGTTTTCCCTTCTGTGCAGCCACGCACCCATGACGGCCTGAGCCGAGCGAGCGCCGGGTGAATGGCTCGAACGATGGCCTGCGGGCTGTGCAACGAGGGAAAGAGGAACGAAGAAACCACGGAACGCGCGGCCACTCGGGGATTCACCCGAATGCCGCGCCAAAATCAACTGGCCGGATCAGCCACCGGTATCCGTGCGTGCAAACGCGGGCGCGCGCCCCCTCAGCCGCCGTACAGCGCCTCGATCTCGGCCGCGTACGCCGTTGTCACGGCGTGGCGCCGGATCTTCAGGGACGGGGTGAGCAGGCCGTTGGCCTCGGTGAACTCGCCCTCCACGAGCCGGAACTCGCGGATGGACTCGGCACGGGAGACCGCCTGGTTCGCGTAGTCCACGGCCTTCTGGACGTCGGCGCGCATCCGGGGATCGGCGGCCAGCTCGGACAGCGGGGTGTCGGCGGGCATCCCACGGACGTAGAGCCAGTGGGCGACGTCCTCGGGGTCCAGGGTGATCAGGGCGGCGACGTAGGGGCGGTTGTCGCCGACGACGACGCACTGGCCCACGGGCGGGCGGCTGCGGAGCCGGTCCTCCAGGACGGCCGGGGAGACGTTCTTGCCTCCGGAGGTGATGAGGACGTCCTTCTTGCGGCCGGTGATGGTGAGGTAGCCGTCCTCGTCGAGGGAGCCCAGGTCGCCGGTGGCGAACCAGTCGTCGGTGAGCACGGCGTCGGTGGACGCCTCGTCGTTCCAGTAGGTGCCGAAGACGATGCCGCCCTTGATGAGCACCTCACCGTCGTCGGCGATGCGGACCGCGGTGCCGGGGACCGGCTGGCCGACCGTGCCCGGGCGGGGGCGCAGGGGCGGGACGATGGTGGCGGCGGCGGTGGTCTCCGTGAGGCCGTAGCCCTCGTAGATGATGATCCCGGCGGCGTAGAAGAACAGGTTGAGGTCGCGGTCGAGCGGGGAGCCGCCGCTGATCGCGTAGCGCATGCGGCCGCCGAGCTCGCGCCGGACGCGGCGGTAGACCAGCAGGTCGTACAGGGCCCAGGCGGCGTACAGCGCCGGGCCCGGGCCCTTGCCCCTGCCGAGGAACCTGTTCATGTACGCCTGGCCGAAGCGCACCCCGACGCGGTGCGCGCGGTCGAAGGAGGCGCCCCGGCCGATGCGCTCGGCGGTGGCGCGGCCGGTGTTGTGGATCTTCTCGAAGAGGTACGGCACACCGACCAGGAAGGTGGGCCGGAACGCCTTGAGGGCGGGCCGGAGTTCGTCGGGCTTGATGCTCGGGCAGTGGCCCAGCTCGATCCGGGCCATGACGCAGGCGATCTGGATCGTGCGGCCCAGGATGTGCGCGAGCGGGAGGAACAGCAGGGTCGAGGCGACCTGGCCGCTGACCGCCTTGAAGACGGGGTGGAGCAACTCGACCGTGTTGGCGGCCTCCGCGTGCAGGTTGGCGTGGGTGAGTACGCAGCCCTTCGGGCGGCCGGTGGTGCCGGAGGTGTAGCAGACGGTCGCGACCGTGCCGGGGGTGAGGGCGTCGCGGCGCTTGGTGACCTCCTCGTCGGGGAGGTCCCGGCCGAGGGCGGCGAGTTCGCTCATCGCGCCCTCCTCCAACTGCCAGCAGCGCGGGGGCTCGGGGTGCTCGGCGGTGCCCGTGCGCACGGCCTCCGCGTTCTCGGCGGTCTCCGCGATCACGAAGCGGGCCCCGGAGTCCCGGACGATCCACTCGATCTGGTCGGACGACGACGTGGCGTAGATGGGGACGGTCTGGCCGCCGGCCGCCCAGATGGCGAAGTCGAGGACCGTCCACTCGTAGCGGGTGCGGGACATCACCGCGACGCGGTCGCCCGCCTCCAGGCCTGCCGCGATCAGTCCCTTGGCGGTCGCGGTGACCTCGCGGGCGAACTCGGCGGCCGAGATCGAGCGCCAGGTGCCCCGCTCCTCGCGGCGCAGGACGACGGCGTCGGGCGCCTCGGCCGCGTTGGTGAAGGGCAGGTCGGCGATGCTGCCGGTCACCGGCGGCCGGGCCAGGGCCGGTGTGCGCGCCTCACGGACGGTGCCGGTGTCGTCGCGGACGACCTGGACCCTGACGCGGTTCGCCAGGTCACCGCGCTTCCTCGCCTGATTCAAGTCCTTGCGTACGCCCATGACGGCTCCCGGTCGCGGCTGCCCTGAGTACTCGCTCCGTACCCGCGTTGCTTACCGGGGAGTCAACTTACCGGTGCGTAGGGGAAATTCAATGGGTTCCCTCATTCTTCCCAAATGATGATCACCGGGGCCGGGGCTGAACCCGCCGCGGCCGGGCTCAGTCCAGCCCGGGCTTCCGCATCGGTGCGCCCCGGTCCGCCACCTCGATCGCCTCCGCGAGGCCGTACAGGTCCTTGTCCTCCCGGTTCCTCGCCAAGTCCTCGGCGCGCTCGGACAGGTGCCGCAGTGACGGCCGGCCCGGGAGGTCTGGCCAGCGGTCGTCGCCGCCGCGGAGGGCGTCGGCGAAGTACGCGGCGACGGCGGCCACCTGGAGGCCGTCGGGTGCGGTCCACAGGTCGTCGTGGACGGACCGGGCCTCCAGGTCGCCCGACTCCTCGTGCGGGGTACGGGTGTCCGGGTCGAGCCAGCGGACGGTCGCCGTCGCCAGGTGACCCGAGGCGCCGGGCCGGGTGCGGACGGCGTAGAGGGCGGTGACGGTGTGACCGGGACCGACCTCGCCGCCGTCCACGCGGTCGTCGCGGAAGTCCTCGTCGGCGACCTCGCGGTTGTCGTAGCCGATGAGGCGGAACTCGGAGACCGTCTCCGGGTCGAAGGCCACCTGCGCCTTGGCGTCACGGGCCGTGAGGTCGATGGTGCGGGGGAGTTCCTCGCAGAAGAGGGTGCGGGCCTCGGACGTGGTGGAGACGTACGTCGTGTGGCCGTCGCCCTTGTCGGCCAGGCGCTCCATCAGGGCGTCGCCGTAGTCGCTGCCCACGCCGACGCCGAAGAGCGTGATGCCGTGCTCGCGGCGGGAGCCGGAGATGCGTTCGAGGATCGTGTCGGCGTCGGTGTCGCCGGTGTTGGCGAGCGCGTCGGAGAGGAGGACGACCCGGTTGGTTGCGCCCTCGCGCAGGCCCTCCACGGCCGTGGCGTAGCCGGTCTCGACGCCCGCGCCGAGGTTGGTGGAGTCGGTGGGCTCCAGTTCGTCGACGGCGTCGTGGACCCGGTCGCGGTTCCCGCCGAGGCGGGTCATCGGCAGCACGGTCTCGGCGTCGTCGCTGAACGTCACGATCGCGACCGAGTCGTCGTCGCGCAGCCGCTGCGTCATCACGTCGAGGGCGTCACGGACCAGGTCGAGGCGGCCCGGTTCGGCCATGGAGCCGGAGACGTCGACGACGAACGTGAGCGCGGCGGGCGGGCGTTCGTCCTCGTCCTCCTTCGGCCGGGTGGCGAGGCCGACCCGGACGAGGGACCAGTCCTCGTCGGCCGTGCGGGCGCCGTCGACGGTCACGGAGAAGCCGTTGCCGTCGGGGCGCTCGTAGTCCTGGCGGAAGCTGTTGACGAACTCCTCGGGGCGGATCGTCGACGGGTCCGGCCTGCCGCCCTCGGTGAGGGTGCGGCGCGCGTAGCCGTACGAGGCGGTGTCGACGTCGAGCGCGAACGTGGAGAGGTAGTCCGGGGACGGGGCGATGTCGCGGGAGCCGGTGTCCTGGCTCCCGTCCTCGCTGCCGCGCTGTTCTCCCGGGCCCTGGCTGTAGGCCGGGGCCGGCGCGTGGCCGCGGCTCTTGTTCGCGCCCGAGTCCTCCGACGAGTAGCCGGTGCCTCCCTCGCCCGCGGTGCACCCCGCGAGCAGCAGGCCGCCCGCCGCGGTGAGCGCCAGCAGCGTGGCGCTCAGGCGCCGTGTTCGGTACCGCTCCGTCATCCGTGCCCCCTTGGTCCGTTGACGTCGACGTCTGTGACTGTGACGTGGGAGGGGGCCCGAACGTGCGGCACGGTCGGTTGCGGATGGATTGCGAAGCAGCCACGGCGGCGGCCCGTCGAGACCGGTGGGTGATCCTCCGTTGACCTAGGAGACGACGTCCTTCCGGGCGAAACCGCGGAAGGCCAGGGCGAACAGCACGAGGGCGTACGTTATCGAGACGGCCACGCCCTGGATCATGTCGTTCCACTGCAACTGCGGCTGCACGGCGTCCAGCCACGCGTACTGCCAGTGCGCGGGCACGAAGTGACGCCAGTCGCCGAGGGCGGTCACCTCGTCCAGGACGCTGCCGATGATGGTCAGGCCCACCGCGCCGCCGACCGCGCCCAGCGGCGCGTCGGTGCGGGTGGAGAGCCAGAACGCCAGCGCGGCGGTGACCAGTTGGGACACGAAGATGTACGCCACGACGATCAGCAGGCGCTGCGCGGCCGTACCGCTCGGCATCGTGCCGCCCACGGGGAGCTGCAGCGGGCCCCACCCGTAGGCCACGGTGCCGACGGCCAGCGCGATGACCGGCAGCAGCACGAGCGCGGCCAGGCTGAGGGTGAGCCCGACGACGAGCTTGGACCACAGCAGGCGGGCGCGGGGCACGGGCGCCGCGAGCAAATAGCGCAGCGACGACCAGTTCGCCTCCGAGGCGACCGTGTCCCCGCAGAACAGCGCCACCGGGATCACCAGGAGGAACCCGGCGGAGGCGAACAGGTTCACCGCGGCGAAGTTGGCCCCGGACGCCGTGGCCGTGTCCATCAGGTTCACCCTGTTGTTGCCCTGGCCGGGTTGGCCGCCGACCTGGAAGGCCACGAGCAGGATGACCGGCAGGGCGGCCAGGATGCCGAGCATGACCAGCGTGCGCCGCCGCTTCAGCTGCCGTACGAGCTCGACGCGCAACGGCAGGGTCCGGCCCGCCCGGTAGCCGGTGGCCACCTCGCGCGGCTGGGCGAGCGTGCTCATCCGGAACCTCCGATCAGGGTGAGGAAGGCGTCCTCCAGGCGGCGGTGGGGGCCGAGAGAGGCGACGGGGACTTCCAGTCGTACGAGTTCGGCGAGGAGCGAGGCGCTGCGCTGGGGCACGCCGCCCGGTTCGCCCGCGGAGACCGTCACCGTGCCCGCGGCGGAGCCGCTCGATGTCGCGCCCCGCGCCCCCGACGGGGCGCCGGAGCCCCCCGGACCGGAAGCCACCGGTGCCGCCGACGGCGCCAGCCGTACGAGCAGTCCGCCCTCCGTCCGCACCGCCGACTCCACGTCCGGCAGGTCCGCCACCTTCTCCACCACCGCGTCGGCGATGTCGGAGGCCAGGCCGACGAGCAGGGTGTCGCCGCCGCCGATGATGTCGCCGACGGGGCCCGACTGGACCAGCCGGCCCTTGTCCATGACCACCAGATGCGTGCAGGACTGCTCGACCTCGGCCAGCAGGTGGCTGGAGACGATGACCGTACGGCCGGCTGCCGCGTAGCGGATGACGACCTCGCGCATCTCACGGATCTGTGGCGGGTCGAGACCGTTGGTCGGCTCGTCCAGGATCAGCAGGTCGGGCAGGCCGAGCATCGCCTGGGCGATGGCGAGGCGCTGGCGCATGCCCTGGGAGTAGGTGCGGACCGCGCGGGCGAGGGCGTCGCCGAGGCCCGCGATCTGAAGGGCCTCGTCCAGGTGGGCGTCCTCGGGCGGACGGCCCGTGGCCTTCCAGTACAGCTCCAGGTTCTCCCGGCCGGAGAGGTGCGGCAGGAAGCCCGCGCCCTCGACGAAGGAACCGACGCGGGACAGCACCGGCGAGCCCGGCCTGATCGCGTGGCCGAAGACGCGGATCTCACCGCCGTCCGGCTTGATCAGGCCCATCAGCATGCGCAGGGTCGTCGTCTTGCCCGCGCCGTTGGGACCGAGGAGGCCCAGCACCTGGCCCTTCTCCACCCGGAAGGACAGGTCCTTGACCGCGTACCGGTCCGCCGACTTCGCGTACCGCTTGCTCAGGCCGGTGATCTGCAGCGGGACGTCGGCCAGCTCCGGGTCGGGCGCGGAGGTCGCGGTCCTGCGGCGGCCCGTCAGCAGCAGCGCGAGCGCCGTCGCCGCTCCGGCGAGCGGCAGCCACCAGACCCATGCGGGCAGCCGCGCCGACGCGGTGTCCTCGCCCAGGGGTGCCGGCACGCTCAGGTCGCCCTTCACGGAGACCGTGTACGTCGCCGGGGTGGCCGGGGAGGCGTAGGCGAGGTCCGTCGAGGCGAGGACCAGGCGCAGCCGGTGGCCGTCGTCCACCTCGTGGTCGATCGCCGGCAGCGTGATCCTCACGTCCTTGCCGGCCTTGGCGCCCTCCACCCGGACGGGCGTGACCAGCTGCGAGGGCAGCAGCGGCTGGCTGCCGCCGGGGCCGACGTCGTAGACCTTCGCGAAGAGCACGGCGTCGTCGCTGGTCGACTTCACGTGGACCGTCACGGACGGCGAGCCGGTGATCTGCAGGTCGTCCGCGAAGGGCTTGGAGTCGAAGGCGGCGAACTGACCGGGGAAGTCGAGGGCCACGCCGACGCCCAGCGAGGACAGCTGGGACAGGCCGCCGGAGTCGCCGAGGCCGGGCAGGGCCGAGATGGCGGGCGGGCTGGCTCCGGCGGGGTTGTCGATGGTCTGCTCGCGGCCTGCCAGGGCGACGGGACGCATCGCGCCCGCCAGGCCGGGGTAGGTGTCCGCGCTCGCGCCGGTCAGCTGCACGGTGCCGTCGTTGTCGGCCTGGCCGGCCGCGCGCGAGACGCGGAAGGCGGGGCCGGTGTCGGCTCCCGGCTCGTCCTTCAGATACCGGTCGAACCACGCCTCGACCCGGGCCTGCACCCGGTCGGTTTCCATGTCACCGCCGTCGTGCCCGCCCGCGATCCAGTCGACGTCCACGGGGGCGCCGTTGGCGCGGATCGCCTTGGCCGCGGCGTCCGCCTGGCCGAGCGGGAAGAGGGAGTCGGTCTGGCCCTGCAGCAGCAGCGTGGGGACCTTGATGCGGTCGCCGACGGCGCTGGGGCTGCGCTCCTGGAGCAGCTTCACCGCCTGGGCGTCGGGCTTCCCCGACTCGGCGACCCGGTCGTACATCGCGCAGAGCTGGGCCTCGAACCTCTCGCAGCCGCCGCCGGTGTTGACGAAGATGCCGGCCCACAGCTTCTTGAAGACACCGTTCGGGAACAGGGCGTCCGCCAGGTTCCAGTACGTGATGGCCGGGGCGATCGCGTCGACGCGGTCGTCGTACCCGGCGGTCAGCAGGGAGACCGCGCCGCCGTAGGAGGGGCCGGCGATGCCCACGCGCGGGTCGCCGGTCTTGTCGAGCTCGACCTCGGGCCGCTTCGCCAGCCAGTCGATGAGCCGGGAGACGTCGGCGACCTCGCCCTTCGGGTCGTTGAGCCCGATCTTTCCGGTCGATTCGCCGAAGCTGCGCGCCGACCAGGTCATGACGGCGTACCCGTCGCGGGCGAGGTCCTCCGCCTGCTGCCGTACGTCGTTCTTGCTGCCGCCGAAGCCGTGGGACAGCAGGACGGCGGGGCGGCGGCCCTCGCCCGCGGTGAAGTACGACGTGTCGATCCTCACGCCGCCGCCCATGGCCATGACTCTGTCGGCCCTGTGTACCTGGGGGGCGTCGTCCGAGGCGGCGGCCGTCCACACGCCGGTGCCGGCGAGCACGGCGACGGCGGCGGCCGCCGCCGTCGCCGCCCAGCGCCTCGGGCCTCGCAATGCGGGCAGTCGAAGATCCATGCGTCAACGGTAAGGGTGCCCGTCTGTGCCCGGGGCAGACCCCGGGCGGAAGTGGTCTACCTCCCAGGGAGGTATGGGGGCGTTGTCGTGTACTGCGGGTGCGGTATGGGGGTGGGGGGTTGTGGGCAGGGTTTTTCGCCCCCGCCGCCCCTACCCGTCCCATCCTCCGGGGGCTCCGCCCCCATGCCCCCGGGTGGGGGGTGGTTGGGGTAGTTGGGGTGGTTGGGGTGGTTGGGATGGCTGCGGGTTGGGTGTGGCTGGTCGCGCAGTTCCCCGCGCCCCTTGAAAGACCGCGCAGTTCCCCGCGCCCCTTAAAAGACCGCGCAGTTCCCCGCGGCCCTTAAAAGACCGCGCAGTTCCCCGCGGCCCTGAAACCCAGCCTCGGCCGCAGAAAAATCAGCCCCGGCCGGGCAATTCAGCCCCTCCGGCGTTTGAGGAGCGGGGTCCGGGGCGGCGCCCCGGGGATGGGACGGGTAGGGGCGGCGGGGGTGAGGTAAATCCCGCCCCCACACCCCTCAGTGGTTGCGCGGGAAGCCCAGGTCGACGCCGGCCGGGGCGTCTGCCGGGTCGGGCCAGCGGGTGGTGACGACCTTGCCGCGGGTGTAGAAGTGCGTGCCGTCGTTGCCGTAGATGTGGTGGTCGCCGAAGAGGGAGTCCTTCCAGCCGCCGAAGGAGTGGTAGCCGACGGGGACCGGGATCGGGACGTTCACGCCGACCATGCCGGCCTCGACCTCCAGCTGGAAGCGGCGGGCCGCCCCGCCGTCGCGGGTGAAGACCGCGGTGCCGTTGCCGAAGGGCGAGGCGTTGATGAGGTCGACGCCCTCCTCGTAGGTGTCCACGCGCAGGACGCACAGCACGGGGCCGAAGATCTCGTCGGTGTAGGCCCTGGCGTCCGTCGGCACCTTGTCGAGGAGGGAGATGCCGATCCAGTGGCCGTCCTCGAAACCGTCCACCGTGTAGCCCGTGCCGTCGAGGACCACCTCGGCGCCCTCCGCCGCCGCGCCCGTCACGTACGACGCCACCTTGTCGCGGTGGGCGGCGGTGATGAGCGGGCCCATCTCGGAGGCCGGGTCGTTGCCGGGGCCGATCTTGATCTTCTCGGCGCGCTCGCGGATCTTCTCCACCAGTTCGTCGCCGATCGAACCGACCGCGACGACCGCCGAGATGGCCATGCAGCGCTCGCCCGCCGAGCCGTAGGCGGCCGAGACGGCCGCGTCCGCCGCCGCGTCCAGGTCGGCGTCCGGGAGGACCAGCATGTGGTTCTTGGCGCCTCCAAGTGCCTGCACCCGCTTGCCGTTCGCGGAGGCCGTGGTGTGGATGTAGCGGGCGATCGGGGTCGAGCCGACGAAGGAGACCGCCTTGACGTCCGGGTGCTCCAGGAGGCGGTCCACCGCCACCTTGTCGCCGTGGACGATGTTGAACACGCCGTCGGGGAGGCCCGCCTCGGCCAGCAGTTCGGCGAGGCGGACCGACGCCGAGGGGTCCTTCTCGCTCGGCTTCAGCACGAACGTGTTGCCGCACGCGATGGCCAGCGGGAACATCCACATCGGCACCATGGCCGGGAAGTTGAACGGCGTGATGCCCGCCACCACGCCCAGCGGCTGACGGATGGACGAGACGTCCACGCGGCTCGCCACCTGGGTGGACAGCTCGCCCTTCAGCTGCACGCTGATGCCGCACGCCAGGTCGACGATCTCCAGGCCGCGCGCGACCTCGCCGAGCGCGTCCGAGTGGACCTTGCCGTGCTCGGCGGTGATGAGCTCGGCGATCTCGTCGCGGTGGGCGTCGAGCAGGGCGCGGAACTTGAAGAGGATGGAGGTGCGCTGGGCCAGTGAGGAGTGGCGCCAGGTCGCGTACGCCTCCTTGGCCGCCGCCACCGCCGCGTCCACCTCGTCCACCGACGCGAACGCGACCTTGGTGGTCACCGTGCCCGTCGCCGGGTCCGTGACCGGGCCGTACGTGCCCGACGTGCCCTCGACGGTCTTGCCGCCGATCCAGTGGTTGACGATCCTCGTCATGGCCGAGTGCTCCTTCACAGATGGCGGCGCCGGGTCGACACGTGCCGTTCGTACAGCTCGCGGGCCTTGACCGCCGCCGGTCGGGTCGCGGTCTCGGCCACGGGGACATCCCACCAGGCCTGGGCCGGTGGTGCGCCCGACACTGTGTCTGCCGTTTGGGTCTCGACGTAGACACATGTGGGAGTGTCGGCGTCCCGCGCCTCGGCGAGGGCGGTGCGCAGGTCGCGGACCGTCTTGGCCCGCAGCACCCGCATGCCCAGGCTCGCCGCGTTGGCCGCGAGGTCCACGGGCAGCGGAGGGCCGGTGAACGTGCCGTCGTGGGACGGGTAGCGGTAGGCGGTGCCGAACCGCTCGCCGCCGACCGTCTCGGAGAGGCCGCCGATGGAGGCGTACCCGTGGTTCTGGACGATCAGCACCTTGATCGGCACGTTCTCCTGCACGGCCGTCACCATCTCGGTCGGCATCAACAGGTACGTCCCGTCGCCGACGAGCGCCCACACCGGGCGCCCGGGTGCGGCCAGGCACACGCCGATCGCGGCCGGGATCTCGTAGCCCATGCAGGAGTAGCCGTACTCCAGGTGGTACTGGTCCCGTGACCGGGTCCGCCACAGTCTGTGCAGGTCGCCGGGGAGGGAGCCGGCCGCGTTGATGATGATGTCCCGCTCGGTGACGATCTCGTCGAGCAGCCCGAGGACCTGGGGCTGGGTGGGCCGGGTGTCGGGCTCGTCGCACTCGTAGCAGGCGTCGACGCGGTGCTCCCAGCGCTGCTTGTCCTCGGTGTACTCGGCGGTGTACGCGTCGCTGACCTTGTGGTCGTGCAGTTCGAGGGCGACGGTGAGCTCCTCCAGGCCCGCGCGGGCGTCGGCGACGACCGGGAGCCCGGCGAGCTTGTGGGCGTCGTGGGGCGCGATGTTGAGGTTGAGGAAGCGCACGCCCTCGCCGGTGAAGAGGGTGCCGGAGGCGGTGGTGAAGTCGGTGTAGCGGGTGCCGACGCCGATCACCAGGTCGGCGGTGCGGGCGAGTTCGTCGGCGGTGGCGGTGCCGGTGTGGCCGATGCCGCCCACGTCCTGCGGGTGGTCGTGGCGCAGGGAGCCCTTGCCCGCCTGGGTCGAGGCGACGGGGATGCGGGTGGCCTCGGCGAGTTCGGCGAGGGCCTCCTCGGCGCGGCTGTGGTGGACGCCGCCGCCCGCGATGAGCAGCGGGCGGCGGGCTCCGCGGATCGCCCGGACCGCGGCGGCCAGTTCGCTCGTGTCAGGGGCCGGGCGGCGCACGGTCCAGGTGCGTTCGGCGAAGAACTCCTCCGGCCAGTCGAAGCCCTCCGCCTGCACGTCCTGCGGGAGGGCCAGTGTCACGGCGCCGGTGTCGACCGGGTCGGTCAGCACGCGCATCGCCTGGAGCGCGGCCGGGATCAGCGCCTCGGGGCGGGTGACCCGGTCGAAGTAACGCGACACCGGGCGCAGGCAGTCGTTGACGGACACGTCGCCGGCGTAGGGGACTTCGAGCTGCTGCAGCACCGGGTCGGCCGGACGGGTGGCGAAGACGTCGCCGGGGAGGAGAAGGACCGGGAGGTGGTTGATCGTGGCGAGCGCGGCGCCGGTGACCAGGTTGGTCGCGCCCGGCCCGATCGACGTCGTGACGGCGTGCGTGGACAGGCGGTTCGACTGACGCGCGTAGCCAACTGCCGCGTGGACCATGGCCTGTTCGTTGCGCCCCTGGTGGTACGGCATGTCGTCGGCGTACTCGACGAGCGCCTGCCCGAGTCCGGCGACGTTGCCGTGGCCGAAGATGCCCCAGGTGGCGCCGATCAGCCGCTGCCGCTCGCCGTCCCGCTCCGTGTACTGGGCGGCCAGGAACCGCACCAGTGCCTGCGCGACCGTCAGCCTCGTCGTTGAGGTCATCGGCATCCCTCTGTGTTCTCCGCGTGGGCCGGACGCGATCGGATCCGGCACCTGCGGTACGGCTCCGTCGTGCCCACGTTTCCATGGTGCGCCTGCTGTCCGGGTGCCGTTGCCGGACCTCGGGGCCGCGGTGCGACCGTTCCGACACGTAGGGTTGCCGGACCGTGCTACGTCGAGGGACCTCCGGCGCGGGGCCGTAGCGGGCGGGGAGTCATCGCTCGCACTTCGCTCCTGCCAAAGCAAAGCGGCCTCCCGCGCCGGAGGCGATCTGGGCCCGGGCGTCGTGGGGCACGCGCACGGGGCCCGCGGACCCCGTCGTACGCGCTTTCCCAGCCCGGGATTTCGAGCCGAGCGTCCCCCGCACGCACCGTATTGGTGCCGCCGCGGGGCATGCCCGCGCGGCCCGCCCGCTCGGGGACGTACGGCTCGGGGACGTACGGCTCGGTTCTCATGCGGCGGCCCTCACAACAGCCCCACCGCCATGGACCGAGCGCCCACCACCCTGCCGTGGACGGCGGGCTGCCTCGACCGGGCTCACCGCACCGCTCCCGCCGTGACGGCCGCCTCGACCTCGGCCTCGGTGGGCATGGCCGAGGAGCACTCCAGACGGGAGGCGACGATGGCCCCGGCGGCGTTGGCGTGCCGCATGATCTTCTCCAGCTCCCAGCCGGCGAGCAGCCCGTGGCACAGCGAGCCGCCGAACGCGTCTCCGGCGCCGAGGCCGTTGAGGACGGTGACAGGGAGCGGCGGGACCTCGGCCGTCGTGCCGTCGGCGTGCACGGCCAGGACACCCTTGGGCCCCTGCTTGACGACGGCGAGCTCCACGCCGGCGTCGAGGAGGGCACGGGCGGCCGCGTGCGGGTCGCGCTCGCCCGTCGCGACCTCCACCTCGTCGATGTTGCCGACGGCGACCGTGGTGTGCCGCAGGGCCTCGGTGTAGAAGGGGCGGGCGGCCTCGGGGTCGCGCCAGGCTGTGTCTTTCCACAGAACGGGCCGCCAGTCGAGGTCGAAGACCGTCGCGGACGACTTGGCGCGGTGCGCGAGGGCGGCGAACGTCGCCGTACGGCTCGGCTCCTCGCTCAGGCCCGTGCCGGTCACCCAGAAGATCCGGGTGTCGCGGATGGCGTCGAGGTCCAGCTCGTGCGCGTCGATCTCCAGGTCGGGCGCCTTGGGCCGGCGGTAGAAGTAGAGCGGGAAGTCGTCCGGCGGGAACACCTCGCAGAAGGTGATCGGGGTCCGCAGTCCCTGAACCGGGGTGACCCAGCGGTCGTCGACGCCGAAGCCGCGCAGTTCCTGGTGCAGGTACTCGCCGAAGGGGTCGTCACCGGTTCGGGTGATGACCGCCGTACGCCGGCCGAGCCGGGCCGCGGCCACCGCGACGTTGGTCGCCGATCCGCCGAGGAACTTGCCGAACGACGACACCTCGGGCAGGGCGACCCCCGTCTGGTGCGGGTACAGGTCCACCCCGATCCGCCCCATGGTGATCAGGTCGTACGCCGTCTCGTACGCCATCGAGTTCCCTTCGCCTCGGCCGCACGGGACCGGAGCGCGTCCCAGCGCCCGGTCCCGTGCCCCAAGGTCTAGTCCCGCCGCCGGACCCCTGTCAATATTTTGTCCAGACATTCGGACCATGCCTTGACACGCTTCACCGGACCCCCGCACCCTGACGGCCATGACGTCGTTGTCACCGCAGCCCTCACTGTCCCGCATCCGGGTCGGATCGGCCCCCGATTCCTGGGGCGTGTGGTTCCCGGACGACCCTCAGCAGGTCCCGTGGCAGCGCTTCCTCGACGAGGTCGCCGCGTCCGGTTACGAGTGGATCGAGCTGGGCCCGTACGGCTACCTGCCGACCGACCCGGCCGTGCTCGCCGAGGAGACCGCGAGGCGCGGCCTGAAGGTCTCGGCGGGCACCGTGTTCACCGGGCTGCACCACGGTCCGGACGTGTGGGAGTCGACCTGGGCGCACGTCTCCGGCATCGCGGCCCTGACGCAGGCGATGGGCGCGTCGCACCTCGTGGTGATTCCCTCCTTCTGGCGGGACGACAAAACGGGCCGGGTCCTGGAGCCGAGCACGCTGACGGTCGAGCAGTGGCGTCACCTGACGCAGCTGACCGAGCGGCTGGGGCGGGAGGTGCGGGAGCGGTACGGGCTGAGGATCGTCGTCCATCCCCACGCGGACACCCACATCGACAGCGAGGAGAACGTCGCCCGCTTCCTCGACGGCACGGCATCCTCCGTCGTGTCGCTGTGCCTGGACACGGGGCACTACGCGTACTGCGGGGGCGACAGCGTCAAGCTGATCGAGACGTACGGGGAGCGGATCGGGTACCTGCACCTCAAGCAGGTGGACCCGGAGATCCTCGCCGAGGTGCGGGCGAACGGGATTCCGTTCGGGCCGGCCGTGGCCAAGGGCGTGATGTGCGAACCGCCCGCCGGAGTGCCCGCGCTGGAGCCCGTGCTGGCCGCCGCGCAGAAGCTGGACGTGGACCTGTTCGCGATCGTGGAGCAGGACATGTATCCGTGCGAGCCGGACCGGCCGCTGCCGATCGCTCAGCGGACTCGGGCGTTCTTGCGGTCCTGCGGGGCGTGAGCGCTCCGCTTGTAGCGCCGTAGGGTGCGGTTTGTAGCGCCGTGGGGTGCGGTTTCGTCGATGTCTGCCGGTCGTGGGGCTGGTCGCGCCCACGCGGCGGAGCCGCACATCGATACAGCCCCGCGCCCCTGGGTGGGGCCGCGCCACCGCCCATGAAGACGGGCCCTCCAGTCGGCTCTCAATGTGTCACTCGTGTCACAAAGAACACCGTGACGTCACGCTTGTCGCATGTGTGCGGCCCGCGGGTCACGGACTCTTCACGGCCGCTTCCCGGCACTCACTCACTGTCGTTGGCCGGTCACAGGACTCGTGAGGAGGTGCCGCTCATGACCGACCGCCGGCTCTGGTCGTACAAGGAGATCGCCGCGCACATCCGGGTGCAGCCCGACACCGTCCGCTCCTACCGCAAGCACGGGCTGCTGCCGCCGCCCGACCATGTGGAGGCCGGGAAGCCGTACTGGTACGCGGACACGGTGCGGGCCTGGGTGGCCTCCCGGCCGGGCAACCGGGGGCGCAGGACCGAGTGACACGGATATCGCGTTGCTCCCCGCTCGTACGGTGCCGAGAATCCCGGGATGAGCGCCGAACCGACCGATCCCGTCGACTTCTCCGTCAAGCCCGTCCTCACCGGCGAGAAGGCCCTGTTGCGGCCGTTCACCGAGGACGATGTCCCGGTGATGACGCGCGTCCTGGCCGACCCCGAGGTGATCCGGCTGACAGGCAGCCCGGCGGAGGAGTTCGGCGAGGAGCGGCTGCGCTCCTGGTACGGCTCCCGCAACGTGCAGGCCGACCGGCTCGACCTCGGCGTCGTGGACCGGGCGAGCGGCGAACTCGTCGGGGAGGTCGTGCTGTTCGAGTGGGACCGGCACAACCGCAACTGCGCCTTCCGCACACTGATCGGCCCCGGGGGGCGCGACCGCGGTCTTGGCACGGAGGCCGTGCGGCTGACCGTCGGGTACGCCTTCGAACGGCTGGGCCTGCACCGTGTCTCGCTGTGGGTCTTCGCTCACAACCCGCGGGCGAGGCGCGCCTACGAGAAGGCCGGGTTCGTGGCCGAGGGCGTCGAGCGGCAGGCGCTGTGGCAGGGCGGTGAGTGGATCGACGCCGTGCGGATGGCGGTCCTCGCCCCGGAGTGGGCCGTCCACCGGGGGCGACCGGAGTCCGGCTCTCTCAGCTCCACGGTTCTATGACCGTCACCCCCGCCCCCGGAGCCGTACCCGCCGCCGCCAGCGCGGACGGGACCACGTCCAGGGAGATCGTGGAGGTGACCAGCAGGTCGGGGCGCAGGACGCCGGCGCGGACCAGTTCCAGCATCGGCGGGTAGGCGTGGGCGGCCATGCCGTGGCTGCCGAGGAGTTCCAGTTCGAGGGCGATGACGCGGGCCATGGGGACCGGGGTGGTGCCGGTCGGGGAGGGGAGCAGACCGACCTGGACGTGACGGCCCCGGCGGCGCAGACCGTTCACCGAGGCCACGCAGGTGGCGGGTGAGCCGAGGGCGTCCAGGGAGAGGTGGGCGCCGCCTGCCGTGAGGTCGCGCACGGCCTGCGCGGTGTCCGGGACCCGGGAGGCGTCCACGCACTCGGCGGCGCCGAACTTCCGGGCGAGGTCCAGGGCACCGGCGGACACGTCGACGGCCACCACCCGGGCACCCGAGGCCGCCGCGATCATCACCGCCGACAGCCCGACGCCACCGCACCCGTGCACGGCCACCCACTCCTCCGCCGCGACGCGGCCCTGGGTCACCACCGCCCGGAACGCGGTGGCGAAGCGGCAGCCCAGCGCGGCGGCCGTACCGGACGACAGCTCCTTCGGAACGGCCACCAGGTTGACGTCGGCGTGCTCCAGGGCCACGTACTCGGCGAAGGACCCCCAGTGGGTGAACCCCGGTTGTGTCTGCCGCTCGCACACCTGCTGGTCCCCCGCGGCGCAGGCGGGGCAGCTGCCGCAGGCGCAGACGAAGGGGACGGTGACACGGTCACCGGGCCGCCAGCGGTCCACCCGGCCGCCGGCCGCCTCGACGACTCCGGCCAGTTCGTGGCCCGGTACGTGCGGGAGCGTGATGTCCGGGTCGTGCCCCTGCCAGCCGTGCCAGTCGCTGCGGCACAGCCCCGTGGCCTCGACGCGCACGACGACCCCGTGCTCGGAAGGCGCCGGATCCGGGACCTGCCTCACCTCGGCCGGCTCGCCGAAGCGCTCGAAGACCACCGCGCGCATACACCCACACCCCTCTGCCCGGAAGACCACTGGATCACCGGGAACCACCGGGAAACCACCGGAAGATCGCCGTCCCGGCGAACGTTAACCGTGAACCGGCCCCGCCGGGGAAGCCGCTGCTCGGCCCCCTTGCCGAATCCATACCCCCTAGGGGTATAGTATGCGGTCACGTAAGCATCACCCGTCTCGATGAGGAGCAACACCATGACCGCGCAGACCGACACCGCCGGCACCGTCACGACCGTCTACAAGGTGAGCGGGATGACCTGCGGGCACTGCGAGGGCGCCGTCTCCAGTGAGATCTCCGAGATCAGCGGCGTCACCTCCGTGCAGGCCGTGGCCGCCTCCGGCGAGGTCACCGTGGTCTCCACCGCCCCGCTCGACGAGGACGCCGTGCGCGCCGCCGTCGACGAGGCCGGCTACGAGCTCGTGGGCAAGGCCTGAGCGGACATGACCGGCACCACCGCAGAGGCTCCCACAGCTCCGTCGCGTGAGCCCCTCCGGGAGGTCGAGCTCACGATCGGGGGGATGACCTGCGCCTCGTGCGCGGCTCGCGTCGAGAAGAAGCTCAACCGCATGGACGGCGTCACCGCCACGGTCAACTACGCGACGGAGAAGGCGAAGATCGCGTACCCGGAGGGCACAGGCGTCGCCGACCTGATCGCCACCGTGGTGAAGACGGGCTACACAGCGGAGGAGCCCCCGCCGCCCCCGGAGGAGACACCGGAGGCGGACACATCGGCTGCCGCGCAGGCGCCCTCCGGGGAGCCGGCCGGCGACCCCGAGCTCGCCGCCCTGCGGGAGCGGTTCACGGTCTCCGCCGTCCTCGCCCTGCCCGTCGTCCTGCTCTCCATGGTCCCGGCACTGCAGTTCGACAACTGGCAGTGGCTCTCACTCACCCTCGCAGCGCCCGTCGTGGTCTGGGGCGGACTGCCCTTCCACCGCGCCGCCTGGACGAACCTCCGGCACGGCGCGGCCACCATGGACACGCTCGTCTCGGTCGGCACGCTCGCCGCGTTCGGCTGGTCCCTGTGGGCGCTGTTCCGGGGCCACGCGGGCATGCCCGGCATGCGGCACGGCTTCGAGCTGACCGTCTCGCGCACGGAGGGCTCGTCGACGATCTACCTCGAAGTGGCCGCCGGGGTGGTCGCGCTCATCCTGCTCGGCCGCTTCCTGGAGGCCCGTTCGAAGCGCAGGGCGGGCGCGGCCCTGCGGGCGCTCATGGAGCTGGGCGCGAAGGACGTGTCCGTGCTGCGGGAAGGGCGCGAGGTGCGCGTCCCGGTGACCCGGCTGGGCGTGGGCGACCGGTTCGTCGTACGGCCCGGGGAGAAGGTCGCCACCGACGGCACCGTCGTCGAGGGCTCCTCGGCGGTCGACGCGTCCATGCTGACCGGCGAGTCCGTGCCGGTGGACGTGACCGTGGGGTCGCCGGTGACCGGCGCGACCGTGAACGCCGGCGGCCGGATCGTCGTCGAGGCGACCCGTGTCGGCGCGGACACGCAGCTGGCCCGCACGGCGCGGCTGGTCGAGGACGCGCAGAACGGCAAGGCGGAGGTGCAGCGGCTGGCCGACCGGGTCTCCGCCGTGTTCGTGCCGGTGGTGCTCCTCATCGCCGCCGGCACCTTCGGCGGCTGGCTCGGCGCCACCGGCGACACGTCCGCCGCGTTCACCGCGGCCGTCGCCGTGCTGATCATCGCCTGTCCGTGCGCGCTGGGCCTGGCCACCCCGACCGCCCTGCTGGTCGGTACGGGCCGGGGCGCCCAGCTCGGCATCCTCATCAAGGGCCCCGAGGTCCTGGAGTCCACGCGCCGCGTCGACACCGTCGTGCTGGACAAGACCGGCACGGTCACCACCGGCCGCATGACCCTCCAGGAGGTGTACGTCGCCCAGGGCGCCGACGAGGAGGACGTCCTGCGGCTCGCGGGTGCCCTGGAGCACGCCTCGGAGCACCCGATCGCCCGGGCCGTCGCCGCGGGCGCCGAGCAGCGCCTGGGTGCCGCGCTCCCGGCCGTCGAGGGCTTCGAGAACGTGCCCGGGCGGGGCGTACGCGGCCGCGTGGAGGGCCGGGACGTCGAGGTGGGCCGCCTGGCCTCCGGGCCGCTCCCCGAGGCCCTGGCGGGGGCCAAGGAGGCCGCCGAGGCCGAGGGCCGCACGGCCGTCGTGGTCACACGGGACGGAGAGCACCTCGGCGTCCTGACCGTCGCCGACGCGATCAAGGAGACCAGTGCCGAGGCCGTACGCCGGCTGCGGGGCCTCGGGCTCACGCCGGTGCTGCTGACGGGGGACAACGAACGGGTGGCCCGCTCGGTGGCCGCCGCCGTCGGGATCGACGAGGTGATCGCCGAGGTGCTGCCCGAGGACAAGGTCGACGCCGTCCGGCGGCTCCAGTCCGAGGGCCGCACGGTCGCGATGGTCGGGGACGGGGTCAACGACGCCGCCGCGCTGGCCGCGGCCGACCTGGGGCTCGCCCTGGGCACGGGGACGGACGCGGCAATCGAGGCGGGAGACCTGACGCTCGTACGGGGGGACCTGCGGGTGGCCGCGGAAGCGATCCGGCTGTCCCGGCGGACCCTCGCCACCATCAAGGGCAACCTCGCCTGGGCCTTCGGGTACAACGTGGCGGCACTGCCGCTGGCCGCCGCCGGACTGCTGAACCCGATGATCGCCGGAGCGGCCATGGCCTTTTCGTCCGTTTTTGTGGTGACCAACAGCCTGAGGCTCAGGTCATTCTCATGACGAAGAGGCAAAAGTCCCTCTAGAGTCCAGCACTAGCCTCACATAAGCTCTTCACAAGGCTCGCGCATCATCCTTACGCTTGGACCCCGATCACCGCATGGGGGCTCTTGCGTACATTCAGGACATATGCAAGAGACGCAGATCACAGTGATGTGAACGTAACCAACGAAGGGGTTCGTGAGTCTAAGTTTGCGATGTCAGAAGCGTCTTGGGGGGCGTGACTGGCATCTGGGGATGTCTTGGGGGACGTTCCCGGAACTGCGTTGCCGGGGCACGTGCACCGGGGAGCTTTGAGCGGCCCTCCCGTCCGTACGTACCCCGGCAGACCGCACCGGAGCAGCACACCGAGTTTTGCTCGTTCTGCTCACCAGCGATTCAGGCGCTGGCCCACCAGACGCCCGGCCGGATCCCGTGGGGGGAATCCGCACCGGGACATGGGAAGGCGCCCTGTCCGTCGGCCCGTGGGGGGACCGGCGGCAGGGCGCCTTCCGCTTTGTCCGTGACCGTTTCCCGGGGTTCGATCCGACTCCGGGCGCGCCCCGGCCAGGGGCGTGGGGGCTGTGACACCATGCGGCTCCGCCGCGGGGCGCGACCAGCCCCCACGCCCCGCGGACGACGAACCGAGCGGACCGAGACGAACCGCTGCTCCGAGCAGAGCGCTCAGCGGGACTCGACCGGCACGAAGTCACGCTCGACGACGCCCGTGTAGATCTGGCGCGGGCGGCCGATACGGGAACCCGGCTCCTTGATCATCTCGTGCCACTGGGCGATCCAGCCCGGCAGGCGGCCGAGGGCGAACAGGACCGTGAACATCTCGGTCGGGAAGCCCATGGCGCGGTAGATCAGGCCCGTGTAGAAGTCCACGTTCGGGTAGAGCTTGCGCGAGACGAAGTAGTCGTCCGCGAGCGCGTGCTCCTCCAGCTTGAGCGCGATGTCGAGGAGCTCGTCGGACTTGCCGAGCGCCGAGAGGACGTCGTGCGCGGCCGCCTTGATGATCTTCGCCCGGGGGTCGAAGTTCTTGTAGACGCGGTGGCCGAAGCCCATGAGCTTGACGCCGTCTTCCTTGTTCTTCACCTTGCGGATGAAGGTGTCGACGTCGCCTCCGGACTGCTGGATACCCTCCAGCATCTCCAGCACGGACTGGTTGGCACCGCCGTGCAGCGGGCCCCACAGGGCGCTGATGCCGGCCGAGATCGACGCGAACATGTTCGCCTGCGACGAGCCGACCAGGCGGACCGTGGAGGTCGAACAGTTCTGCTCGTGGTCCGCGTGCAGGATCAGGAGCTTGTCGAGCGCGGAGACGACGACCGGGTCCAGCTCGTACTCCTGGGCGGGGACCGAGAAGGTCATGCGCAGGAAGTTCTCGACGTACCCGAGGTCGTTGCGCGGGTAGACGAACGGGTGACCGATCGACTTCTTGTACGCGTACGCCGCGATCGTCGGGAGCTTGGCGAGAAGGCGGATCGTCGAGAGGTTCCGCTGGGTCTCGTCGAACGGGTTGTGGCTGTCCTGGTAGAACGTCGACAGGGCGCTCACCACGGACGACAGCATCGCCATGGGGTGCGCGTCGCGCGGGAAGCCCCGGTAGAAGTTCTTGACGTCCTCGTGCAGCAGGGTGTGCTGCGTGATGTCGTTCTTGAAGCCGGTCAGCTCGTCGACCGTGGGCAGCTCGCCGTTGATCAGCAGGTAGGCCACCTCCAGGAAGGTGGAGCGCTCGGCCAGCTGCTCGATCGGGTAGCCGCGGTATCGGAGGATGCCCTGCTCACCGTCGAGGTAGGTGATGGCGGATTTGTAGGCGGCGGTGTTGCCGTATCCGCTGTCCAGTGTCACCAGACCGGTCTGGGCGCGGAGCTTGCCGATGTCGAAGCCCTTGTCACCGACGGTGCTGTCGATCACCGGGTAGGTGTACTCGCCGTCGCCGTACCGCAGTACTACAGAGTTGTCGCTCACGTCTTCCCTCACCGAGGTAGTGCCTCATCTTCGAGGTTGCCCTGACTGTCTCTACCATCCCCCAATTGGCTCAGGAGAGTGCACTCGGGGTCGACCATCGGGCCTATTGGCGGCACTCAGTGCCGCCAGCTTGCTCATCCTGCCCGCTCCGCCCGGCATCTGGAAGTGCTGTGTGACCTTTCCGACTCGTTTGATCGATCATTTTTTGCGATGACTGCGTGGGCGGGGCCCGAAGACGGGCCCGAGGGGGGTCTCGCTCCAAGGGGTGGTCGGGCCGGGCGGGTTGGCCGCCGGCCGGGTGTGGCTCCCCTCAATCCTCCAACGGCCGGGGCGCCAGCCGGAAGTCCAGGGCCGTGCAACGGCGGCCCGCCGACACCGTGCGCACCGCCTGGCCGATCGCCTTGCGGGAACCGACCAGCACGACCAGCTTCTTGGCCCGCGTCACGGCCGTGTAGAGCAGGTTGCGCTGGAGCATCATCCAGGCCCCCGTGGTGACCGGGATGACCACCGCCGGGTACTCACTGCCCTGGGAGCGGTGGATCGTCACCGCGTACGCGTGCGCCAGTTCGTCCAGCTCGTCGAACTCGTACGCCACCTCCTCGTCCTCGTCCGTCAGCACCGTCAGGCGCTGGTCGACCGGATCGAGCGCGGTGACCACGCCCACGGTGCCGTTGAAGACGCCGTTCGCGCCCTTGTCGTAGTTGTTGCGGATCTGGGTGACCTTGTCGCCGACCCGGAAGACCCGGCCGCCGAACCGCTTCTCGGGGAGGTCCGGGCGGGCCGGGGTGACGGCCTGCTGGAGGAGGCCGTTCAGGGTGCCCGCGCCTGCCGGGCCCCGGTGCATGGGGGCCAGGACCTGGACGTCACGACGCGGGTCAAGGCCGAACTTGGCGGGAATCCGGCGCGCGGCCACGTCCACCGTGAGCCGGCCGGCCTCCTCCGTGTCGTCCTCGACGAAGAGGAAGAAGTCCTTCATGCCCTCGGTGACCGGGTGCTGCCCGGAGTTGATCCGGTGGGCGTTCGTCACGACGCCCGACTGCTGGGCCTGCCGGAAGACGCGGGTCAGCCGCACAGCCGGGATCGGGCTGCCGTCGGCCAGCAGGTCGCGCAGGACCTCGCCCGCGCCCACGCTCGGAAGCTGGTCCACGTCCCCCACGAACAGCAGGTGGGCGCCCGGCGGCACCGCCTTGACCAGCTTGTTGGCGAGGAGGAGGTCGAGCATGGACGCCTCGTCGACGACGACCAGGTCCGCGTCCAGGGGGCGGTCCCTGTCGTAGGCCGCGTCGCCGCCGGGCTTGAGCTCCAGGAGGCGGTGGACGGTGGAGGCGTCGGCGCCCGTGAGCTCGGCGAGGCGCTTGGCCGCACGGCCGGTCGGGGCGGCGAGCACCACCTTCGCCTTCTTCGCGCGGGCCAGCTCCACGATCGAGCGGACTGTGAAGGACTTGCCGCAGCCGGGTCCGCCGGTGAGCACGGCGACCTTCTCGGTGAGCGCGAGCCGGACGGCCGCCTCCTGCTCGGGGGCGAGATCGGCGCCCGTACGCCCCTTCAGCCAGGCGAGCGCCTTGTCCCAGGCCACGTCACGGAAGGCGGGCATACGGTCCTCGTCCGTGCGCAGCAGCCTGAGCAGCTGGGCGGACAGGGAGAGTTCGGCGCGGTGGAAGGGGACCAGGTAGACCGCGGTGACCGGGTCGCCGCCGTCCGGGGCGGGGACCTTCTCCCGTACGACACCGGGGTCGCCGTCGTCCTCGGGCGGTGCCGCCAGCTCCGCCAGGCACTCGATGACCAGACCCGTGTCCACCTGGAGCAGCTTCACCGCGTCGGCGATCAGCTTCTCCTCCGGGAGGTAGCAGTGGCCCTGGTCCGTGGACTGCGACAGGGCGTACTGCAGGCCCGCCTTGACGCGCTCCGGGCTGTCGTGGGGGATGCCGACGGACTGGGCGATCTTGTCGGCGGTGAGGAAGCCGATGCCCCAGACGTCGGCCGCCAGGCGGTACGGCTGGTTCCTGACCACCGAGATCGAGGCGTCGCCGTACTTCTTGTAGATGCGCACCGCGATGGACGTGGAGACCTCGACGGTCTGGAGGAAGAGCATGACCTCCTTGATCGCCTTCTGCTCCTCCCAGGCGTCGGCGATCTTCCTGGTGCGCTTGGGGCCGAGGCCGGGCACCTCGATGAGCCGCTTCGGCTCCTCCTCGATGATCTTCAGCGTGTCCAGGCCGAAGTGCTGGGTGATGCGGTCGGCGAAGACCGGGCCGATGCCCTTGACCAGGCCCGAGCCGAGGTAGCGGCGGATGCCCTGGACGGTGGCCGGGAGGACCGTCGTGTAGTTCTCGACGGTGAACTGCTTTCCGTACTGCGGATGGGAGCCCCAGCGGCCCTCCATGCGCAGGGACTCGCCGACCTGGGCGCCGAGGAGCGCGCCGACGACGGTGAGGAGGTCGCCGCCGCCCCGGCCGGTGTCCACGCGCGCCACCGTGTAGCCGTTCTCCTCGTTGGCGTACGTGATCCGCTCCAGCACGCCTTCCAGCGTTGCCAATCGGCGGTCCGCTTCTGCCTCTTGCCTGGACATGATCCGACGGTACCGGCCGGGTCCGACAGCGCGGGAAGCCTGTGGACAGAGCGAGGAGCCTGTGGGTGGTCACCACCACGCGTGACGGAACTGTCCGGCAACAGGACAACGGCATTCCAAAAGCGACCGCCCAGTAACTTTGACGGTAATTCAGCTTTTCACGACCAATTCACAACTCGCGGCTGGAGCTTTACAGTTCAAGCAAGTTTTCCGGCTCCTCTCGCGTGAGAAGATCCAAGGAATCACCGAGAGGACCGGGCTCCCTCACGGCAGCGGTCCGGTACCCGCGTGCAGGCCTCTGACATGCCCGGACGGGCGGTCGTCCCGGTGATTCTCCATCCGCCGTCGTACTTTCGCACCTCTGATCGCCTCCAAGCGGAATCGGGCTCCTGGAGGCTCCCCCACTGATCCCCGCCCGGAGAATTCGTCATGCCCTTTCCTTCGCCGAGCCGGAATGGCCCCGCTCGCCCGGACAGTCGTCGACGGCGAAACGCCTACCTCGCCGGAACCCTTCTCGTCTGCCTGTGGACAGCCGCTCTGATGACCCTTTCCACGGTGTCCTCGCTGGATTCCGGGCAACGGTCGGAAGTCACGCGGGCGCCCTCCGCACCGAGCGGTCCGCACGTCGGCCGGCCCTTCTCCCACCAGGAACCACGCCCGTTGCCGAGCCCCGGCCCGGGCTGACGCACGCGCGCCTGCACCCCCCACGTTCCTGAGCCGGAGATTGACACCCCCCATGCCCCCGCAGCCCCACCTCGCCGAAACGGACGGCCCGGCTGAGCGCGCCGCCGTTCCGCCTCCTGCCTCGAAGCGACGCCCCGAACCGGCCGAGCACCCCCAACCAGCCCCGCAGCTGCCACCAACGGCAGCCACACTGTCCGAAGCCGCCCCACCCGAAGCCGCACCGCCCGAAGCGCCCGGAGCGCCCGGAGCGCCACCCCCGGGGCCGACGGCCCGTGCACGGTGGGCCCGGGCCGCTCGCCAGTCGGGCTTCCCCCTCGCCGTCTACGGCGCGACGCTCCTGCTGCACCTCGCGACGCTGGCCGTGATGAACCCGCCGGGCGGCCCGGGAATCCGCGCCCGGCTGCTGTCGTGGGACGGCCAGTGGTTCCTCGCCGTCGCGCGCGACGGCTACTCCCACGGCTTCTCCTTCACGGCGGACGGGCTCAGCGGCGGCGACCTGGCTTTCTTCCCCGCCTATCCCTTCCTCGTCCGCACGGTCCACACCGTGACCGGGCTCGGCCACGATTCCGCCGCACTCGTCGTCTCCCATCTCGCCCTGGCCGTCGCGCTGGTGTGCGTCCACAGGCTCCTGCTCGACCTGTACGGCCGGCGCACCGCGCGCATCGCGCTCGTCCTGCTCGCCTGCGCGCAGCCGATGGCGCTGGTCTTCCTCATGGCCTACAGCGAGTCCCTCTTCCTGGCCCTGGCGTCCGCCGCCCTCCTGGCGGTCCACCGCAGGGCCTGGCTGACGGCGGGTGCCCTCACCCTGCTCGCGGGCCTGACCCGGCCCGTCGCCGTGGCCCTGGTCGCGGCGCTGGCCGTCGCGGTCGTGCTGCGCCTGCGCGACACGGGCCGTATCACCTGGCGTCCGCCCGCCGCCCTGGTCCTGGGCTCCTGCGGCACGCCCGCGTACCTGCTGTGGGTGGGCCGGCGCACCGGCCGGCCCGGCTCCTGGTTCACGATCCAGGAGGTGGGCTGGGGGACCCGCTGGGACAACGGAGCCACCTTCGTCGACTTCCTCGTCAGGACACTCACCCGGGGAGAGGACTGGGTTCCCGTCAGCACCGCCCTGCTGGTCCTCGCCCTCCTCGCGGGCACCACGGCCGCCTGGTGCGACGAGATCTGGCCTCCTCTGGCGGTCTACGGCACCGTCGTCGTGATCACCGCTCTGGGGCAGAGCAACTTCTACCACTCGAAGCTGCGCCTGCTGATTCCCGCGCTGGTCTTCCTCATACCGGCCGCCCGCGCCCTCGCCCGCGCACGCGCCGGAACAGCCGTCGTCACCCTGACAGCCGCCGCGCTGTTCGGGTCCTGGTACGGCGCGTACATGCTCACCACGTGGCGTTATGCGATCTAACGGCCCCTGCCCCGGCCCCTGCCCCGCCTCCGGCCCGGGCCCAATCAGCCGGAATCCGCCGCGCGACACCCCACTCCGGGAAAGGAAACGAGGAATGTCTCCCCAGGCCCAGAGCACCGCCATGTGGGCCCTTGCCGTCGCCGTCAACGCCGCGACGGCGGGCGCCGGGATCATCTGGGGCTGGGACGCCTTCGCGCAGCTCGTCCTGCCGGCCTTCGGGACCGTGGTGGGCGCGTCACTGGTCAGCTACAGCCAGCGGTCCTGACGGGAGCAGCGGCCGACCGCCCCTGGCGCCCGCCCGCCCCGTCGTCCCGCCGACCCCGTCGCCCCGTCGCCCCGTCGCCCCGTCGCCCCGTCGCCCCGTCGCCCCGTCGCCCCGGTCACGATCTGGTCTCGGGAGCCGGTCGAGGTCTTGCCACCTGCTCGTGTAATCGATTCCAATCCCTCATGTAATCGATTCCACGAGGAGGTGGAGCGACGATGGCGAGCATCAAGGACGTCGCCGCCGAAGCCGGCGTGTCCGTCGCCACGGTGTCCCGGGTCCTGAACGACCACCCGTCGGTCAGCCCCGAGGCACGTACGCGCGTGATGGCCGCCGTCGAGACGCTGGGCTACCGCCCGAACGCCGTCGCCCGCTCCCTGCGCACCGACCAGACCCACACCCTCGGCCTGGTCATCAGTGACGTGATGAACCCCTACTTCACGGAGCTGGCCCGCGCCGTCGAGGAGGAGGCCCGCGCCCTCGGCTACAGCGTGATCTTCGGCAACGCCGACGAGCGGCCCGACCTCCAGGACCACCACATACGGTCCCTCCTGGACCGCAGGATCGACGGGCTCCTGGTCTCCCCCACCGACGGAGGCTCCCCGCTGATGCTGGACGCCGTGCGGGCGGGGACGCCGATGGTGTTCGTGGACCGGTGGATCGCCGGCGTGGACGTGCCGGTCGTCCGGGCGGACGGGCGTCAGGCCGTACGGGACCTCGTCGCCCACCTGCACGGACTCGGCCACCGCAGGCTCGCCATCATCGCGGGCCCCGCGGCGACCACGACCGGACAGGAGCGCGTGGAGGCCTTCAGGGAAGCCCTTGCCGCGTACGACCTGGAGCTGCCCGACGCGTACACCGGCCAGGGCGACTTCCAGGCCGAGAGCGGGCGGCGGGCCACCGAGCGGTTCCTGGACCTGCCCGAGCCGCCCGAGGTCGTCTTCGCCGCCGACAACCTGATGGCGCTCGGCGCGCTGGACGCCGTCCGGGCGCGCGGACTGCGGGTGCCCGACGACATCGGGCTCGCCGCGTTCGACGACATCCCCTGGTTCGTGCACACCGATCCGCCGATCACCGCGGTCGCCCAGCCGACGGGCGAGCTGGGCCGGGCCGCCGTACGTGCCCTGGTCGACCGCATCGAGGGCCGCACCCCCACGTCCGTCACCCTCCCCGCCCGTCTCGTCGTACGCCGCTCGTGCGGCGAGCCCGCACCCCGGCGCCCCTCCCCCGCGCAACCCCCCACCGCGCAATCCCCCACCGCACACCCCTCCCCCGCACAACCCTCCCCCGTACGAAGGAGCAAGCCGTGAGCAACCCGGACGAGTTGCTGCGCATCGAAGGCATACGGAAGACCTTCCCCGGCGTGGTCGCGCTCGACGGCGTCGACTTCGATCTGCGCCGCGGCGAGGTGCACGTGCTGCTCGGCGAGAACGGCGCGGGCAAGAGCACCCTCATCAAGATGCTGTCCGGCGCCTACCGCCCCGACGCCGGGCGCGTCGTGGTGGGCGGCGAGGAGGTGCGCATCCATGGCGCGCAGGACTCCGAGCGCCTCGGGATCGCCACCATCTACCAGGAGTTCAATCTCGTTCCCGATCTGACGGTCGCCGAGAACATCTTCCTGGGGCGGCAGCCGCGCCGCTTCGGGCTGATCGACCGGAAGCGGATGGAGGCCGACGCCGCCGGGCTGCTCGATCGGGTCGGGGTGAGCGTGTCCCCGCGTGCCCGTGTGCGCGAACTCGGCATCGCCCGCCTCCAGATGGTCGAGATCGCGAAGGCGCTGAGCCTGGACGCCCGTGTGCTGATCATGGACGAGCCGACCGCCGTGCTCACCTCCGAGGAGGTCGACAAGCTCTTCGGCATCGTGGGCAGGCTGCGCGAGGACGGCGTCGGGATCGTCTTCATCACGCACCACCTGGAGGAGATCGCCGCCCTCGGTGACCGGGTCACGGTCCTCCGGGACGGAAAGAGCGTCGGGCAGGTGCCCGCGTCCACGCCGCAGGACGAGCTCGTCCGGCTCATGGTGGGCCGCTCCATCGAACAGCAGTACCCGCGCGAACGGTTTGACACGGGTGAGGCGTTGCTGCGCGTCGAGGGACTGACCAGGGACGGCGTGTTCCACGACGTCAGCTTCGAGGTGCGGGCCGGAGAGGTCGTCGGCGTGGCGGGTCTCGTCGGGGCGGGCCGTACGGAGGTCGTGCGGGCGGTGTTCGGCGCCGACCCGTACGACAGGGGCCTCGTGAGGGTCGCCGGCGCCGAGCTGCGCCGCCACGACGTGAACGCCGCCATGGAGGCCGGGATCGGGCTCGTCCCCGAGGACCGCAAGGGCCAGGGGCTCGTGCTGGACGCCTCCGTGGCGGAGAACCTGGGCCTGGTCACCCTGCGCGGGGCGACGCGCGGCGGGTTCGTCGACCTCAGGAGGCAGCAGGAGGCCGCCGCCCGGATCGCCGAGCAGCTCGGTGTGCGCATGGCCGGGCTCCACCAGCACGTGCGCACCCTCTCCGGCGGCAACCAGCAGAAGGTCGTCATCGGCAAGTGGCTCCTCGCCGACACCAAGGTGCTCATCCTCGACGAGCCGACGCGCGGTATCGACGTCGGCGCCAAGATCGAGATCTACCAGCTGATCAACGAACTGACGGCCGCCGGAGCCGCCGTCCTGATGATCTCCAGCGACCTGCCCGAGGTGCTCGGCATGAGCGACCGGGTCCTGGTGATGGCCCAGGGCCGCGTCGCGGGCGAACTCCCCGCCGCCGAGGCCACCCAGGACGCGGTGATGGCGCTCGCCGTCGGCACCCCCACCAGCACCCCCGACTCCCACTCCAACGGCTCCCACTCCAACGACTCCGCTACCGAAGGGGAGGCCCCCCGTGGCCACTGACACGCTCAAGAGCACATCGGGCGCGAGTGGCGCCCCGGGGCTTCGCCGCCTCCTGCTCGACAACGGCGCGCTCACCGCGCTGATCCTGCTCGTCGTCGTGATGTCGGCCCTCTCCGGCGACTTCCTGACGACGGACAACCTGCTCAACATCGGCGTCCAGGCGGCCGTGACCGCCATCCTCGCCTTCGGCGTCACCTTCGTGATCGTCTCGGCGGGCATCGACCTCTCGGTGGGCTCGGTGGCCGCGCTGTCGGCCACCGTCCTCGCCTGGAGCGCGACGTCGCAGGGCGTTCCCGTCTGGATCGCCGTCATACTCGCGGTCGCCACGGGCATCGCCTGCGGCCTCGTCAACGGCGTCCTGATCTCGTACGGGAAGCTCCCGCCGTTCATCGCGACGCTGGCCATGCTGTCGGTGGGCCGCGGTCTGTCCCTGGTGATCTCGCAGGGCAGCCCGATCGCGTTCCCGGACTCGGTCTCGCACCTCGGGGACACGCTCGGCGGCTGGCTGCCGGTGCCCGTGCTGGTGATGATCGTCATGGGGCTGGTCACGGCCGTGATCCTGGGCCGTACGTACATCGGGCGCTCCATGTACGCGATCGGCGGCAACGAGGAGGCGGCCCGCCTCTCCGGTCTGCGGGTGAAGAAGCAGAAGCTCGTGATCTACGCGCTGTCCGGGCTGTTCGCCGCCGCAGCCGGCATCGTGCTCGCCTCCCGCCTGTCCTCCGCGCAGCCGCAGGCCGCGCAGGGCTACGAGCTGGACGCGATCGCCGCGGTCGTCATCGGCGGTGCCTCGCTGGCCGGCGGTACGGGCAGGGCGTCCGGGACGCTGGTCGGCGCGCTGATCCTGGCGGTGCTGCGCAACGGGCTCAACCTGCTGTCGGTGTCGGCGTTCTGGCAGCAGGTCGTCATCGGTGTCGTGATCGCGCTGGCCGTGCTGCTGGACACGCTGCGGCGCAAGGCGGGGGCGAGCCCGGTGGCCGCGGGGACCGGTGTTCCCGGCGGCAGGGGCCGGCAGGCGGCGACGTACGTGATCGCGGCCGTGGTCGCGGTGGCGGTCGTGGGGGCGATGTCGTTCCTGCACAGCGGTACGTCGCCGGCGAAGGACCAGAAGATCGGGCTGTCACTGTCGACGCTCAACAACCCGTTCTTCGTGCAGATCCGGGCCGGCGCCCAGGAGGAGGCGAAGAAGCTGGGTGCCGACCTGACCGTCACCGACGCGCAGAACGACGCCTCGCAGCAGGCCAACCAGTTGCAGAACTTCACCAGCGAGGGCGTCGGCTCGATCATCGTCAACCCGGTGGACTCGGACGCGGCGGGTCCGTCGGTGCGGGCCGCGAACAAGGCGGGCATCCCCGTCGTCGGTGTCGACCGGGGCGTCAACAAGGCGGAGACGGCCGCGCTCGTGGCCTCCGACAACGTCGAGGGCGGCAGGCTGGGCGCCAAGGCGCTGGCCGAGAAGCTGGGCGGCAAGGGCAGGATCGTGATCCTGCAGGGGCTGGCCGGTACGTCCGCGAGCCGTGAGCGCGGCGCGGGCTTCGCCGAGGGGCTGAAGGCCTACCCCGGCATCAAGGTCGTCGCCAAGCAGCCCGCCGACTTCGACCGCACCAAGGGGCTCGACGTGATGACGAACCTGCTGCAGGCCCACCCGGACGTCGACGGTGTGTTCGCCGAGAACGACGAGATGGCGCTCGGCGCGATCAAGGCGCTCGGGTCGAAGGCGGGGACGTCCGTCGCCGTCATCGGCTTCGACGGCACGCCGGACGGTCTGAAAGCGGTCGAGGACGGCACGCTGTACGCGTCGGTCGCGCAGCAGCCGACCGAACTCGGGCGGATAGCGGTCCGGAACGCGTTGAAGGCCGCGGAGGGCGAGAAGGTGGAGAGGACGGTGAAGGTGCCGGTGAAGGTGGTCACGAAGGAGAACGTGGGCGGGTTCAGCGGCTGACGGGCGCTGCGCGGCGGGGACCGGGGTTTTCTCGCCCCCGCCGCCCCTACCCGTCCCATCCCCAGGAGCGCTGCCCCTTCGACCCCGCCAAGGGGGCTGCGCCCCCCTGGACCCCATCCTTTCGGGGCTCCGCCCCGGACCCCCGCTCCTCAAACGCCGGAGGGGCTGAATGTTCGCGGCCAGGGGCGGCGGGGGCGCAGACAGACCCCTGCGCCACCGCCCGGCCGCAGCTCCGTCCGTAGCTCGACTCATCCGCAGAGGGGAACAGTTCATGTACGACTACGACCTCCTGGTCGTGGGTTCGGCCAACGCCGACCTGGTGATCGGTGTCGAGCGGCGGCCGGGGGCCGGCGAGACGGTGCTCGGCGGCGACCTGGCCCTGCACCCGGGCGGCAAGGGCGCCAACCAGGCGGTGGCCGCCGCCCGGCTCGGCGCCCGTACGGCCCTGCTGGCCCGGGTCGGTGACGACGCGCACGGGCGCCTGCTGCTGGACTCGCAGCGGGACGCGGGGGTCGACACCGTGGGCGTCCTGGTCGGCGGGGCGCCCACCGGCGTCGCGCTGATCACGGTGGACCCCTCGGGGGACAACAGCATCGTGGTGTCACCGGGTGCGAACGGGCGGCTGGCTCCGGAGGACATCCGGTCCGCGGTGAGCCTGCTGCACGTCTCCCGCGTGGTCTCGGCCCAGTTGGAGATCCCGCTGGAGACGGTCGTGGAGGTCGTACGGAACCTGCCGGAGGGCACCCGCTTCGTGCTCAACCCCTCACCGCCCCGGCCGCTGCCAGAAGAGGTGCTCGCCGCCTGCGACCCGCTGATCGTGAACGAGCACGAGGCGCGGGTCATCGTCGGCGGCGACCTGGAGGGGTCCCCCGAGGACTGGGCGCGGGCCCTGCTGGCGCTCGGGCCGCGGTCGGTGGTGGTGACGCTGGGCGCGGAGGGTGCGCTGGTGGCGTCGGCGGAGGGCAGCGCGCGCGTGCCCTCGGTGAAGGTGGAGGCCGTGGACACCACGGGGGCGGGGGACGCGTTCACCGCGGCGCTCGCCTGGAAGCTCGGCCTGTCCGATTCGCTGGCCGAGGCCGCCGCGTACGCCGCCCGCGTGGGCGCCGCCGCCGTCACGAAGCCCGGCGCGCAGGTGTCCTTCCCGACCGCCGAGGAGGTCGCCTCCCTGTGAAGCGGGCCGGAATACTGAACCGTCACCTGTCGGGCGCCCTCGCCGAACTCGGTCACGGGCACGCGGTGCTGGTCTGCGACGCGGGCATGCCCATACCGGCCGGTCCGCGCGTGGTGGACCTCGCCTTCCGGGCCGGGGTGCCGTCCTTCGCCGAGGTACTGGACGGGCTGCTCGACGAACTGGTGGTCGAGGGGGCGACGGCGGCGTACGAGGTGCAGGGCGCCAACCCGGAGGCGAGCGCCCTGCTGGACGCCCGCTTCCCCGGGCTGGAGCTGGTCGCGCACGAGAGGCTGAAGGAACTGTCGGCGGGCGCGAGGCTGGTCGTACGCACCGGGGAGGCCCGGCCGTACGCGAACGTTCTGCTGCGGTGCGGGGTCTTCTTCTGACCCACCGGGCCGTGCCGTCAGGGCGCCGGGAAGACGAGGCGTGCGCCGTACTCCTTCTCGGCCCTGCGCAGTGACGGTACGAGACTCTCGCGCAACTCGCGGACTTCGTCGGCGTGTTCGGCGATGAAGCGGGTGCGCAGGCGGAGGCGCGCGGGCTCGCGGACGGCTTCCACGGGGCGCATGCAGGTGGCGTAGGCGCGGCCGAGGTCGCGGGCCACGCGCGGGAACTCGGCCGTGGAGGCGTTGAGCAGGCGGGAGTCGACGAGGCCGAGGAAACCGTCCTCGTCACGGACGCGGTGGCCGAACCCGGCCAGACAGCCGGGCAGGGTGTCCAGCGCCCGGAGCGTGGCGGGATCGCGGCGCAGGGACGTGAGTTCGCGGAACCACTGTTCCTGGAGAGGGGCGTAGGACTCGAACACCGCGCGGCCCGCTGTGGCTCCCTCGCCTCGGCAGCGGCTCGGCGCGTCGGAGCGGCCGGAGCCGCTGGGACGGTTCGCCGCGGGACTCGCCGCCGGAAGCGCGGACCGGGGAACCTCCGCGCTCCGGCCGAAGCCGTGCCGGGCGAGGAAGTCCAGGTCCGGGATGTCGGAGAACGGGATGAAGGCGAGGGGGTCCTGCTCGCGCGGGCGGGAGCCGGCCTCGCGGCCACAGGAAGCCTCGGCGGTGCGCGCCACCTGTTGCCCGAAGACCGCCAGGCCCTGGGTCCAGCGCGTCTCGGCGCCGGAGACGGGAAGCACCATGCGAACGGGGTCGTCCGGCAGGCTGCGGGTGAGGCGGGCGGAGATCACGGACTCGGCTCGCGTGCCCCTTGACGGCTTGTCCGCCGTGTCCGGACCGGATGAGCAGGCGGTGGTGAGCAGGGCGACGGCCATGGCGACCGCGGTGTGCGCCGGCAGCCGGCGCCTGATCGCCGGACGGATCATCCCTGACACTGCGCTCCTCCTGACGGTGCTCCCGATGCCCGGGGGCGCGGCCGGCGGCCGGCCATGCCCCCGGAGCCCTGCTCAGTGGGTGATCTGGACGGAGTCCCCGCCGTCGAGGTAGCTCGCCACCGTGAACGGGGTGTTGTCGTTCACGTCGGTGCACAGCCAGAACTTGGAGTCGTTGATGCTGTGGGAGCCGTCGTAGATGCGGATGTCGGGGTACTTGTATCCCCTCGCGCACGTGAACCAGGTGCCGTTGGAACGGCGGAGCCGGCCGGCGTAGAAGTCGTTGCCCGCCACCGTGTCGTCGGAGTAGGTGAGGTTGAGGTCGTTGCAGCTGCTGCTGGCGGACTTGTAACGGATGGTGCCCACGCCCTCGTAGGACCCGGTGGTCAGGCTCTGGGTCACGCAGGCCTGCGGCGCCGCGGACGCCGTGGGAGCCAGTGCCACCATGCAGGTCGCGGCGGAGACGAGGGCGAGGGTGCCGGCGACGATGGTTCTCTTCATGTTTCCCCCTTCGGTCGTGGTGCTCGGTCGTGGTGCGTGCTGGCGCCGGAAACGCTCGCAGAGTGGCACGCGTCCGTACTACGACCTTCGACCGGTGTCTAAAGTCCGGGGCGAGGCGGCGGAAGCCGTTGTTCCGGCGAGGTCCGTGATGCCCTTGGGAGGGCTGGGACTGGAGGGACGGAGCAGCGCCGCTCCGAGAGGGGTGAGTGTGTGCAGCACGGTGTTGTTGCTGCGTCGGCTCATGACCAGGCCCGCGTCGCGCAGCACGGTGGCGTGGTGGGTGGCGGTGGCCGGGGAGACGCCGAGGGAGCGCGCGAGTTCCGACGTCGTGGCGCCGAGGGCGAGGGCCCGCAGTGCTGCCGCGCGGGTTCTGCCCAGGAGCGCGGCGAGGGAGGCCGCGGGCGGGCGTTCCGGTGTCGGCAGCCGGGAGCCGTGCAGGGGGTAGATCAGTACTGGCCGCAGATCGGGGTCGGCCAGGGAGATCGGCAACTGCCAGCAGAAGTAGGAGGGGACGAGGCGCAGTCCGCGTCCCCCGAGGTACAGGTCCCGGTCCTCGACGTAGTCGACGTGGAGCACCGGTGGCCGCCAGCGCATCGCGGGCGAGAGGCCGCCGAGCAGTGCGCCGATGCCGGCGTCGAGGGCCTCGCGGGCGCGCAGGGCACGTTCACCGGCGATCATCGCGTGGATGCGGTCGTGATGGGGTGCGACGGCGGCCTCGTGGTAGGCGCGCAGGATCTTGGCGAGTTCCTCGCGTGCCGTGCGGTCCGCCAGTGTCTGCGCCCAGGAGGGGGCGCCGTTCGTCCGGTCCAGCAGGTTCACCTCGTGGGCCACCCGCGCGGCCGGGGTGTCGACGATCGCCGCCAGCGCCTCGTCCAGTCCGTCGGAGGCCTCGTGCGGGGTCAGGAAGTCGGGGAAGTAGTGGGCCAGGGGTATCAGCGGGACGAGTAACCGACGTACGACGTCACCGAGTTGGGTACCCGCGAGGGTGTCCCTGGTGGTGCGGTGCCAGTCGGCGAAGGCCCAGCGTCCTCGTCTCGTCTGCAACCGGTGCAGGCTGCACACGATCTCCCACATCGGATCGGGATCCCTGGCCAGTTGGATGCGTGCGAAGTCCTCGGACGTGAAGTGGATGCGCAGCACAAGACCTGCCCCCCTACGGTCGTCCCGCCCGGGGAGCAGCGTGGGGCACGGCCGCCACGGAGGGCAACACGCTTATCAGCCGCACGACATGGCCCGAAAACACCGGCCGACGGGCCCGAAGACGTGGAGGGGGCCCGCTCTCCCGACCGGGCCCCCTCGGCTTTCCCCTCCTGTCAGAACCCCCCGCGATCCCCCCGGATCCCCCTCCGAGTGGCCCTGATGACATGTACGACACGCTGAGTGCCGGAAGGGTTGCATGGTGCTCGTGATTTTTTTGCACCCACCGCGCACAGCACTCCGCGACCGCCGCTGCGAAGGCGCCCGCGGAGCGTGCCGCGGCGACCGGGCCGCGCGATCAGCCCCAGGCGTCGAACGTGATGCCGGACGGCTTCGCCTTGTTGAGGTTGTTCTCGAAGTTGCCCTCCTTGAGGGGGAAGTTGGCGCTGCCCCAGTCCTTGTTGGCCAGCGCGTCGCGCACCGAGGCCGACGGGAACTGGTCCCAGCCGACCAGGTCCTCCCAGTGCCACTGCCCGGTGTCGTTCTCCGGTGCCTCGGAGGCACCCGCGAGGCGGAAGGCGTGGGTGCTCACGCCGTCCTTGTGGTACACGATCTTGGGGTGCGTCCTGGCGGCGTCCCACCACGCGACCGCGGAGGCGGCGTAGGTGCTGTAGCCGCCGTGGGCGGAGGTGGACACGTAGGAGGGCCGGCTCGCCCCCTGCTGGACCCAGACCACCACGGACTCCCAGTCGTGCCGGTGGCCGCCGCCGAACACGGTCGCCTGGTCCTTCTCGAAGTAGCTGGCGTAGATGATCCCGCACCAGCCCTGGTTGCACTTGGCCCGCGAGTAACTGTTGTCGTTGTCGAGGTGGCTGGCGGTGCGGCAGCCGCCGGTGATCGACCCGGAGGGGTTGAGGCCGCCGTTGAGGTTCCCGCCCGCGTCGACGGCGGCCGCGGGGTAACAGCTGTCCGTGTCGTAGTCGTAGACCGGCTCGAACGCCCGCTGGAACGTGGTGGCGTTGGCCGGGAGGGGCGCCAGTACGGCGGCGGAGGCGCTGCTCGCGAAGGTGACGGTCACCACTGCCGCCATGCCCATGACGAACGATGACTTGCAGATGCGCGATCTGAGGCTCATTGCGTCCTTCTGAACGGTCACGAGGGGGGAACGCGGTCCGACTGACACGCGTGATCACGGTCCCGGCACCCCGTGAAGAGCAAGGAGTAACCACATGTCAGGGCTGCGAAGGGCGGGCCAACTACCGGAGGGCGCCGGGGTCGGCTGAGAGTAGCGGATGAACGAACTCGCCAGTAACCCTTCGGTGAGACCTGTCTCGGCGCCTCCGGCCGCGCTGTGTCAGGATGCGTGCACAGGCGCTCACCACGCAGGACTCCGTGAGCCTGCCGCAGCGGACGCGAGGAGACCCATGAGCTTCCCCGAACCGGCCTGGTCGACAAGCGGCAGCGCGTCCGGCGACGACCGCGTCGCGGTGGCCACCGCCTCCACCGTCGTCGCCACCAGCGCCACCGCCTGGACCGGCTTCCTCGCCCATGCCTCGCGGGGCTGACCCGCTGCGGCAGCTCTCCCTGGAGCAGCTGCGGCGGCGTACGAGCATGAAGTGGCGGACGTACCCCGAGGACGTCCTGCCGCTCTGGGTGGCCGAGATGGACGTGCCGTTGGCCGAGCCGGTGGCGCGGGCGGTCACCGACGCCGTGGCACTCGGGGACACCGGCTATCCGGCCGGGACGGCGTACGCCGAGGCGCTGGCCGGCTTCGCCCGGGAGCGGTGGGGCTGGGACGGACTGGCCGTCGAGCGGACGGCCATCGTGCCCGACGTGATGCTGGGCATCGTCGAGATGCTCAAGCTGGTCTCCGGACCGGGCGACCCCGTGGTCGTCAACTCCCCGGTGTATCCGCCCTTCTATCATTTCGTCGGGAACATGGGGCGACCGGTCGTCGAGGCTCCGCTGGGCGGGGACGGGCGGATCGACTTCGCGGTCCTGGAGGAGACCTTCCGACGTGTCGCGGAGCGGGCGGACCGGCCGGCGTATCTGCTGTGCAGCCCGCACAACCCGACCGGAGTCGTGCACACCACCGACGAGCTGTCACGGGTCGCCCGGCTGGCGCGGACGTACGGGGTGCGTGTCGTGGTGGACGAGATCCACGCCCCGATCGTGGCCGCGGGCGTGTCCTTCGTGCCGTACCTGAGCGTTCCCGGCGGGGAGTACGGACTGTCGTTGATGTCGGCGTCCAAGGCGTGGAACCTGGCCGGGCTCAAGGCCGCCCTCGCGATCGCCGGGCCCGACGCGGCCGGGGACCTCGCCCGCCTCCCCGAGGAGGTCGGCCACGGTCCCAGCCACGTCGGGATCATCGCCCACACCGCGGCCCTGCGGGACGGCGGCGACTGGCTCGACGCGGTGCTGTCCGGGCTCGACCACAACCGCCGGCTCCTGGGGGACCTGCTGGCCGAGCACCTGCCCCCCATCGGGTACGAACCGGCTCAGGGCACCTACCTGGCATGGCTGGACTGCCGGGAGCTGGGGCTCGGTGACGACCCGGCCGGGGTCTTCCTGGAGCGCGGCCGGGTGGCCCTGAACTCGGGGTTGCCGTTCGGCACCGGCGGCGCGGGCTTCGCCCGCTTGAACCTGGCGACCTCGCCGGAGCTGATCACCGAGGCGGTACGGCGGATGGCTGCCGCTGTCTGAGCAGGTTGTCGAGCCAGACGGGCGACCCGGGCCGCGTCAGCGATTCAGGTCCATGACCCCGACGCCAAGCCCCCCGTAGGGTTCTGGTGCGACAGTCGCGATCAGTCCTCCCACGGGAAGCATCTGGTTCGGCCGCGCGGCGTGAACGGCGGCCGAGACACCGAACGCGACACCCGCGCCACTCAACTCGGCGACGGTCACGGCCATCGCGTAGTCGTCCTCCAGAACATGCAGGACGTCCACCAGTACCCCTACGTGGCCGACGATCCCCTCGCGCTCGCGCTCTGCCTCCAGAAGACACAGGACAGGCACCCACAGGCGCACGTCGTCGCTCGCGGCGGCGGCGTGAATGAGTCCGAAGACCTGCTTGTTGCCACCCATCGCCACGAGGGTGGGGGCGTCGAGGACGTAATGCTCGGTCCGGCTCAACGGGAGTCCTCCGCCTCGGCGAGGCGGGCTCGGTGAGCGGCGGTGGCCTCCCGCATCCTGCGCCGCATCTCGGCGGACTCCTCGTCCGACACGACGTGGTCGAAGCGCTCGGCGAGCAGGGCTCGGGTGCGGTCGGCACGTTCCTTGATCTGCTCGGGAGTCAGCGTCTGAGCTGCTATGTCCTGCATGAGAGCACGGAGACTCGTGCCCCGCGCCTCGGCCACGGCGGCAAGCTGGTCACGGACTTCGGCGGGTACGCGGATCATGACGTCGGACATGCGACGAGTATACGTGACGTATACGCCCTGGTGTGTACGTCACGTATACAACGCCCGGTGCACCCCGGCCACGGAGCTACAGCGCGTGCTCCACGAACCGCGCCGCCGTCTCCGCCAGCACCTCGCGGCCGTCCCGTGCCCACAGGCCGTCGTTGAAGAGCTCGACCTCGATGGGGCCGGTGTAGCCGGCGGCCTCGACGTAGGACCTCCACTCCCGCATGTCGATCGCGCCGTCGCCGATCTGGCCGCGCCCGGTCAGCACACCCTCGGGCAACGGGGTGGTCCAGTCGGCGAGCTGGAAGGTGTGGATGCGGCCGCCCGCGCCCGCGCGGGCGATCTGGGCGGGCGCGTTGTCGTCCCACCAGATGTGGTACGTGTCCACGGTCAAGCCCACCTGGTCCGCCGGGAAGCGCTCCGCGAGGTCCAGGGCCTGGGCCAGGGTGGACACCACGCAGCGGTCCGAGGCGAACATCGGGTGCAGCGGCTCGATGGCCAGCCGTACGCCACGGGAGGCGGCGTACGGACCCAGCTCGGCGAGCGCGTCCGCGATGCGCTCACGGGCGCCGTGCAGGTCCCTGGAGCCGGCCGGGAGGCCCCCGGAGACCAGGACCAGCGTGTCCGTGCCGAGCGTGGCCGCCTCGTCGATGGCGCGGCGGTTGTCGTCCAGGGCCCTGGCGCGCTCGTCCGGGTCGATGGCCGTGAAGAAGCCGCCCCGGCACAGGGTCGTGACCGCGAGGCCCGCGTCACGGACCAGTTTGGCCGTCGCCTCCAGGCCGTACGACTGGACCGGCTCGCGCCACAGTCCCACGCCGGGGACGCCCAACTCGACGCACGCCTCGACCAGTTCGGGCATGGACAGCTGCTTCACCGTCATCTGGTTGATGGAGAAGCGGGACAGGTCGCCGGTCGTTTCACCATTCGTGACGCCGGTCGTGTCACCGTTCGCGCTCACTGGGCCACTCCGTACACCGTCAGCAGGTTCCTCATGCGCGCCTCCGCGAGCGCCGGGTCCGGGAACAGGCCCAGGCCGTCGGCCAGTTCGTACGCCTTCGCGAGGTGCGGGAGAGAGCGGGCCGACTGCAGGCCGCCGACCATCGTGAAGTGCGACTGGTGGCCCGAGAGCCAGGCCAGGAAGACCACGCCCGTCTTGTAGAAGCGGGTGGGCGCCTGGAAGAGGTGGCGGGACAGCTCGACCGTCGGGTCGAGGAGCTCGCGGAAGCCCTTCACGTCACCCGTGTCCAGCACGCGGACCGCCTCGGCCGCCAGCGGGCCCAGCGGGTCGAAGATGCCGAGCAGGGCGTGGCTGAATCCCTGGTCGTCGCCCGCGATCAGCTCGGGGTAGTTGAAGTCGTCGCCGGTGTAGCAGCGGACTCCGTGGGGCAGGCGGCGGCGCAGGTCGATCTCCCGCTGGGCGTCCAGCAGGGAGACCTTGATGCCGTCCACCTTGTCCGGGTGTGCCGCGATCACGTCCAGGAAGGTGTCCGTGGCCGTGTCCAGGTCCGACGACCCCCAGTAGCCCTCCAGCGCCGGGTCGAACATCGGGCCCAGCCAGTGCAGGACGACCGGCTCGGCGGACTGGCGCAGCAGGTGGCCGTAGACCTCCAGGTAGTCCTCGGGGCCCTTGGCGGCCGCCGCGAGGGCGCGGGAGGCCATCAGGATCGCCTGGGCGCCCGACTCCTCGACGACGGCCAGCTGCTCCTCGTACGCCTTGCGGATCTCCTCCAGAAAGGCCGGGCCGGTGAGCTGGTCGGTGCCGACCCCGCACGCGATCCGGCCGCCGGCCGTCTTCGCCTCGGCGGCGCTGCGGCGGATCAGTTCCGCAGCGCCCGCCCAGTCCAGGCCCATCCCGCGCTGGGCGGTGTCCATGGCCTCGGCCACGCCGAGGCCGTGCGACCACAGGTGGCGGCGGAAGGCGAGGGTGGCGTCCCAGTCGACGGCGGCCGGGGAGTCGGGGGACACGTCGGCGTACGGGTCGGCGACCACGTGGGCGGCGGAGAAGACCGTACGGGAGGTGAAGGGGGCGCCCGCGGCGAGGGCGAGCGGCTGCGTGCGGGGAGTGTAGGTGCGCAACTCTCCGTCGGCGCCGGGCAGTCGGATCGTCACAGCTGGATCTCCGGTACGTCGAGACGGCGGCCCTCGGCCGAGGACCTCAGGCCCAGCTCGGCGAGCTGGACGCCGCGGGCGCCGGCCAGCAGGTCCCAGTGGTAGGGCGCGTCGGCGTAGACGTGCTTGAGGAACAGCTCCCACTGGGCCTTGAAGCCGTTGTCGAACTCCTCGTTGTCCGGGACCTCCTGCCACTGGTCGCGGAAGGAGTAGGTGGCCGGGATGTCCGGGTTCCACACGGGCTTGGGGGTGGCGGACCGGTGCTGGACGCGGCAGTTGCGCAGGCCGGCGACCGCCGAGCCCTCCGTGCCGTCGACCTGGAACTCGACCAGCTCGTCGCGGTTGACGCGCACGGCCCAGGAGGAGTTGATCTGCGCGATGGCGCCGCCGTCGAGCTCGAAGACGCCGTACGCGGCGTCGTCGGCCGTGGCGTCGTAGGGCTTGTCCTGCTCGTCCCAGCGCTGCGGGATGTGCGTGGCGGTGAGGGCCTGCACCGACTTCACCCGGCCGAAGAGCTCGTGGAGGACGTACTCCCAGTGCGGGAACATGTCGACGACGATGCCGCCGCCGTCCTCCGCGCGGTAGTTCCAGGAGGGGCGCTGGGCGGGCTGCCAGTCGCCCTCGAAGACCCAGTAGCCGAACTCGCCCCGGATGGAGAGGATGCGGCCGAAGAAGCCGCCGTCGATCAGCCGCTTGAGCTTGAGCAGGCCGGGGAGGAACAGCTTGTCCTGGACCACGCCGTGCTTGATGCCGGCCGCGTTCGCGAGGCGGGCCAGCTCCAGGGCGCCCTCCAGGCCGGTGGCGGTCGGCTTCTCGGTGTAGATGTGCTTGCCGGCGGCGATCGCCTTCTTGATCGCCTCCTCGCGGGCGGAGGTGACCTGGGCGTCGAAGTAGATGTCCACGGTCTCGTCGGCGAGGACCGCGTCCACGTCCGTCGAGACGTGCTCCAGTCCGTGCTGCTCGGCGAGCGCCCTGAGCGCGTGCTCCCGGCGGCCGACGAGGATCGGTTCGGGCCACAGCACGGTGCCGTCGCCCAGGTCGAGCCCGCCCTGCTCACGGAGGGCCAGGATCGACCGGACGAGGTGCTGGCGGTAGCCCATGCGCCCGGTCACGCCGTTCATGGCGATACGCACCGTCTTGCGTGTCACGTCATTCCCTTCGTCGTACGCGCCCTGCGCCGCGTACGCCCACTTCGGAGGTTCCTCCGGAGGTTTTACCGATGAGCGTGACAGCAAGCGCTTTCTATGTGATGAGACGCTAGCCTCTGTGCGGCGGATCGGACAAGACCGCGCGGGGTGAGAGATGCGCGGTTTCGTGTACGACTTTCCCGTGCGGGGCGTCTGTGAGGCTTCTGACTGGGTGCCGTGTGGCCTCCGGCCGGGTGCGTGGGCCTCCGGCCGGGCGCCGCTTGGCCTCCGGCCGGGTGCGTGGGCCTCCGGCCGGGTCTGTGGGCCTCCGGCCGGGCGCCGCTTGGCCTCCGGCCGGGTGCGTGGGCCTCCGGCCGGGCGCCGCTTGGCCTCCGGCCGGGTCTGTGGGCCTCCGGCCCAGTGCGTGGGGTCGTGCGGCAACCGGGACGGCGGTGCCGGGCGTCTGTACGGCTGGTCGCGCGGCCGGGTACGGGTCGCGGGGTGGAGTACGGCTTGGGTGAGGTGGGAGTACGGCTCGTGTGGGGTGGGAGTACGGCTTGAGGGGTCTGGGTGAGGGCGGCGCGTGGGTGACTGCGCGGCGCTGAAGGCGGCGCGGCGCGGGTGGCTGTGCGGCGGCGAAAGCGGCGCGCAGGTGGCTGGCGCGGCGGCGAAAGCGGCGTGACACGGACGACCGTGCGGCGGTGAAGGCGGCGCGGCACGGATGACCGTGCGGCGGCGAAAGCGGCGCAGGGCGGGTGACCGTGCGGCGACGCAAACGGCGCGACACGGACGACCGTGCGGCGGTGCAAACGGCGCGACACGGACGACCGTGCGGCGACGCAAGTGGTGCGGCGCGGCGCGGCGTGGGTGACCGTGCGGCGGCGAAAGCGGCGCGGCACGGACAACCCGTGCGGCGACGAAAGCGGCGCGGCACGGACGACCGTGCGGCGGTGCAAACGGCGCGAAACGGACAACCGTGCGGCGACGCAAGTGGTGCGGTGCGGCGCGGCGTGGGTGGCTGTGTGGTGCTGAGGGCGGGAGGGTGCCGTGCGGGGATCCGTAGGGTGCCGAAGACGACGAGACGACGGACGACCGACACGGTGGCGAGCAGACGTGGTGAGGACCGGACCGGAGGACGAGGAACGATGACTGTGACCCTGGCGGACGTGGCGGCCCGCGCGCAGGTGTCGCCCGCGACCGTCTCCCGGGTGCTGAACGGGAACTATCCGGTGGCCGCGTCCACCCGTGAGCGGGTGCTGCGGGCGGTGGACGAGCTGGACTACGTCCTGAACGGCCCGGCGAGCGCGCTGGCGGCCGCCACCTCCGACCTGGTGGGGATCCTGGTGAACGACATCGCCGACCCCTTCTTCGGGATCATGGCGAGCGCGATCCAGTCGGAGATCGGCGGTCCGGGCGGCCGGGCGGGCGGCGAGCGGCTGGCCGTGGTGTGCAACACGGGCGGCTCCCCGGAGCGCGAGCTGACCTACCTCACGCTCCTCCAGCGCCAGCGCGCCGCCGCGGTGGTCCTCACCGGTGGTGCCGTCGAGGACGCGGCGCACGTGGCGGCGGTCGAGAACAAGGTGCGCAAGCTGGCGGACGCGGGCACCCGCGTCGTCCTGTGCGGACGCCCGCCCTCGCCCGACGCGATCGCCATCACCTTCGACAACCGCGGCGGCGGCCGGCAGCTCACCGAGCACCTCATCGGCCTCGGCCACCGCCGCCTCGGCTACATCGCGGGCCCCGAGGAGCGCACGACCACCCGCCACCGCCTGGAGGGCCACCGCGACGCGCTGGCCGCCCACGGCATCGAGGACGACCCCAAGCGCACGGTGCACGGCCGCTACGACCGCCAGGCCGGCTACGAGGCCACCCTGGAACTCCTGCGCCGCGACCCGTCGCTCACGGCGGTGGTGGCGGCCAACGACACCGTCGCGCTCGGCGCCTGCGCCGCACTCCGCGACTCCGGCCTGCGCATCCCCGACGACGTGTCGGTGGCCGGCTTCGACGACCTCCCCTTCGCCATCGACGCGGTACCGGCCCTGACGACGGTCCGCCTGCCCCTCGCGGAGGCGGGCGCCCGGGCGGGCCGCATCGCCATGGGCCGCGAGGAGGCCCCGCCGGGCGGGATCGCCACCGTGCGCGGGGAGCTGATGGTGCGGGGGTCGACGGGAGTGCCGCGGGAGTAAGGCGGCGCCACACGTTCGGGCCCTCGGCGCTACGCCCGCCAGGCGTCGCGATGCCCATCGGCGAAGGCGGCGAACGAGCGCGGGGCCCGGCCGGTGACCTTCTCGACGGTGGGGCTCGTCCGGTCCTCCGCGCCCTCGGCGATGGCACGGTCCAGCCCGGCGAGCAGTTCGGCGAACCGGTCGGGGATGCCGGAGGCCGCCAGGTGGGCGCACATGGTCTCGTGGGACACGGGCACGTGCCGTACGGGGCGGCCGGCGGCCGTGGAGATGACGGCGGCGACGTCCGCGTACGACAGCGCCTCGGGGCCGGTGATCAGGTGGTCGGTGTTGTGCGCGTGCTCGTCGGTCAGGGCGCGCACGGCCACCTCGGCGATGTCGTCGGCGTCCACGAAGGCGACGCGGCCGTCGCCGGTGGCGGTGGTGAGGGTGCCCGTGGCGCGGATCGAGTCGGCGTGGGTGTGGTCTCCGACGAAGTTCTGCATGAACCAGGAGGGCCGCAGCACGGCCCACTCCGGGGCGTGCCGGCGCAGCCACCGGTGCACGGCGCCCACGCCCCGGTCTCCCTCCGGGATGGCCGAGGAGCTGAGGAGCACCATCCGGTGGACCCCGGCCGCCAGCGCCCGCTCCAGGAACGGCACCATCACGGCCTCCGGCTCCACGCTGCCCACCGGGGGCACGAGGTAGACGCGGCTCACCCCGGTGAGGGCGACGCCGTGACTCGCCGGGTCGCCCCAGTCGAACCGTACGGCCCCGGCGGCTGCCGGGTGGGGCCGGCGGCTTGCCGCCCGTACGGTGAAGCCGAGTGCGGTCAGGCGCCGGGCGATCCGGGAGCCGGTGGTGCCGGTGGCCCCGGTGACGAGGACCGCGCCGCTGGTGTGACCCGTCGTGAGGCGGCCTTCCATCACAGCTCCCAGCCGAGCGCCTCGGCCGCGGCGAGCGGATTCCAGTAGTCCCGGTAGTGGACGATCCGGCCGTCCCGGACCGTGAGGACGGCGACGTAGGACATCTCGTACGGCTTCCCGGTCGCCACCGCCTGCCCCCGGGCCCGCATCTCGACGACGATCACCTCGGGGTCCTCCGTGCGGTGGACGACCTCGTCGATGGCGGTCAGCCGGACGAGGTCCGGATAGCCCTTCATGTACTCGGACACGGCGGCCCTGCCCGCCAGGCGCACCGGGGCGCCCGGCGGCGCGAACGGGAACTCCATCACTCCGTCCTCGTCCCACAGTTCCACCCAGCCGGGTATGTCCTCGGCCAGCAGCAGCTCTCGGCTCCTGCGGTACACGTCCTCGGGCGTCATGAGTCGACCGCTCCTCCCCTGGTTTCCTGTCACCCCTAGAATGCGGACCGATAGTCCGCTTAGGGCGGGCGACCCAATATACGGACCGCCAGTCCGCTTAGCAAAACGACCGAAGGAGAAGACCGGCCATGCGCAGGGAACGAGCCGACGCCGCCCGCAACCGCGAGGCGGTCCTCGCCGCCGCGGCCCGCCTGTTCGCCGAGCGCGGCGACCCGGAGCGCGTGAGCATGGACGACGTCGCCGCCGCGGCCGGCGTCGGCAAGGGCACCCTGTTCCGCCGCTTCGGCGACCGCACGGGCCTGATCCGCGCCCTCGTCGAGCAGCGCACCGAGGAACTGCGCACGGCCGTCGCCGAGGGACCGCCCCCGCTGGGACCCGGCGCTCCCGCGCGCGAGCGGATCCCCGCACTGCTGGACGCGCTGCTGTCCTTCAAGCTCGACCACCGGCCGCTGACCCTCGCCCTGGAGAACGCGGGCGTCGGCAGCCCCTACCGCAACGAGACCTACTCCGTCCTGCACGCCCAGCTCGCCGCCCTGCTCACCGAGGCGCGCACCTCCCCGACCGGCGACACCGACTTCCTGGCCCACGCCCTGCTCGCCGCGGTCCGCGCCGACCTCGTCGACCACCTGAGCGGGAACGGCGTACCGCCGGAGCGGATGCGCGCGGGGCTGGCCGCGCTGTGCGACTCGGTGATCGGGGCCTGACGCCGTAACCGAAAACCGGTTGCCCCGGGCCTCCTGGGGGTGAGATCGTCCGTTCGGCGTCCAGCCCGCGGACGCGCTCACCAGCCCTCTCACTCACCTCACTCACGTCACCCACGACGCACGGCGAAGGACTGAAGCCCATGACTGCGGCGTCCCCCAGCGGCCGCCGTCGGTACTGAACGAACCGTCTGCCCCAGCGGCAGCACGGCCACCAGTGCCATTCGCGTCTCCTCACGGCGGCCCGACGAAGCGGTGCCCGACGCACCATCACACGTCATGTGTCCATCCCGGACGCACCACTCCATCCACGCGAGGTCACCATCACCATGGACATCGACGTCCAGAGCTTCGCCGTCGCCAACCTTCGCCGCCGTCCCGAGGTCGCCGAAGTCGGCGGTTTCGTCGCCGGCTTCGACCCCTCGACCCCCAGCCCGTACATCAACTACGCGAGCCCTCTGCCGGGCGCCCGTCCCGGCCGCCGGGACGTCACGGCACTGGTCGAGGCGTTCCGCGAGCGCGGTCTCGTCCCCCGGCTGGAGTTCGCTCCCGACGGGGCGCCCGCCGTGGAACAGGCCCTGCGGGATGCGGGATTCACCACCGAGGCGGTCAACGAGTACCTGGTCTGCGTCCCCGCCACGCTGACGCTGCCGCCGGGCAACGTGGTCGAAACCCCGCGCACGGACGAGGAGTACGCGTCGATCGACGCCGCGCTCGCCGAGGCCTTCACCGGTACGTTCGTCTCGTCCCCAGCGGGGGTGGCCCGGCTCAGGCGCGCCCAGGACAGCGGCGGAGCGGTCCGGTTCGTCCGCGCTCCCGACGGCGGCTGCGCCGGGGCGGCCTCCTGCTCCGCGCCGGCCGTGGGCACCTCGGAACTGGCCGGCGTGGGCACCCGACCCGCCTTCCGCGGCCGGGGCGTCGCCGCATCCGTCACGGCGGCGCTGACCGAGGTCATGTTCGCCCGCGGAGCGCGGTCGGTCTGGCTGGAGTACGGGGGCGAGGGCTCCCGCCGGGTCTACGAACGCGTCGGCTACCGGCCGCACGGCACGCGCCTGTACATGAGGCTTGAGGGGTGACGTCTTCATGAGGCCCGGGCGGTGACGTCCGCGGACGGGGCGGGCCGATGGGCTCCCGCCCCGTCCCTGGACGCCCGGAGGGGCCCGGTCGTAGGCTCGCCGCACCACACATCTCTGACTGAGTCAGAGATCGCGGCTCGGGCTCAGGGGGCGATGATCATGACCGTGCAGGACATCCGCTCGTTCAACCGCTTCTACACGAACGTCATCGGCGCGCTGGACTACGGCCGCCACGTCTACGCGCCGTACACCCTCACCGAGGCACGCGTGCTGTGGGAGCTGGCGCACGCCGCGCGTACCGACGCGGCCGATCTGCGGGCCGAACTGTCGCTGGACTCGGGGTACCTGAGCCGGCTGCTGGCCAAGTTCGAGGAGGACGGGCTGGTCGAGCGGTCGCGGTCGACGACGGACCCGCGACGCCGCCAAGTCACCCTGACCGCGCGCGGGCGGGAGACGGCCGAGCTGCTGAACGAGCGGTCCAGCGAGGCGGTGAGCTCGCTGCTGGCCCGGGTTCCGGCCGTGGACCGGCCCCGGCTCGCCGAGGCCATGCGCACCATCCGAACGGTCCTGGCCGACGGCCGCGAGCCCCGCCCCGAGGACGTGACCCTGCGCGAGCCCGGGCCCGGTGACCTGGGCTGGATCGTGCAGCGGAACGCCGCCGTCTACGCGGCGGAGTACGGGTTCAACGCGGACTACGAGGGCCTGGTCGCCAGGATCGTCGCGGACTACGCCGAGGACCACGACCCGCACCTGGAGCGTACGTGGGTCGCCGAGCTGGACGGGCGGCCGGTCGGGTGTGTGATGTGCGTACGCGACGACGCGCCGGAGGCGGCCCGGCTCCGGCTGCTCCTGGTCGAGCCGGACGCGCGGGGGCTGGGGATCGGCAACCGGCTGGTGAAGGCCTGCGTCGACTTCGCGCGCGAGGCCGGTTACCGCGAGATGGTGCTCTGGACGAACGACTGCCTGGGCTCGGCCCGCAGGATCTACCAGCACCACGGCTTCACATTGGTCGCCGAGAAACCCCACCGCTCCTTCGGCGTGGATCTCGTGGGCCAGGACTGGCGGCTGGACCTGCGGGGTGACGCGGCCGAGTGACTGGGTACCGGCCCAGGAGGCGGGGGCGTCGGCCGTGTGACGGTTGTCGCCCGCCGGGTGCCGGTGTCCGCTCGCCGTGTGGCGGTTGTCGTTCGCCGTGCGACGGGTATCGTCCGCCGCATGCCCGGCTGCCCCGGGTGCCCGTAGTTCCTGAGCGAGGTGGGATTTCGTGAAACTGGCCTTCTCCACCCTCGGCGTCCCCGGTCTCCCGCTGACCGACGTGCTGCGACTGGCGGTCGAGCACGGTTACCACGGCGTCGAGTTGCGTACGCACCCCGAGGAGCCGGTGCACACCGGGCTGGGAGCCGGCGAACGGGCCGACGTGGCCGCCGAGTTCAAGGCGGCGGGCGTCGAGATCCTGGGGCTCGCGGGGTACGCGCGGGTGGCGGCGCCGGGCGACGACGAGCCCGTACTGGCCGAACTGCACGCGCTCCTCGACCTGGCACGCGACCTGGGCGCCCCCTACGTCCGCGTCTTCCCCGGCGGCGGTGAGCAGGACGCCGGGGAGGCGGACGCGATCGCGGCCCGGCGGCTCGGCACGGCGGCCGAGTACGCCACCGACGCCGGCGCGCGCATCCTGCTGGAGACCCATGACTCGCACCGGACCGCAGCCGACGCGATGCGTGTGCTCGGGCTGGTCGGCCACCGTCAGGTCGGCGCGCTCTGGGACGTCATGCACACCTGGCTGGGCGGCGAGGACCCCGCGGCCTCGTACGCGGCGCTCTCCCCGTTCCTGGGGTACGTGCAGGTCAAGGACATCGCCTCGGCCGACGACACCACTCCACTGCCGCTCGGCGCGGGCGTGCTGCCGCTCACCGAGTGCGTCGACCTGCTCTCCCGTGAGGGCTATGACGGCTGGCTGTGCTGGGAGTACGAGAAGCGCTGGTACGAGGATGCCGCGCCGCTGCCCGGGCTGCTGCGGGCGGGCCGGGAGCACCTGGGCCGGCTCATGAACGACGCGGCCTGACGGGGCGGCCCGACGGGGCGGTCCGACGAGGCGGCCCGACGAGGCGGCCCGACGAGGCGGCCCGACGAGGCGGCCCGACGAGGCGGCCCGACGAGGCGGCCCGACGAGGCGGCAGGACACGAAGTGCCATCCCGTCCGCCGGCGCAAGCGGAACGGCGACTCCGGCTGAATCGTGTCCATTACTGACCGAATACGATACTCGCCAGTACAAAGTCATTCAGCTACTCGCGGTAACGGATTGCACTACCTGCCTACTACAAGAGAACCTCCCTCGACTGGCACGAAGCTCCGGGGGAGTTGGCATATGCAAGGCACAATCGACGGCTTCAGTTACGGCGCTGTCACTCCGGTGGCGGCGTTCATCATGGCGTGCTTAGGAGGCGCCCTGGGGCTGCGCTGTGTGGTCCGGTCCGTGTTCAACGACCGGTCGTGGAAGCCCGGCTGGCTGGCGCTCGGGGCGGCGTCGATCGGGTGCGGCATCTGGACCATGCACTTCATCGCCATGATCGGCTTCCGCGTGGAGGAGACCCGGATCCGCTACGACGTGGGGCTGACGGTGCTGAGCCTCGTCGTCGCGATCGCCGTGGTCGGTGTCGGGGTGTTCGCGGTGGGATACCGCGGGGTCGCGATGCCCACGCTGCTCACGGCCGGAACCGTCACGGGGCTCGGAGTCGCCGCCATGCACTACCTGGGCATGGCGGCCCTGCATCTGAGCGGTTCCATCCGGTACGACATGGCCACCGTCGCGCTCTCCGTGGTCATCGCGATCGTGGCCGCGACCACCGCGCTGTGGGCCGCCGTGTCGATCCGGGGCTTCCTGACGAGTCTGGGGGCCAGTCTGGTCATGGGCGTCGCCGTGTCCGGGATGCACTACACGGGGATGGCGGCCGTGAGTGTGCACCTGCACGGCACGACCGGGGGTACGCGGGCGGGTGAGTCGCCGATCTCGCTGCTGCTGCCGATGCTCATCGGGCCGGTCATCTTCCTGATCCTCGCCGGGGCCGTGGTGATGTTCGATCCGTTGCTGGTGAAGGGTGACGAGAGGGCGGACCGGGGCGGGCGGCGGGGGGCCGTCGTGGCGGGCGGCCGCTCGGCGCGGCCCGAGCCGCGATCCCACTCTCTCTTCGAGCCGTCGCCCCCGGCGCCCCGGCCGGAGGCATCTCGCGTGCAGAGGTGGTGAGTCGCCTTGCCCCGCCGTCCCTGAGATCGTCTACCCGGGCGGCACCACCCCGTTGGTTACAGCCCGATCGGGTTGATGTAGGTGGCCGGGTGGGTGGCGCCGTCCTGCTTGAGGATCTGGCCGCCGAACGGCCACGTCAGAGTGAAGTGCTCCGTCTCGTTCGGCGGGGTGACCAGGAACTTCGCCGGAACGAACTTCTCCTTCTGCGGCGTGGACCCGGCCACCGGGAGCAGGGTGATGCTGAAATCCACCGTGTCCCCCTGCTCCAGGGTCATCTTTACGGGCTGCTTGGAGGAGCGCGCCAGCGACCAGGTGCCGTCAGTGCTCTGAGCGCCGATCATGTCGACACCGGCGAAGCCGGACAGGGTGCAGGTGCGCTCGCTCTGGTTGGTGAACCAGATGTAGGCCTGAGTCTGCTTGCCGGGCTGCTCCATCTCCGGCTTCGCGTCACCACCCATGGCGAAGCCGGCCTTCAGGTCGGCGGTGTGGCATCGGGTGGGCTCCGCCGTGGCGGAGGCGGCCGAGGCCGGGACGGCGACAGCGGCGGTGCCGGCGACGACGACAGCCGCAAGGGCCACGGCGGTCAGCTTGCTCTTCATGAAGTTTCGGGTTCCCCTCGCGTAAGAAGCGGCGCGCGAGGTCAGTGCGCGCCTACGCACCTGAAGATGTGCGGTTCCCGGGGGAGGTTCAGTGGCCCGGCCAACTATTTTCCGAACAGCCGGGCTTCTTCCGATCAGCCGGGCTTCCCACTGTGGCCGCGTACAAGAACTCATGCGGTGCGGTCATGTGGCGGAGCCACCTGTCCCTCGCGTCGTGCGGCGAGTGCGGGTACCTCCCACGCCCTTGAGGCAGTAGGGGAGCGTGCCGGGCGTCGCGACGCCGCGGGGATCCATCGGACTAGCCGCGCGGCGCCGGCAGCAGGCGCGGCTCCAGGCGCTCCTCGACCGCCCGGCCGCCCTCACGCCGCACCACGTACGCGCCCTTCTTCGGCACCTCGGTGACCGCCTCCACCAGCTCCGTCCCGCGGTACACCAGCCCCACCCCGTCATCGGTGCAGTGGCTGACCGGCAGCGTGCCGTCGGCGACCAGCCGGTGCAGCAGCGGTCGGCGGCCCTCGTCGGTGTCGTAGTGGACGCCGTTGCCGTACGGCAGGAAGCCCAGCGCGTTGGTCACCGGCCGCAGTTCGGGCCCGAAGGAGTCCGTCGTACCGCCCTGGAACCAGCAGATCGACCCCGCGCTCACCCCGGTGAGCACGACCCCGGCCTCCCAGGCCCGCCGCATGACCGCGTCGAGACCGTGCACCCGCCACACCGCCAGCAGGTTCGCCACCGAGCCGCCCATGACCCAGACCACGTCCTGCTCCAGCACCGCTGACTCGATGTCCACGATGTTGGGCATGGGGAAGAGCTGCAGCGGAGTCAGGTCGAACCCGGCCACACGCGCCGCCTCGCTCGCGCGCGCGGCGAACGACTCGGCGTCCCCGATGGCGGTCCCGACGTACATGATCCTCGGCCGGCGTCCGGTCACCCCCGCGAGGTCGACCGCGTGGTGCACGAGCGCGTCGAAGGTGACCCTCGTGCGGTCTCCGGGACGCAGTCCGCCCGAGGTGGCGACGATCGTGGGTTCCTGAGCCGTCATGATCGGGACCCTAGCAAGCACCGGGGCCATGGTCCCGTGGGTTCCGCGCCAAGTAGGCGTCCTTCGGGGACCGTTCACGGCAGGGCACCCGGCAGCGGTTGCGTGAGTCGGTTACGCGGACGCCTTCTCGGACGCCTTGTCGGACGCCTTGTCGGACCCTTTCGCCAGGGCACGGCCCGTCCCGTACACCCGGGCCTTCGGCGAGCCGCTCGTCGGTGCCGGCGCCAGTGAGGTCAGCGCCACCCCGCCCACGAGCAGGGCCGCCGCACACCACCGCAGGCCGCTGACGGGCTCCCCGAGGAACAGGGCCGCCGAGGACATCCCGAAGACCGGTACCAGCAGCGCGAAGGGCGCCACCGTCGACGCCGGGTGCCGGCGCAGCAGCCAGCCCCAGGCACCGAAGCCGAAGACGGTGGTGACCCAGGCCACGTACATGATCACTCCCACGCCCTGCCAGTCCAGCGCGCGCAGGGCGGCGAGGTCGGCGGACGGGCCCTCCGTGAGCAGGGACAGGAACAGCAGGGGCAGGACCGGCACCGTGCTGACCCAGACCATGAAGTTCAGGGAGTCGGGCGGGGACGCCTTGCGGGTGAGGACGTTGGAGACGCCCCAGCACACCGCGGCCGCGATGACGAGCAGGAAGGCGCCGAGCGGGCCGCCGGCCCCCTCGTCCGCGGCGGCGAGACCGACCCCGCACAGGGCGACGGCCATGCCCAGGAGCCGTGGGCGCGTGAGCCGTTCCCCGAGGACCGCGAAGGCGATGACGGCCGTGAAGACCGCCTGGATCTGGAGGACCAGCGAGGACAGCCCGGCGGGCATGCCCGCGTCCATCCCGACGAACAGCAGCCCGAACTTGGCCACCCCGAGCGCCAGGCCCACTCCCACGATCCACTTCCACGCGGCCTTGGGCCGCCCCACGAAGAAGACCGCGGGCAGGGCGGCGGCCAGGAAGCGCAGGGCGGAGAAGAGAAGGGGCGGGAAGTGGTCGAGGCCGATCTCGATGACGGTGAAGTTCACGCCCCAGACGGCGGCGACGAGAACGGCGAGACAGAGGTGGGTGGGTCGCATGGCTAGAGCATCGGGGGCCCGGACTGTTCAGCACCAGCGATGATTTCTGCATGGTTGGATGTAGTGATGCTTACGTAAGATGATGCCGGTCGATAGATGCCAGTCCGTAGACACCAGTCCGTAGACACCAGTCCGCAGACACCAGTCCGCAGACACCCATCCATGGAACCCATCCGTGGCCGCGTATCCGTCCAGCCCTCGCCCGTCCAGGAGCCGCCATGCTCGATCTCCAGCGCCTGCGTGCCCTTCACGCCGTCTCCGTCCACGGCACGGTCGGCGCCGCGGCGGCCGCCCTCGGGTTCACGCCCTCTGCCGTGTCCCAGCAGATCGCGAAACTGGAGCGGGAGACGCGGACGGTGCTGCTGGAGCGTCAGGGGCGCGGTGTCCGGCTCACCGAGCACGCGCAGCATCTCGCCTCCACGGCACAGGAGTTGCTCGCGATCGTCGAGCGGGCGGAGACCGAGTTGGAGGAGCGGCGCGGGGTTCCTGCGGGGCGGCTGACGGTCGCCGCGTTCGCTTCGGCGGCCCGGGGCCTGATGCCCGGCGTGCTCGCCGACCTGGCGGAGCGTCATCCGGCGCTCGACACCCGCCTCACGGAGGTGGACCCGCATCTGTCCGTGGACCTGGTGGCCAAGGGCGCGGTCGACATGGCGGTCGCGCACGACTGGGACATCGCGCCGCTGCCGGCCCCTGCGGGGGTGGAGCAGGCGGTGATCGGTGACGATCTGTGCGATCTGCTGGTGCCCTCGGGGCATCGCTTCGCCGCGCGCCGCTCCGTGCGCCGTACGGATCTCAAGGGTGAGCGGTGGATCTGCCAGCCGCCGGGGCGGGTGTGTCACGACTGGCTGGTCCGTACGCTGCGGGAGGCCGGGTGCGAGCCCGACATCGTCCACCAGGCCGACGAGAACCCGACACTCGTCGCGCTCGTCGCGGCCGGGCTCGGTGTCGCGCTGATCCCCCGCCTGGGGCGCGGCCCGCTGCCCGCGGGGGTTGTCGAGGTGTCCCTCGACCCCATGCCGGTGCGGCGGCTGTACGCCCTGTGGCGCACCGGGGCGTCCCGCCGGCCGGCGATCGCGGAGACGGTGCGTACGCTCCAGGGCCACTGGCCCGAGGTGGCGGAACACACACACCGTTGACGAGCGGCGCCAACTCGCCGCCAGGCCACCGCCGGTAGGATCTCGGCCCTACTTGGAGCTTTTCCGGGGGAAGAAGGCTGATGGCAGCCATTGTGGTCGTGCACGGCATCGGCAAGCAGTATCTGGGCACGCACTCGCTCCACGGCGGCGTGGCGTCCGCGCTGCTCGACGGAGTGCGCCTGGCCGGCGGTCCGCCACTGAAGCCGGACGACGTGGAAGTCGCCTTCTACGGACACTGGTTCAGGCCACCCGGGCCGGACCGGGCCAAGGGAGAACCGGCGTACACCCACCGCGACGTCACCGATCCCTTCGAGGCCGAACTGCTGCTGGCCCTGTGGCGGGAGGCGTCCAGGCTGGAGCCCGACCGGGTGCCCGCGCCGGACGGCCCGGCGAGCGGCCGGAGCAAGGCGGCGGTCCCGCACACCGTGCAGCGGGCGCTGTACGCGCTCAGCAGGTCGTCCTTCCTGGCCGGCGTGGCCGACCGCTTCCTGATCGGAGTGCTGAAGCAGGTCCGTCGGTATCTGACCGATGACGGCGTCCGCGACCGAATCCAGCGGGAGGTCGCCGCGTGCGTGGCCCCCGACACACGCGTACTCGTCGGCCACTCCCTCGGATCGGTCGTGGCCTACGAGGCCCTGTGCGCCCATCCCGAGTGGCCGGTCACGACCCTGGTCACCATCGGTTCGCCGCTCGGCATCCCGCATCTCGTCTTCGACCGCCTGCGCCCGGCTCCGCGGGCCGGGAAAGGCCGCTGGCCCGGTGCGGTACGCCGCTGGAGCAACGTGTGCGACCGACGGGACGTCGTCGCCCTGGCCAAGGAACTCGCCCCGCTCTTCCCGGACGCGGACAGGTCGGTCACCGACCTCCTCGTCGACAACGGCTGGCGGGCCCACGCCGTCGAACGCCATCTGACGGCCGCCGAAACGGGCGCCGCCATAGCCGAGGGCCTGGCCGGGGACGTGTGGTGACCGGCGATTCCGTACAGCGGTGGGCGCTCGTGGCCGGCAACGCGGACTACGAGCACCACGAGCAACTGCCCTGCGTCGAGAAGGACCTCGACGTCATGGCGGACGTGCTCACCAGGCTCGGGTACGAGGCCCCGCGTCGCGTGTCCGGCTGTACGGCACAGGGGTTGCGCGAGGAACTGGCGGGCTGGGCGGCGGCCGAGGGCGACCGGGGCGACGGCACCCTGGTCCTCTACTACACCGGACACGGCGACCGGTCCGCCGACGACCGGCACTACGTGCTGTGCCAGGACAGCCGCCCGGGCCTCCTCAAAGGCACCGCGGTGGCCACGGAGGACGTCGTCGGCATCGTCACGGAGACCGGTCTGCGGCGGCTCCTGCTGATCCTCGACACCTGCTACGCCGGGCAGGGAGCCGTCGACGCGGTCCGTGAGCTGGCCCGCAGCCTGGCCGCGACCCGCGAGGCCGACCAGCACCGGCTCACGTCGTTCTCCGTCATCGCCGCCGCCCGCCCGCTGGAACTCGCCGCGGACGGCGCCTTCGCCGAGGCGTTCCGGGACGCCGTCGACGACCCCACCCTCGGGGGCCCGCGGCAGCGGAAGCTGTACGTGGAGCAGGTCGTCGACCGTGTCAACGACCTCCTCGCCGCCACCAGCCCCGGGCAACACGCCACCTTCGGGACGCTCAGCGGGGACGAGGTGCCGTTGCTCCCGAATCCCCGTTACGCCCCCGACGTTCCTCAGGAGGGGATCGACCTCGCCGAGCAGCGGGTCGCGTTGAGCACGGAGGGGCGACGGCGGCGGGAGGAGTGGCTCAGTCATTTCGGGCCGCGAGGGCGGGGGCTGGAGCGGGCCTCCGAACAGGGGTCGTACTTCACGGGCCGGGGTAAGGCGTTGCGGGCCCTGGCCGCCTGGGTGGACGACGGCGACACGGTGGAGGACGACGATCCGGACGTGGCCATGCTCGTCGCCGCAGCCGACATCAGTGCCCCGCCACCGCCGGCGCTGAGCAGCCAGGTACCGATCGTGGTGACCGGTAGCCCGGGGGTCGGCAAGTCCGCGCTGCTCGGCCGCTTCGTCCTGCACCACTCCGATCTCCTCGGCGACGACCTGTGGCGGCCCCGTCGTCGTGTGAGGGGCCGCGTCCACGTGGCGATTCACGCCCGCCACAAGCTGCTCCCCGACATGGTGGCCGCGGTCGCCGACGCCGCCGGGCTGCCGGGCGACACGGGTCAGGAGGAGTTGCTGCGCGCCCTGGCCCGGCGGTCCGAACCCCTCGTCCTGGTGATCGACGCCCTGGACGAGGCGGGCGTGGCGGGCGGGGACGGACTCGGCGGCGAGGCGGAGCACATCGCCGCCACCTTTCTGGCACCACTCGCCGAGATTCCGGCCGTACGGCTGGTCGTCGGCACCCGCCCGGCTGTGGTCGGGGCGCTCGGTCCCCGGTTCCACCCCCTGGACCTGGACGATCCCCGGTGGGGCCGTGACGGGGATGTCGCCGGGTACGCGTACCGACTGCTGCGGGCGCCCGACGGTCTCGGCAGCACCGGCGCGTACTTCTCCGACAGGCACACCGCGGGCCGGGTCGCCCGGGCGATCTCGACGCGGGCCGGCGGCAACTATCTCGCCGCCCGTCTGCTGGCCCGTACCCTCGCCCGCCGCCCCGCCCCCATCAACACGGACGTCCCGGGCTGGGAGCAGCAGATCCCCTCGCTCGCTGCCGCCCCGTCCCTCCTGGCCGGCCCCGCCTTCCGCTGGGCCCTCGGCGACCAGCTGCGCGCGGACACCGAGCGCGGCCGCTCCCTCCTGCTCCCGCTGGCCCTCGCTGAGGGCTCCGGCCTGCCGGGCGCCGCCGTGTGGCCGGCCGTCGCCTCCGCCCTCACCGGCCGGCAGGTGACCGCCGACGACATCCGGTGGGTCATGCGGAGCGCCGGCGCGCACATCGTCGAGGCGCTGGACGAGCGGGGACGCTCCGTGTACCGGCTGTACCACGAGTCGTTCGCCGACGAGTTGCGCACGGGCACGGCCGAGGCAGCCCAGGCCGCCGTCACACGGGCCCTGCTCTCCCTGGTCCCGACCGACTCGGCGACGGGCCTGCGGGACTGGCCGCGAACGGACCCCTACATCCTGAACCACCTCGCCACGCACGCGGCGGCCTGCGGCCTTCTCGACGAGCTGGTGTGCGACCCCGGGTATCTGGTCATGGCCGAACCGACGGCCTTGCAGCGGGTGTTGCCAGGGGTGCGCTCCACTGCGGCGGTCGGAGCGCGGGTCGCCTACGAGCGGGTGGGCACGGAGCTGTCGAAGGAACCGGACCCGCGGGCGCGCATGGCCCAACTCCGGCTGTCCGCCGTGCTGTCGGGGGCGCGTGAGCTCGACGAGGCGGTGCGGGAGCGGGCGCGGGAACTGCCGTGGGACACCGTGTGGGCCCTGCCGCTCGAGGAGACGTCGAGGAGCTACCGGACGATCGGCGGCTACGACGGCCATCTGGCGGGTGTCGCCCTGCTGACGTTCGATGGCCGCACGGTGCTGGTCACGGCGGAGAACCCGCCCCGGCTGCGCGTGTGGGACTTCGCGACCGGGGCGCCGCTGAGTGAGCTGCGGACGGGCGCCGAACCCGTCATCGAGGGACTCGCCGCGCTTCCCGGCGCGGACGCCGGCCGACTGGCCGTCGTCCTCAAGGAGAGCCGGGAGTACGACGCTCGCACGATCCTGCGCGTCATCGACGTACGCACCGGCCTGCCGGTGGGTCCCGGAATCAGCAGCCGCGCGACCGCGTGGGCCGTCGCGGAGGTCGGGGACCGGCATGTGGTCGCGCTGGTGGAAGCGGATCTGTCGATCCGCCTGGTGGATCCCGCCGAAGGATGTGAGCTGGCCCGGCTGACCGTGCCCGGACCCGACGCGTCCAGCCGCAGGAGGTCTGGTCGGCGCCGGCGTCGTGAGCAGCCGAAGTTCAAGATCGGACTGGGCATGCGTCATGGGCGGCTGATCGTCGTACTGGCCAGGGACGCCTCCTTCAGAGCGGACGTCCCCGCGCAGATCGACGAATGGACCGTCGATCCCGACGCCGGGTGGCGCGTCGCCTCGTCGGACGGCGGCCCCTACCAGCCCGTGGGCCGCCAGATCCTGGCTCTGGCAGTGGCAGAGGACCGGACGTGGGTGGTGACGTCCCAGTGGGGGGAGGCGGGCAGGCTCACCCATCACCACCCGGGCCTGTCGGAATGGACGGAGAACCGCACACCGAGTTGGGCAGCGCTCGTGGACGCCCCTTGGGAGACCTTTCTGCTCAGTTACCACGACAGGGACGTGGAGGTGACGGGACTCAACGGCCAAAGACGCGTCAAGACGTCGATCCACGGCTCCGCCAAGTCCCTCCTGTTCGCCCACGCGGACGCCCAGGGCTATCGCATCGTGTCCTGGGACGTCCATCAGGCTCCCAGGGTGTGGACACTGCGGCCGGAGGACGAGGGGCTCCGGCACGTGCCCGGCCGCTATGGAGGCCACCCACCGAAACCCGCGCTGACGGCAGGGCGCTACGACGGTCGTTGGGCCTTCTTCTCCCGCGAGGGAATTCTCGATGTGGCGACCGGGCGCAACATCGCTCCCGGGCACCAGACCTTCTGGTTGTCGGACAGCCTCATCGGGCATCCGGAGCTGCCACCGCTGCTGTACTCGCACCACGGCTGGACAGATCCCCGCGTGACGGTCGTCGGCAGCCCGGAGAGCCACAAGGTGGATCTCACCGGCCTCACCGCCGATCGCGGGTTCGCGCCCCGGCTCTGCCGGCTGGGCGACGAAGAGGTGATCGTCGCCCATGGTGACGCCAGGCTGAGGGCTTGGTCGCTGGACGGCCGGCCGGCCGGCGAGTGGCGCACGTTCGGCGCCGAGGACGAGGCGCAGTACGTCGAGCATGACGGGCGCCTGCTCGCAGCGGTGCCGGAGATGGAGGGCACCGGGCTCCAGATCTACTCGCTCCCCGATGGAGCACGCGGCCCCTCGGCAGGCCCGCGCTCTGCCGGAACGCCTTATCACCTGGCCCTCTGGGACGGCAGGCCTGTGCTCGGCCTGGTGGCCGACGACACCATCTCCGTGTTCTGCGCCCTCTCCGGTGGACTGCTGTGGCGTTGGACCGCGCACAACGTGGCGGAACTGCACCTGCTGTCCGTTCGCGGCCACCGCACCGCCCTCATCCGCCAGAACGCGGCACAGCGACTGTGCCTCGTCGACGCGGGGGCCGATCAGGTGGCGGCTCGCATCGACGTGGGCTCCACGGTGACGGGGATCGCCTTCGCCGGTGACGACTCGCTGGGCGTCCTGACCGAAACCGACGTCATCTGCCTCCGCCTGTCCGACCTGGGCCGCGCACGTCCCTGACCCCCTCTCCACCGCGTCACAGGCGCTCGAGCCGGGTTACGGTGCGGTCCCTTGACTGGAAGAAACTTGCTGGATATTCGTGACTCCTCGGAAGTTTCCTTCATGAGGGAAGGAGCGCACGTGCGCGACTCCAGCACAGGAAGCACCGGAAAGGCCCCCCGGCCCCCCGAGCCACCCGGCCCCTCCACCCCCTCCACCCCTTCCAGGCGTACCGTCCTCGCCGCCTCCGCCGGCGTCACCGCCGCCCTCGCCCTGGACGGCACCACGGCCGACGCGGCAGGCCACGAAACCGGCGCCCGCGACAGCGAACTGCGCGCCCTCATCTCCGGTATGACGCTGGAGGAGAAGGTCGGCCAGCTCTTCGTGATGCGGGTGTACGGGCACTCGGCGACCGCGCCCGACCAGGCCGACATCGACGCCAACCTCAAGGAGATCGGCGTGACGACGGCCGCCGAGCTGCTCGCCCGGTACCGCGTCGGCGGGATCATCTACTTCTCCTGGGCGCACAACACCCGCGACCCGCACCAGATCGCCGACCTGTCGAACGGCATCCAGCGCGCCTCCCTCGACCTGCCCCGCGGGCTCCCCGTGCTCATCTCCACCGATCAGGAGCACGGGATCGTCGCGCGCGTGGGCAAGCCCGCCACTCTCTTCCCGGGTGCCATGGCTCTGGGCGCGGGCCGGTCGCGGCGTGACGCCCGCACGGCCGGGCGGCTCGGCGGCGCCGAGCTGCGCGCCCTCGGCATCCGGCAGGACTACGCCCCCGTCGCCGACGTGAACGTCAACCCGGCCAACCCCGTCATCGGTGTGCGCTCCTTCGGCGCCGACCCCGAGGCGGTGGCCCGGATGGTCGCCGCCCAGGTCGACGGGTACCAGCGCTCGGGGGTCGCCGCCACCGCCAAGCACTTCCCCGGACACGGCGACACCGAGACCGACAGCCACTACGGCTTCCCCGAGATCAAGCACACCCGGGAGCAGTGGGGCCGGCTCGACGCCCCGCCGTTCCGGGCCGCGATCCGGGCCGGCATCGACTCGATCATGACCGCGCACATCATGGTCCCGGCCCTCGACCCGGCCGGGGACCCGGCCACTCTCTCCCGCCCGATCCTCACCGGCATCCTGCGCGAGGAACTCGGCTACGACGGCGTGGTCGTCACCGACTCGCTGGGCATGCAGGGCGTGCGGACCAAGTACGGCGACGACCGGGTGCCCGTGCTGGCGCTGAAGGCCGGCGTCGACCAGCTGCTCAACCCGCCGTCCCTGGACGTCGCCTGGAACGCCGTCCTGAACGCGGTGCGCGGCGGCGAGCTCACCGAGGCCCGTCTCGACCAGTCGATCCTGCGCGTCCTGCGGCTCAAGGCCCGGCTCGGGCTGTTCGGGAAGCCGTACGTCAGTCATGCCGGGGTCGACCGGGTGGTCGGCGCCCCGGCCCATCTCTCGGCCGCCGACCGTATCGCCGAGCGCACGACCACACTGCTGGTCAACAGGCAGCGGCTGCTGCCGCTGTCGCGCCGTACGCACCGGAACGTGCTCGTCGTCGGCGCCGACCCGGCCTCCCCCTCCGGCACCACGGGACCGCCCACGACCGTCCTCGCCACCGCCCTCACGGAGCTGGGTTTCACGGCCACGGCGCTGTCCACCGGCACGGCGCCCACGCAGGCGGTCATCGACAGGGCGGTCGCGGCGGCGGGCGGCAAGGACGCGGTGGTCGTGGGGACGTACAACGTGACGGCGGCGAGCTCGCAGAGGGCGCTCGTCGAGGCGCTCCTCGGCACCGGTGTCCCCGTTGTCGCCGTCGCCGTGCGCAACCCGTACGACGTTGCCCAACTCCCGGGCGTGGGTGCCTACTTGGCGTCGTACTCCTGGACGGACGTCGAGCTGCGGGCCGCGGCACGGGTGATCGCGGGACGCGTGGCGCCACGCGGGAGGCTGCCGGTGCCGGTGCAGCGTGCGGACGACCCGGCGCAGGTGCTGTATCCGGTCGGGCACGGGCTGACGTACTAGACCTACGCCGCGCATCGGGCGCTCCGCCCCCGTTGGGGGTAAAGCATCCCGTTCCCGTGACGTGCCTCTCCGTGGCGGGCCACGCTGGACGGCGGGGGTGCGTCGGGGGGACGGATTCATGGTCGTGGTCGGACGAGGGGCGCGGGCCGCTGCGCGGGCCGTCGCGGTGACGGTGGCGCTGGTGGTGGCGCTGGTGGCGATGGCGGTGCTCAGCGGGTGCCGGCAGTGGTCCGGGGCGGACGGCTCCGGTTCTGGTTCCGGCTCCAGCTCCGGTTCTGGTTCCGGCGCGGGAGGCGGTGGGGCCACCGCCTCCTCCGCTTCGCCGGCCCCCGCGTCCGAGTTCGGCTCGGAGTTCCTCGGGGTCGACGAGTGCAGCTCCTTCGGGACGACCAGTTTCACGGAGGTGCCCTGCACGGGCGAGCGGGCGGCGGCCCGGGTGGTCGCCCGGCACGCGGGCAAGGTGTCCGAGGGGCCGCGCTGTCCCGCGACCACGGACTTCGTCCTCCACATCAGCGAGTCCCGTCCCGCCTACGACGAGGACGGCGACGGCATCGTCCCGCGGGGCTACGCCTGCATGCGCAAGCTCGTCCCGCCGCATCCGGGCGACCCGGGCGGCGGGGGCGGGCCCCGCACGATCGTCGGGGACTGCGTGTACGGCACGGGCAAGGGCGAGGTGCGCGAGACGTCCTGCGACGGCAAGGGCGACAGGGCCCCGGAGTACGAGGTGACCAAGGCCGTCGGCAGGCGCACCGAGTGCCCCGCGTCCACGGCTCTCTACGTCCAGCTCGGCGGCGACGACCCGGTGGGCTGCGCCCGACCCGTCTGAGGACCCGGCCCACGGCACCCCCGGTACGGGCGGGCGCGGGCACTTCCGCTCCTGGCGCACGAGGGTCTGCTGAGGTGCGGGCCCGGCTCGATATCATCCGTTCGCAGGCCGTACGACGATGGGGGAACGCATGGCCCAGGACGCTCAGGACGACCCGGGCGAGGGCGGACTGCCCGAGATCCCCGGCTACCGCCTCGAGTCCGTCCTCGGCTCCGGCGGCATGGGCCGCGTCTATCTCGGTACGTCGCCCTCCGGCCGCCAGGTCGCCGTCAAGGTGATCCGCACCGACCTCGTCCACCGGCCCGACTTCCGGCAGCGGTTCCGGCGCGAGGTGACCGCCGCCCGCCAGGTCAGCGGCGCCTTCACCGCACCGGTCGTGGACGCCGACCCGGACGCCGACCCGCCCTGGATGGCCACCCTGTACGTGCCGGGGCAGCCCCTCGACCAGCGCATCAAGCTGGGGCCCTTACTCGGCGCCGACGAGCTGTACCGCCTCGCGACGGGCCTCGCCGAGGCGCTGCGCGACATCCACCGTGCCGGGATAGTGCACCGCGACCTCAAACCGGCCAACGTCCTGCTCGCCGACGACGGCCCCCGGGTCATCGACTTCGGCATCGTGCGCGCCGCCGACGCCGACATGCCCACGGGCACCGGCATCACGGTCGGTACCCCGCCGTTCATGTCGCCGGAGCAGATCCGCGCCCAGAAGGACGTCGGGCCGCCGAGCGACATCTTCTCGCTGGGCTCGGTGCTGACGTACGCGGCGAGCGGCCATGTGCCGTTCGACGCCACGGACGTGTACGCGGTGGCGTACCAGCTCGTCCACGAACCGCCCGACCTGGACGGGGTGCCCGGCTGGCTGCTGCCGGTGGTCGAGCGCTGTCTGGCCAAGGAGCCCGCGGACCGCCCGACGGCGGACGAGCTGCTCGCCCTGCTGCAGAGCACGTCCTGCCCGTCCCTCCCCGACTCGCCGGACACCGTGGTGCTCCGCGCGTCCGCGCCCCGCCCTCCGGCCGAGCCGGCCACCGCGGGCGCGGGCTCCGCGCCCACTCCCCCGCCCCTGCGGCGCCGGCGGCTCGTCCTGTCCGTGGCGGCGGCGGTCGTCGCGGTCTCCACGCTGACGGGCGGGCTGATGTACGCGCTCGACAGCGGTGCGGACGCCCCCGGTTCCACCGCGGGTCCCGGCGCGAAGCCCGGCGCGGCCCCCGGCGCGAGCGCGCGTACCGTCACCCAGCCGGCGGGCTCCGCCGACTACCTGAGCACACAGTCCGGGTCGGGCGGCTTCACCTTCGCCTACCGCGACGGCCCGGAGCGCCGGCCGAAGGGCTGGCGGCAGTGGCAGTACAACCTGCAGAACAGCGACTGCGTGTACGCCCGGTCGTCCCTGGTGTGCGTCGGCGACCGCACGGTCCGGCTCGACGCCGCGACCGGCAAGGAGCTGTGGCGGACCGACAAGGCGTCGTCGTACGGCCAGAACACCCCGGTCGTCGCCGGGGGCACCGCGATCGTCAACGTCGGCGACCGGATCGTGGGGCTCTCGCTCGCCGACGGCACGGTGAAGTGGCGCTACCCGACGGCGACGCTCACCCAGCGGCTCATCGGCGACGGCGAGCGCGTGTACGCGGTGGACCACGACGGGCTGGTGCACGCCGTCGACGCGCGCTCGGGCACGAAGCGCTGGACGATGACGGCCCGCGTGTCCGCGGACGGCGGGAGCGGGCATCCGCCCGCGCTGCGGGTCGTCGGCGACCGGCTCCACGTCTTCACCAGCCTCTCCTCCGCGGTCATCGGCGACAACTTCGTCACGGTCGTCGACACGGACAGCGGCGCGCGCGTCGCCGCGTTCGAACTGTCGGCGCCGTGCGACACCGGAAGCGAGGCGCTGCTCGACGAGGGCGGCACGACCCGGCTGTACTGCGCCGTGACGGACGAGACGGGCACGGACCACGCCGTCCTGCGCCAGGAGCTGAAGAAGGGCGCCAAGGGCGTGCGCACCCCCGTCGACGCGGCCCTGGGCAACGGTCAGGTGGGGGCGGCCGAGCTGTCGGTCACCCCGCGACGAGTGCTGTTCGTGGCGCCCACCGAAACGGGCGGCGAGCTCGTCGCCGTGGATCCGGTCGCGCGCAGGGAGCTGTGGCGGAAAACGCTGCCCGGCAGGGGCCCGGCCGACGCGCCTCCCGTCCAGGCCGGCGACCGCGTCTACGTCGCCAACCTCCGGGGCGTCGCCGTCTACCAGGCGCGCACGGGCAAGCTCCTCTACCGGCACAGCGTGCCGGACATCAAGGACGACAGCGGCATGGAACTGGGCCTGGACACCGAGCCGATGGTGGCGGGCGGCATCCTCTACGCCCCGTCGTCGAAGGCGGGCTGGGTGAGTCTCGACACGCAGGACACCGGGCAGGAGTGAGCCCCGGTACGGCGTGACGGCGGTACCGGGGCTCGACTCGCGTGCGGATGTGGCGCGTTACGGCCTGAGCGTCATCTCACGCTCGATGTCGCGCTTGTCGAGCTTGGCGTCGTACCTGGCCAGCGGCTTCGCCACGTCCGGGTTCGCCTGGACCGCGGCGGAGGCCACGCCCGCCCACTCCAGGATGCGGGCCGTGGCCAGGGCCTTCTCGTCGGCCACCAGACCGGCCACGTTCGCACCGTGGTTGAGACCCGGTGCCGTGAAGACGTAACTGTCACGCGCGCCCTTGCCCAGGCGGAAGGGCTCGGCGCCCCACGGATCGTTCTCTCCGTACACGAAGAGCATGCGGTTCGCGTTGTGGCGGACCCAGGTGTCCACGTCGCGCATGGCGAACGGCTGGAACTTCATCGGGATCTCGCGCGGCACGAAGTTCCGCGGCGGCTGGTAGCCGTAGCGGATGTACTTCCTCTCGATGTGCGGGAACTCGATGGTCGGCGCGCCGAGCTGCGTGCCCGCCTGGTAGTAGTACGGCGTGTACCGCTCCAGGCCCTGGTCGGCGTAGGCGGAGAAGCCGGAGATCGTGTCGATGGATGTCCAGATCTCGTCGTCCGTGGCGGTCTTGGCGTCCTTCGGGATGGTGTCGCTGTCGCAGTCCGCGAGCAGGCTGTACTGCCAGAAACCCCACACGTAGTCGAGGACGACCGCCTCGTACGCCTTGTCCAGGCTGCCGACCGTGTTGAAGGTGAGGCCCTCCGCGGCGGCGTACTCGGCGTACTTCTTCTCCAGCGGCTCACGGCGCACCAGGGCCTCGCGCTGCACCGCGTTCAGCCGGTCGCGGCACTCCTTGGTGCCGACGGTGGCGAAGAACCGGTCGTAGGCCGAGTCCTCCTTGTTCACCACGTCGTTGGGCGCGACGTAGGCGACGACGCCGTCCATGTCGCGCGGGTAGAAGCGCTCGTAGTAGGTGGCGGTCATGCCGCCCTTGGAGCCGCCGGTGGAGATCCACTTCCTGTCGTAGATCTTCTTCAGCGCCGTGAAGATGCGGTGCTGGTCACTGGCGGCCTGCCAGATGTCGAGCTTGGACCAGTCGGCGGGGGCGGGGCGGGACGGGGTGAAGAAGCGGTACTCCATGGAGACCTGGTTGCCGTCCACGATCTGGGTGGGCTCGCGGCGGCCGGGGTTCGTGGAGACGTTGTAGCCGCCGGTGTAGAAGACCGTCGGGCGGCTGGTGTCCTTGTGCAGCACGGTGATCCGCTGCTGGAACGTGCCCTTGGAGGGGTGCCGGTGGTCGATCGGCTGGGTGTAGTTGAGGACGAAGAAGCGGTAGCCGGTGTACGGCTTCTCCTCGATCAGGCTCATGCCCGGGATCGCGAGCAGCCGGTCCTTGATGTCGGTGGTCTGCGGCTGAGCGGCGGTGGCCGCTCCGGCCGTGCTCACGGTGCCTATGAGCACCACGAGCGACAGCAGCCATCTGAGCGCCTTGCGCATGGAATCTCCCCTGTGACTCATCTGTGCGCCGGAACCTAGTGGAGCGGGTGGTGGGCGCACCAGGGGAGGAGGGCGTCAACTGGCCATGTACCAGGGGAGATTAGGGAAAACCCTGTGTGCGGTACGGGGCGTCAGCACAGGATCCACCTCGACGTGACGCCGTCGCCGCCGACCGAGCCGGTCACCCTGACGCACCGCCGTCCGGCGTGCACGGCGTCGGTGGCGATGCGGTACCTGCGCTCCCCCTTGCGCATCATCGGGCGGTTCCCCCGCGCCTGCACGCTGGCGGACATCCGCTTGAGGGTGCCGTTGCGCTTCTTGGCGACGGTCACGGCGCAGACGTATCCCCCGCGCTTGTAGACGTGCACGTAGCCGGTGGAGAAGGACAGCGTACGGACCTTGCGCGCCCCGCAGGAGGCCGCCTCGGCGCTGCCCGGCCCGGCCACGACGAGCAGCGCGGCCGCGGTCAGGACGGCCAGCACGAGCGCCATCGGCCGCCGTACGGAGCGTCGCGTTCCCGTCACTTGACCGCTCATCAGTTCACCTCTCCCCGCCGAAGACGTACTGGTGTACGGACGCGGATGTCCGCCGGATGGTTGCACGGCCGGGGGACGAGACCGCCCAAACCGGCAAACGCCCCCGCCGCCCCTACCCGTCCCGTCCCTGGGGGCTGCACCCCCAGACCCCCGTTGTCGGCCTTCGGCCTCGTCCTCAAGCGCCGGACGGGCTGAAAGCGTGTCAGCTCGCCGCGCTGACCGGCTCCCCCACGAACGTCCGCCACAGCTCCGCGTAACGGCCGCCCAGGCGGAGCAGCTCGTCGTGGGTGCCGTCCTCGACGACCCGGCCGTGGTCCATGACGACGACGCGGTCGGCGCGGGCGGCCGTGGTGAGGCGGTGGGCGACGACCAGGGTGGTGCGGCGGCCGGCGAGGCGGTCCGTCGCCTGGTTGACCTGGGCCTCGGTGGCCAGGTCGAGGGCGGCGGTGGCCTCGTCGAGGAGCAGGATGTCGGGGGCGACGAGTTCGGCGCGGGCCAGCGCGATCAGCTGGCGCTGCCCGGCGGAGAGGTTGCGGCCGCGTTCGGCGACCTCGTGGAGGTAGCCGCCGTCCAGCCTGGCGATCATGTCGTGCGCGCCGACGGCCCGCGCCGCGGCCTCCACCTCGGCGTCGGTGGCGTCGGGGCGGCCGTAGGCGATGGCGTCGCGGACGGTGCCCTGGAACAGGTACGCCTCCTGCGGGACGACGCCCAGCCGGTGCCGGTACGACGTGAGGTCCAGGTGACGCAGGTCGGTGCCGTCCACGAGCACGCGCCCGCCCGTGGGGTCGTAGAAGCGCGCGACCAGCTTCACCAGCGTCGACTTGCCCGCGCCCGTCTCACCGACGAACGCGACCGTCTGCCCGGCCGGGATCGTCAGCGCGACACCACCCAGGGCCTCCTCGTCATCCCCGTACGCGAAGCGCACGTCCTCGAAGGTGATGTCGCCCCGCAGGGACACCACCTCCATCGGCTTCTCCGCCGCCTTCGTCGACGTGGGCTCCCGCAGCAGCTCCTGGATGCGGCCCAGCGACACCGTGGCCTGCTGGTAGCCGTCGAAGACCTGGGAGAGCTGCTGCACGGGCGCGAAGAACAGGTCGATGTAGAGCAGGTACGCGACCAGCGCGCCCGTCGTCAGCGTCCCGGCGTCCACCCTGTGCGCGCCCACGACCAGCACGGCGGCCGCCGCCACGGACGACAGCAGCTGCACGAACGGGAAGTACACGGAGATCAGCCACTGCCCGTGGACACGCGCCTCGCGGTAGCTGTCGCTGCCGGCCGCGAACCGCTCGCCGCCGTCCCGCTCACGCCGGAACGCCTGCACGATCCGCAGCCCGGCCACCGACTCCTGGAGGTCGGCGTTGACCAGCGCGACACGTTCACGGGCGAGCTCGTACGCCTTCACGCTCGCCCGGCGGAAAAAGAACGTGCCGATGATCAGCGGCGGCAGCGTCGCGAAGACGACCAGCGCCAGCTGAACGTCGATCACGAGCAGCGCGACCATGATGCCGAAGAACGTGACGACCGAGACGAACGCCGTGACCAGGCCCGTCTGGAGGAAGGTGGACAGGGCGTCGACGTCCGTCGTCATCCTCGTCATGATCCGGCCGGTCAGCTCCCGCTCGTAGTAGTCGAGTCCGAGCCGCTGGAGCTGGGCGAAGATCTTCAGCCGGAGCGAGTACAGGACGCGCTCACCGGTCCGTCCGGTCATGCGCGTCTCGCCGATCTGCGCCGCCCACTGCGCCAGTACGGCGAGCAGTGCCAGCACGGAGGCCGCCCACACTCCGCCGAGGGCCAGCTGGGAGACGCCGTCGTCGATGCCGTTGCGGACCAGGACGGGCAGGAGGAGTCCCATGCCGGCGTCGGTGGCGACGAGGGCGAGGCTGACGAGCAGGGGCGCGCCGAAGCCGCGGAGCAGGCGCCTGAGGCCGTACGACTCCTCCGGGGTGACCGCGCGGGCCTCGTCAATGTCCGGGGTGTCGGTGGCCGGGGGCAGCGCGTCGACCTGCGCGAGGAGTTCGGGGGTGGCGGGAGTGCCGTCGAGGGCGAGGTCCCTGGGCTCCCGGTCGCCGGTCCACAGCCTGGGGGTGATGCCCCGCTCGGCGTCGAACTCGGCGTCGAGTTCGTCCCGTACGGAGGTGTCCTCCCGCGGGCACTCCGGCTTGACGTGCCCGGGCGAGACCCCGCCGAGCTCGTCCGGGTCGGTGAGCAGCCTGCGGTAGAGGGCGGACCGCTCCTGGAGTTCCTCGTGGGTGCCGAGGTCGGCGAGACGGCCGTGGTCGAGGACTGCGATGCGGTCGGCGAGGTTGAGAGTGGAGCGGCGGTGGGCGATGAGCAGGGTCGTCCGGCCCTCCATGACGTGCCTGAGCGCCTCGTGGATCTCGTGCTCGACGCGGGCGTCCACGGCGGAGGTCGCGTCGTCGAGGACGAGGAGGCGCGGGTCGGTGAGGATCGCGCGGGCGAGCGCGATGCGCTGGCGCTGGCCGCCGGAGAGGGTCAGGCCGTGCTCGCCGACCTTGGTGTCGTACCCCTCGGGCAGCTCGGTGACGAAGCCGTGCGCCTGGGCGGCGCGGGCGGCGGTCTCGATCTGCTCCTGGGTGGCGTCGGGGCGGCCGTAGGCGATGTTGTTGCGGACGGTGTCCGAGAAGAGGAAGGAGTCCTCGGGGACCAGCCCGATGGCGGCGCGCAGGGAGTCGAGCGTGAGCTCGCGGACGTCGTGGCCGCCGACGAGGACCGCGCCGTGCGTGACGTCGTAGAAGCGCGGCAGGAGCAGGGAGACCGTGGACTTCCCGGAGCCGGAGGAGCCGACGACGGCGAGGGTCTCGCCGGGGCGGATCTCGAAGCTGAGGCCGTCGAGGACGGGGTGCTCGTCGTCGTAGCCGAAGGAGACGTCGTCGAACTCGACCGTCGCCGGTGCGTCGGCGGGGAGCGTCTTCGTACCGCCCTGGAGGGTCGGCTCGGTGTCGATCAGTTCCAGCACGCGCTCGGTGCCCGCCCGTGCCTGCTGGCCGACGGTCAGGACCATGGCGAGCATGCGGACGGGGCCGACGAGCTGGGCGAGGTAGCTGGAGAAGGCGACGAACGTACCGAGCGTGATGTGCCCGCGCACCGCCAGATAGCCGCCGAGGGCGAGCATGGCGACCTGCCCGAGGGCGGGGACGGCCTGCAGCGCGGGCGTGTACTTCGCGTTGAACCGGATGGTGCGCAGCCGTCCGGCGAACAGCCTGCGTCCGACCTCCCGGAGCTTGCCGGTCTCCTGCTCCTCCTGTCCGAAGCCCTTGACCACGCGGACACCGCTGACGGCACCGTCGACGACGCCGGCGACGGCGGCGGCCTGGGCCTGCGCGTACCAGGTGGACGGGTGCAGACGGGTGCGGCTGCGCCCCGCGATCCACCACAGGGCGGGGGCGACGGCGAGGGCGACCAGGGTGAGGGGCAGCGACAGCCACGCCATGATCACGAGGGAGATCAGGAACAGCATGAAGTTGCCGATGGTCATCGGCAGCATGAAGAGCAGGCCCTGGATCAGCTGGAGGTCGCTGGTGGCCCGCCCGACGACCTGCCCGGTGGACAGCTCGTCCTGGCGGCGCCCGTCGAGCCGGGTGATCGTCCCGTACATCTCGGTGCGCAGGTCGTGCTGGACGTCGAGGGCGAGGCGTCCGCCGTAGTAGCGGCGGATGTACGTGAACACGTAGACGAGGACGGCGGCGCCGATCAGGGCGCCGGCCCAGGGGGCCATGCTCCGGGTGTGGTCCGTGACGACATCGTCGATGATCACCTTGGTGATCAGGGGGACGACGGCCATGAGGGCCATACCGGCCAGGGAGGAGCCGAGGGCCAGGACGACGTCCCTGGGGTGCCGCCAGGCGTACCCGGCGAGCCTCCGTGCCCAGCCCTGTTTGTCCCCCTGCTCCGCTGCCACGCCGGTGCCTCCCGTCCGTCCTGATGTACCGGAAGGCTCCAACGCGGGAAAAAGCGGATTTCATCCCTCCGCAATAAAGACGGGCCAGGGACCTGGATCCCGAGCTGCTGCGCGGTCCTCCCGAGCCGATCACAATCGTCCTTTCCATAAATCATTCAGGCAAGTTCATTCGAAATATGACATGTGCGTTTTTGCCGCCTGCCGCGACGGAATGATCACTCCGCACACGCCGGCGGCAGGAAAAGGGGGGAAGAGCTGTGGCGATACCGGCTCTCGCGCATGTGGACAAACTCGTGGCGGCCCTGGACGCGCTGGTGACCCAGCCGGCGCAAGGACGAGGGCTGCCGGTGGTGGTGATCGGGGACGACGGAACGGACCCCGGGCACGCCGACGCGTTCGTGTCCGGCTACGCCGAACGCCTGCGGGTGGGCGACCCGGAAGACGACCGGCAAGGAGGGCCTCCGGAAGCCGACCAGGCCTTCCACGTTCCCCGCGCCATGGCCAGGGCCCAGCAGCCGGACGCGACCAGACCGGACGTCGATCTGCTCGACCATCTGGTCAGCGACTGGGAGAACACCATGCCGGAGGGTGCGGGAAGGCTGCGTCTGCCGATGTTCCGCACCTGCCGGGACGCGCTCGACGCGCTGCTGCCCGGCGACGCACCGCCGGACGCGGGCGTCCCGCAGGATCCGGCCCGGGCCATGGCGCAGGGGTTGTGGGCCGCGTGGCAAGAACGCACTCCCGTTCTCGGCGCGGTGCGCCAGGCGGGCAACAACGGCGCGCTGCCCGGCTGGCTGTCCGGGGCGCTGACCGTGGCTCTCTCCTGGCCGTTGGAGCTCTGGCATCGGTGGCGGCTCAATCGCACCATGCGCTGGTACACCCATCGGGTGGCCCATGCCGGCCCGGCCGCCCGGAACTTCGTCCAGGCCGCACTCCGCCTGCGCGCGGCGGATGCCCAGCAGCAGGCTCTGCTGCGGATGAACCTGCTGCTGGAAGCGCTCTTCAAGGACCTTTCCAAGGCAGTCGCACCCAGCCGGTTCCACCCTGGGCGCCGCCGCCGGGTGTGGCCTTTCGTCCTGCTGGTGCCGGATGCCGCCGCCGCGGAGAACACCGCTGTGCGGCAGCTGCTGGAGGCGCACCGGGAGCTCGTCACGCAGGGTGCCCGGCCCCCGCTGCTGGTGCTGGCAGGGCACCGGGGCCAGCCGTCGGCCGAGGTCCTCGACGGTCCTTTGCTGGGCATCGGAGAGGCCGTCACCGTGCTCAAGAAGGCCCGTCAGCAGGCGCGGACGCAGGAGCCCCCTCGGATCGCCGTACGGTTGCCGAGCGGCGATGAGCAGTCCGAGAAGGTGGCCAGGTGGCTGAGGCTCAACGCCAAGGTCACGCCCAAGGAGGTGGGCGCGGTCCGCGCGCACGCCGGATGGGTGGTGCCGGCCACGGTGCTGGTGGCCATGAGCTGCGCGGCGTGGCTCCTGCCGGTCCCCTGGTGGCCGTGGGGCTCGCGGTGTCCCGGGCCCGGGACGGCAGGGGAGGAAATCGTCGGTATCGCCCCCGCGACCAGGGGCTGCTATTTCACCGACCTCGCTTCCCAGGCGCTGCTGCGTGAGGTGCAGGACCAGATCCGTGAACAGAACGCCGCGGTCACGGGCGAGCATCGCACGCTGGTGTTCCTGGCGCCGCTGACCGCCAACCCCCGTGCGCGACGCGGGCAGATCGTGCCGGCGGGAGTGCTGCAGCTCAAGGGCGCCGCGGACGCTCAGAAGGCATGGAACGGCCAGACCGCGATCAACGAGAACATGCCCCCGCTGAAAATCGTGGTGGCGAACGCCGGCTTCGCCTTCGGCTCGGGCCGAGCAGTCGCGGACCAGGTCAGGGAGCTGGCGGCAGAGGACAGCACCGTGGCGGCGGTCATCGGCATCACCCAGAGCCGTCAGGAGTCGGTCGACGCGATCAACCGCCTGGGCGACAGCATGCCGGTGATCGGAGCCTCGGTCACCGGCGACTTCATGGCCGAAGAGGCGCGCAACTTCTTCCACACCCAGCCGACCAACGCGCGCATGGCCCAGGTCATGGTGCGGCACGCGCGCGACCTGGGCGGCAGGAAGGCGCTGATCGTCTACGACAGGAACGACCGCTACAGCAAGGAACTCCGGGACGACATCGCCGGGGAACTCACAGCCCGTGGCATCACCCCGGAAGACCCGTGGTTCGCCCAGGTACCGGCCCCCACGCCGGAGAACAGCGGCGTCACCGCCCTGGGACTGCCCGACCTCGCCGAGAGGATCTGCGCACTCCGCGGGGAGAACGGCATCACCTTCTACGCCGCCCGGGGCACGCAGCTGCCGAAGGTGCTCGCCAAGGTGCAGGCCACCTGCGGCAGTGACGACGACATCAGGTCCTCGCCCATCCCGATCATCTCGTCCGACGTCAACACACTGATCGAGTACGAGAAAGTGCCGGCCTCGGCGCGCATCCACCAGTACACCGCCGTGAACCTGTACTACATCTCGTTCTCGAAGAAGCCGGTCCGCCGGAGCATCAAGGGCGGAAGTGACTACGCCAGCGGAGGGGACTCCTTCCGGGCGGCAGCGGCTGCCATCGAGACGGCATCCGCCCAGTCCGGCGGCTCCGCGTCCCCGTCGAACGTCCTCCAGGCCCTCCGCAACGGCGTCACCGTCCGGGACAGCATCGCGTGGGACCGCAACTTCACCCTGCCGCTCACCGAGAAGGAGCGGGCCAGGCGCCCTCTCTTCCTGTGTCTGGCGCCGCACAGCCTCGCGGCCGACAGCCATGGGAGGTGCACCCGGCCCGACCGGTGAACGCAGGTAGGTCAGACGCGGACGGTGAGCCGGTAGAAGCGGGTGGTCTGGGTCGCGCCCTGGTTGTCGTCGCTGACCAGCAGCACACGCAGCCGCCCCTGCCGGTCACGCCCGGTGACCGCCATGCCCTCGATGTTGTCGAGCAACGGGTTCGGTTGCGGCTGCTTGGCGGTCGCGCCCAGTGACGGGCAGGTCACGAGGTCGGTGAGCAGGGTCTTCTTGACCAGCCGCACACCGGCCTGGCCCGTGAGGTTCTCCACGCCGCTGGTGTCCGTCGCGTGCCGCGGATCGGCGAGGTAGAGGCGGACCGTGTTGCCGACGCCGGCGGTGAAACCGCGCTCCAGGACGAGCAGCCGCCCGTCGGGGAGGGCGGCGGTCTCGACGACGCCGAGGCCGGTGTCGGCGCGGTAGCCGTACTGCGCCGACAGCCGGAAGCCCTGCCCGTGACGCCGGTCCCAGGTCTGGAAACGGACGATGCCGGTCGCGTCGCCGGAGAGCGCGCCCTCCATCGAGGCGAGGAGGGTGCGGCCGCCGGGGTAGAGGGTGAGCCCCTCGAAGGTCTGGTTGGTGGTGGCACGCCCGGCCGGGGCGACCTTGAGCGCGTCCGGTACGGGCAGGCTGTCGCCGAGGAGGCGGCCGTCGCGGTCGTACCGGCGTATGGACGGCTCGGTCTCGGAGCTGACGAGGCGGGTGCCGATGGGGGTTCCCCCGCTCGAGCGAAGCCGAGAGTGGGGGAGGTCGACGGCCAGGCCCTCGGAGTCGAGCGCGGCGCCCTTCTCGTCGGCGAGCGGGACGACTCCCTTCGGCGCGAGGGTTTCGCGGTCCAGGGTGAAGAGGACGGAGCGGTCGGAGAGCGCGAGGAGGGAGCCGTCACCGTCGACGGCGAGGGCGGAGAAGTTGCCGACGAAAGTGCCGTCGTACGTGGTCTTGTCGAGTGCGTCGGAGAAGCCGTCGATGGAGACGGCGGGTGAACAGGCGTTGCTGCCCGGTGCGTTGGCGTGGGCCGGTCCGGTGGCGGCGAGTGTGGTGGCCGCCGCCAGACCGGCGGTGACGGTCGCGAGGAGAGTTCTCAGGCTTCTGTGGCGCATGCCGTCACCGTAGGACGGCCAGGGCGCCTGTGAGGTGGACTCCCCGTGAACGCAGAGGAGTTCAGCCGCCCGCGGGCACCGGCACGGACGCCTCCTTCGGCTCGTCCGTGGGCACGTACCGCTGAACGCCCGCGCTGCTGGTGACCGGCACGAGGTCCTTGTGGATGGCCTTGGCCACCGCCTGGATGGTGTTCACCCCGTAGGTCATGTTGCTGTTGCCGTGGGTGAGGACGGAGATCATGTAGTCGTGCCCGGCGCCCTTGAAGGCGCCGATGCTGTGCACGCGCCAGCCGTGCGTGGCGCGGGGCAGCCAGCCGTTCTTGACGTGCACGGAGACCGTGGAGGGTGCCCCGGCCGGTGTGCCCCAGCGCTGGGAGGAGATGACCTGGCCCATGAGCTTGAGGATGTAGGCACGGGAGTTGTCGCTCAGCACGGTGTTCTTGGCGGTGATGAGCTTCAGCAGCTTCTGCTCGTCCCGGACGGTGATCTGGGTGAGGCCCCAGTAGCCGTCCGCGCCCGGCTTGGTCTGCGTCATGCCGGCGGCGGCGAGGAAACCCTTGATCTTCGTCATCCCGAGCTGCCGCCACAGCGCGCTGGTGGCCGCGTTGTCGGACTTGGTGATCATGGCCTTGGAGAGGTCGGCCTCGCGCTGGGTGAGGTAGCGGTTGTGCTTCTTCGCGTCCCACAGGAGGGTGGCGAGCACGGTCACCTTCACGACGCTGGCCGAGTCGAAGGCCGTGCTGCCGCGCAGGGTGCAGGTGGTGTTCGTGGACCGGTCGTAGAGGCCGACCGCTACGGTCCCCGTGCGGTTTGCGAGGGCCGCGGTGATGTCTCGCTGCAACTTCGTGGCCAGGCCCGCCCGGTCGGACGTACAGCTGACCTGCGGCGTCGCCGCCGCGGCCGGCGCGGCGGCGGCCACGCACGGTATGAGCAGTCCGGCCCCGAGGGCTCCGGCGAGCACGCGCGCACGCCGGGATGTCCGGTGAGTCATGAAGGCTTCCCATCCCCGTTGAAAAGACGTGAGCACCCTTACGGCGTGCTCGCCCCGTTTGACTCACACGAATGACCGAAAGTTGTATGTCCGTTCCCCTGCGTGGGGAGGCGCCCGCCGGTCAGGGGTGGGTGGAGTGGACCAGCGGAAGGCGTGCGCCCCGGCTCTCCGCGATGCGGTGCACGTCTGTGAGCGCCTCACTCATGCGCTGCACCAGGTACCGGAGTTGCGCGGATGTCGCTCGACGGTCGGCCAGCATGTCGGCGGCATGACCGAGGAGTTCGGCCGCCATGCCGAGTTGCACCGCCTCGATGTCGTCCGCCATCCGGGAGAGACGACCCGTCCCGTCGGTCACGAGGTAGCAGCGTTGGCCTTCCGGCCCCGTCCACGGCAGCAAGCGCGCCCCACGGATGCCGTCCATCACCCCGCCACCTCCACGCCGTGGATGACGCGCGGTCCGACATCGATCCCGTGAACGGCCAGCCACAGCGCGCGGCGGCGGGCCCGCTGCTGTTGTGCCTGGCTGCGCCGTTCGTGTGCCACGAGGTAGGGACGGACCAGGGCGTTGTCCTCGCCGCGCAGAGGGCGGGTGCCGACGCGCCGGGCGGTCGGCGCGCCCACGTATGTGATGTCGGAGCCCTCGCGGCTCGGTTCGCCGGGGGCATATCGGCGACGTCCTGTTCCAGGCAGCAGGAGCCGTAGCAGCGGTTCGAAGAGGCGGCGGGCGATGCGGTGACTCATGTCGTCAACTCCGTTCTGTAGCGACCCACTCACAGACTGAGACGAGTCGGGCTAGGCTCGCCAGAGGGTCGGGTGTGACCAGGCACTTGTCGCAAGGGAGTTGACTCCGTGGCCACGATTTACGGCGACTGGCTCAAGGAACAGCGTGAGGCGGCGGGGCTGACGCAGCAGCAGCTCGCCGAAATGGCGATCATGACGCGCTCACACATCGCGCACATCGAGGCGGGACGCCGGGTGCCGTCGAAGGAGGACGCGCGGCGGCTGGACAGGGCCCTGGGCACGGGGAATGTGCTGAGCAGCTTTCTCCCGCAGGAGGACGCGGCTGCGGCGGACTACTTCGAGGCAGTACGGCTGCTCGAACAACAAGCGGTGATGATCCGGGAGTTCGCCCTCTCGTTCGTGCCCGGCATCCTCCAGACGAAGGGGTACGCGCGTGCAGTGCTCGGCATGGCGTTCCCACCAGTGAGTGAGGAGGAATGTGACAGGCGCCTGGTCACACGCCTCGAACGCGCGAGGATCCTCGAAGATCAGGTCAGGCCTGTGGTGTGGGCGCTTCTCGACGAGGCAGTTCTACGGCGCCCTGTGGACGGCGAGGACGTCATGGCGGAGCAGGTTGCGCACATCGTTCGCCTCGCCGAGACTGGGCGTGTCCGCGTGCATGTGATGCCGTTCGCCATGGGCTTTCACCCGCTGATGGAGAGCATGCTCACGCTGATGTGGTTCGAGGACCAACCGCCCCTGGCGTACAGCGAGGGCGTGCGGATGGGGAAACTGCACGACTCCCCGTCCGTAGTTCACGAGTTGCAGAGTCGCTACGATCTTGCACTGAGCGACGCGCTGTCGCGGCGAGAGTCACTGGCCCTGCTGAAGGCAACAGCGAAGGACTACGGACATCATGGCTGACCGAATCATCCCGAACGCTGCCGTGCTGGGTGGATGGCGGAAGTCGTCCTACAGCGGGAGCGAAGCCGGCAGTTGCGTCGAAGTCCTCGACGGATACCCATGTGGCGTGCCCGTCCGGGACTCCAAGATGCCGCAGGGCCCTGCACCGGTCTTCTCAGCCGACGCCTGGTCAACATTCGTCGCCGCCATCAAGGACAGCCGACTTCCCGCCCTGAACACATCGCAGGCACCCGGCCGGACAGGCAGTACCTCCGCGAAACCGTGAGCATTCCAGCCCCCACCGTTCACATGTCGCTCGTTTGAGCGCTTGCCTGGCATCCAGCCCCCAGGTGCTCACGCTTTGTGCAGGGTGGGGTCATGAGCCCGGGATTCTCGTACCAGCACGACCCTCTCAGCACGGGACACGTGATCACCACCGTGCGCACACTCATGCGCACCGACGGCTTGGACGTGTCCCTCGCAGCCATCGCCCGCAGCTGCGGTACGTCACGCAACTTCCTGTACGCCAACTGGAAGTCCGCCTCCGCACTGCACTTGCTCGCGCTCAGGACGGAACTCGCGCAGGCCTTCGACGAGGCGCACCGCACCTGCCCCAGCGACGGCACCGTCACGGGCATCACCCGTCATCTGACACAGGTCGCGCGCATCATCCGTCGCCACCCGACCACGGCCGCCGTCGCCCGCTCATCTCCCGGTGCCTTCATGAGCGCGCACACGGCGATCGAGGGTCCACTGCTGCGGGTCGCCACGGAACGCATCGGCGATCTGCTGCACCCGCTCGTCCCGCACGGCGGGATCTGGGGCGACCACGCACTGAACAGCAGGCCCTGGAAAATCCTGTGGATCGCTCGTTCCGCCGCCCTCTGCCCTGACGCTGTCGGCAATCAGGAGTGGGAGGACGCTCTGGACGGCGCCTTCACCGAGTTGCTCCGGGACCTGCTCGCCCCTTGGGCCACCGTCAGCCGCACACCTTCGCCCGAGGCCCGTGACATGAACCCCTCGGGGTGACCGACTCACCGGCTCACTGAATCCCGACACACAACCGACACGCACTGGTCATTTACTTGACCGCATGTCCATGTCACCCTCCTGTCCGTTGGCCGCTCATTCAACCCGCGTAGAACGGACGCCCCCTATGCCCGCCACGCACACACGCCGCCGGAGACTCCTGGCGCTGACGGCCTCGGCCCTGCTCGCCGGACTCGCTCTGCCGACGGCCACCGCCTCCCCCGCCGCCGCGACGACGACCGCGTACGACGACACGTACTACGCGGACGCGATCGGCAAGACCGGTACGGCCCTGAAGGACTCCCTGCACACGATCATCAGCGACCAGACGACGATCTCCTACTCGGCCGTCTGGAACGCCCTGAAGGTCACCGACCAGGACCCGAACAACAGCAGCAACGTGAAGCTGCTCTACTCGGGCATCTCCCGGAGCAAGTCACTGAACGGCGGCAGCACGGGCAACTGGAACCGCGAGCACGTGTGGGCCCAGTCCCACGGTGACTTCGGCACCTCCGCGGGACCCGGCACCGACCTGCACCACCTGCGCCCCGAGGACGTCCAGGTCAACTCCATCCGCGGCAACAAGGACTTCGACAACGGCGGCAGCGGCTTCACCAACAGCGGGGGCAGCCTCACCGACTCCAACTCCTTCGAGCCGCGTGACGCCGTGAAGGGCGACGTGGCCCGCATGATCCTCTACATGGCCGTCCGTTACGAGGGCGACGACAGCTGGCCCGACCTCGAACCCAACGACGCCGTCACCAACGGCAGCGTGCCGTACCACGGTCGCCTGTCGGTCCTGAAGGCATGGAACGACGAGGACCCGCCGGACTCCTTCGAAGAGCGCCGCAACGAGATCATCTACGACTCGTACCAGGGCAACCGCAACCCGTTCATCGACCACCCGGAGTGGGTGGAGGCGATCTGGTAGGTGAGGGCGACTTCCGTTGCTCCTTCGGGCAGTTAACGAAAAATGACATCCGGGCGTACAACCGGAGACACCTGTTCCGAGTCCGACTGTGTGGGGGCGCGGCGCGCCGCGCGTGCCGTGTTGAACTCGTTTGACTCGAAAGGCAGTTGTATGTCCCGAGCAGGACGCAGGACCCGTACCGCCCGGCTGGGCTCACCCCTGGCCGCCGCGGTGCTGCTCGCCGGAGGTCTCAGCGCCTGGGCTCTCACCGGAGCCCAGGCCGTGGCCGCCCCCGCTCCGTCGGTGGAGGTCCAGGACGACTTCAACGGCGACGGCTATGCCGACCTCGTCATCGGGGCGCCGAACGCCACGGTGTCCGACAAGGCGAAAGCCGGCTACGTGGCCGTCACGTACGGCTCGGCGAGCGGGCTGTCCACGGCGAACAAGAAGATCGTGAGCCGGTCGACGAGCGGGATACCCGGCTCCGCCACCACCGGTCAGCGCTTCGGGCTGACCTTTACCAAGGGCGACCTCGACGGCGACGGTTACGGCGACCTCGTGATCGCGGGCGGCACCGCGGGCTCCGTCGTCATGTGGGGCTCCGCCTCGGGGCTCACCGGCGGCACGAGCATCGCCGGGTACGGGGCCGCCCCGCAGGCCGGTGACTTCGACGGGGACGGCAAGACCGACCTCGCGCTGTTCTCCGCGCAGTCCGTCGGCGGCGACGAGCCCGCCGGCGCCCCGGCCGCCCTGTGGAAGGGCCCGATCTCCCGGAGCGGCACGCCCGCCTCGGTGCTCGACATCCTCGACAAGTCCGAGTGGTGGGGCTGGGACGAGGACGACGCCTCCTGCGCCACCGGCAGCGGCTGCGAGGACGGCCCCGACTCGATCACCGGGCCCGTCCGCAACGGCCACGTCGGCGACATCAACGGCGACGGCAAGGACGACATCGTCCAGTGGACCTACACCGGCGACGGAACCTGGGGCAACCGGCTGCTGTACGGCGGCGCGTCCGGCTTCACCACCGAACGGGCCCCCGGCGACACCACGGGCGAGATCCCGGGCACCGGCGTGGGTGACGTGGACGGTGACGGCTTCGACGACGTGGTGGTCGGCGGCGACAGCTGGAGCGGCAAGGTCCGTGTCGCCTACGGTTCGCCCTCCGGCCTGTCCGACGCGGACACGAAGTCCTTCGACCAGAGCCTGCCCGGCTTCTACGGCGCGGAGGAGGAGGGCGACGGCCTCGGCGCGGCGGTCTCCGTGGACGACGTGAACGGCGACGGCTACGCCGACATCGCGCTCGGCATCCCCGGTGAGGACTTCAGCGGCCTCACCGACGCCGGTTCGTTCGCCCTGGTGCACGGCAGCGCCTCAGGGTTCACCGGTACCGGCAGCCAGGTGTTCCACCAGAACACCGCCGGGGTGCCCGGAGTCGCCGAGACGGGAGACAGGTTCGGCACCGCCGCCGAGCTCCTCGACGTCAACGGCGACGGCCGCCGCGACATCGCGGTCGCGTCCAGCGCCGAGAACAGCGACAACGGCGCCGTCTGGTCGCTGCGCGGCACGTCCACCGGTCTGACCACGACGTCCGCCATCGCCTTCGGCCCCGGCGACCTGTCCGCGCCCGCCACGGACGCGCAGTTCGGGTACGACCTGCGCTGACCCGCCGGCAGAGTGACGGTACGGGCCGTACGCCCAGCCCCGTTGGGGAAGGGTTGTACGGCCCGTTGCCCCCTGATCATGGGCTACACGGGCTCGGCCAAATCCTCGGCGGCGAGGGCAACGCCCGGCATGGGCGGCGCCCCGGCGGCGGCGACAGCCTCAGCTCCGAGGTCACGGCCTGGGTGCAGGAGCACGGGACGGCGTGAAGGCGAGCGAGTACGGCGGCAGCGCGGCATCGTCCGACTCGGACTCCACGTCCCGGACCAACCAGTCCGCGCTCTACCGCCTGGACCCGTCGGACGTCAGCTGACGCCGGCCGCGTCCCCCTCCAGATGCGTCGGCGCGAACATGCGCGGCCTCGCGGGGAGGACGACCACGGACGGGCCTGGTGCGGCGAGCGCCTTCGCCAGGTCCTGTTCGAGGGTGCCGGGGGCCGTCCTGACCCCCGGCACCCCGAACGACTCGGCCAGCGCCACGAAGTCGGGGCGGGCCAGTTCCGTGCCCGTCGCCTGGCCGAACGCGTCCGTCATGTACTCGCGCAGGATGCCGTAGCCGCCGTCGTCGACGATCAGCCAGGTGACGTTCAGGTCGTACTGCCTCGCGGTCGCCAGCTCCGCGATCGAGTACAGCGCGCCGCCGTCACCCGAGACCGCGAGGACCGGCTGGGTCGGGTCGGCCGCCGCCGCTCCCAGGGCCGCCGGGAAGGCGTAGCCGAGGCCGCCCGCGCCCTGGGCCGAGTGCATGGTGTTGGGCCCCTGGGGGTCGAAGGCCGACCACGCCCAGTACGACAGGATCGTCATGTCCCAGAACGAGGGGGCCCGGGACGGGAGGGCCCGGCGGATCGACGCCAACAGGTCCTGCTCCAGGGTGAGTTCCTGCGAGTCGATGCGTGAGCGCACCCGGTCGAGGACGTCCCGTACCCGGTCCGGCGCCGTGGCGTCCTCGCGCGGCTCGACGGTCTCCAGCAGTGCCTGCAGCGCGAGCCGGGCGTCCGCGTGGATGCCCAGCGCTGGATGGTTGGACTCCAGCTTGCCGAGGTCGGCCTCGATCTGGACGACACGGCCGCGGGGTTTGAACGTGTGGTAGTTGGACGACAGTTCGCCGAGGCCCGAGCCGACGACCAGCAGGACGTCCGCGTCCTGAAGGAAGTCCGTGGTGTGGCGGTCCTCCAGCCAGGACTGGAGGGACAGGGGGTGGGTCCAGGGGAAGGCGCCCTTGCCGCCGAAGGTGGTGACCACGGGGGCGTTCACCTTCTCGGCCAGCTGCTTCAGCTTGCCCGACGCGTCCGCCCGTACGACTCCCCCGCCCGCGATGATCGCCGGGCGGTCGGCACGGGACAGCAGGTCCGCGGCCACCGCCGTCAGTTCGGGGCGCGGGGCCAGGTCCTGTGGTGTCGCGTCCGCGCCCGTCACCACCGGGAGCGCTGTCCCGGCGAGCAGGACGTCCTGTGGGATCTCCACCCACACCGGGCCGTGCGGGGCCGACAGCGCCGACTGCCAGGCCGCCGCGATCGCGGAGGGGATCTGGGACTGGGTGCGGACGGTGTGGACCGACTTGACCACGCCCCGGAACGACGCGGACTGGTCCGGGAGTTCGTGCAGGTAGCCGTGGCGTCCGCCGCCCAGACCGGCCGTGGGGACCTGGCTGCTGATGGCGAGCACGGGCGCCGAGGCAGCCGCCGCTTCCTGCAGCGCCGCCAGCGACGTCAGCGCGCCAGGGCCCGTCGACAGCAGCAGGGGGGCCGCCTCGCCGGTGATCCGGCCGTACGCGTCCGCGGCGAAGCCGGCGTTGTTCTCCACCCGGAGGCCCACGTACCTGAGGTCCGAGCGGCGCAGGGCGTCGAACATGCCGAGGGCGTGCTGGCCGGGCAGCCCGAAGACGGTCGTCGCGCCGAGCCCGGCCAGGGTCTCCACGACCAGGTCTCCGCCGTTGCGGCCGGGGGGAGGGTTGAGGGCGGCCTCCGTCTGGGCGGCGGTGGGGCGGAGCACCAGGTCGTGGTCGTGGGTCACTTGGAGCGGGCCTCGGCAATCTGACGGGACATGATCGTGGTCAGTTCGTACGCCGTGTGGGACGCGGCCACCGACGTGATCTCGGCGTGATCGTACGCGGGCGCCACCTCGACGACGTCGGCGGAGACCAGGTTGCAGGAGGCCAGGCCCCGCAGGATCTCCAGGAGCTCGCGGGAGGTCATGCCGCCCGCCTCGGGGGTGCCGGTGCCGGGCGCGTGGGCCGGGTCGAGGCAGTCGATGTCGATGGAGATGTACAGCGGGCGGTCGCCGATGCGCTGCCGGAGCTGGTCGGCGACCTCGTCCACGCCGCGTCGCATCACGTCCGCCGACGTGACGATGCCGAAGCCCATCTTGGCGTCGTCGTCCAGGTCCTGCTTGCCGTACAGCGGCCCGCGCGTGCCGACGTGGGAGAGCGCCTCCGTGTCGAGGACGCCCTCCTCCACCGCGCGCCGGAACGGGGTTCCGTGCGTGTACTCGGCGCCGAAGTAGGTGTCCCAGGTGTCGAGGTGGGCGTCGAAGTGGAGCAGCGCCACCGGGCCGTGCTTCCTGGCCACCGAGCGCAGCAGGGGCAGCGCGATGGTGTGGTCGCCGCCCAGGGTCATCAGGCGCGCGCCCGTGCCCAGCAGTTCGTCGGCGGCGCCCTCGATCGTCTCGACGGCCTCGTGGATGTCGAACGGGTTGACGGCGATGTCGCCGCCGTCCGCCACCTGGGCCAGCGCGAACGGGGACGCGTCCTGCGCGGGGTTGTAGGGGCGCAGCAGCCGGGACGCCTCGCGGATCGCGTTGCCGCCGAAGCGGGCGCCCGGCCGGTACGAGACGCCCGAGTCGAACGGCACGCCCACGACGGCGACGTCGGCCCGTCCGCCGACCTCGTCGAGCCGGGGCAGCCGGGCGAAGGTCGCGGGCCCGGCGTACCGCGGTATGCGGGAGGAGTCGACGGGGCCGCGGGGCGTCTCGTTGCCGCTCATGGAGTAATGCCTTCTTTCCTGCGCTTCGTCGCGTATGTACTGCTTCTTGTACGACTCTACTGGGGCGCCGGGACGGGCTCGGACGCGAGTTCGGGTGCCCGTCCGGCGACGCGCTCACGCCAGTCGGCGAGTACGGCCTCGTCCGTCGCCGGGGTCGCCAGGGACACGGCGACATAGGCGACCAGGGAGGAGAGGAGGCCGTAGTAGACGGGCTCGTTGGCGAGGATCCCGTACGTCGCCATCAGGCCGATGACCGCGACACCACCGACGATCACGGAGGCCAGCGCGCCCTGCACGGTGCCGCGCTTCCAGACCAGGCCGCCGAGGATGGGGACGAGGAGGCCGCCGACGAGGAGGTTGTACGCGACGGTCAGCGCCTCGACGACGTTGTTGAGCGCGATGGCCGTACCGATCACGGCGAGCCCCATGACGAGGATGAAGGCGCGGTTGCCCCTGACCTCGTCGTGGGTGCCGTCGCCGTCGGTCCTCTCCACGGCTCCCCTCAGCCGCGACCAGATGTCGTTGTTGGCCACGGTCGCGCAGGCGATGAGGGCACCGGAGGACGTCGACATCACGGCGGCGAGGGCTGCGGCGAGCACCAGCCCTCGGACACCCAGGGGCAGTTCCTCCTTCACGATGGTCGCGAAGGCGTCGTCGGCGCTGCCCAGTTTCGGGTAGAGCACCCTGGCCGCCGTACCGATGACGGCTCCGGCGAGGGCGTACGCGAGGCAGTACGTGCCCGCGGCCGTGCCGCCCCACTTGGCGGTCCTGTCGCTGCGGGCGGTGAACACGCGCTGCCAGATGTCCTGCCCGATGAGCATGCCGAAGGTGTAGATCAGCACGTAGGTGAAGATCGTCTCGCCGCCGATGCCCAGCGGGTCGAAGTACGACGTCGGCAGCTCGGCCCTCATCTCGCCGAAGCCACCGGCCTTGACGACGGCGATGGGCAGGAGGAGCAGCAGCACGCCGACGGTCTTCACGACGAACTGCACCATGTCGGTCAGGGTGATCGACCACATGCCGCCGAGCGTCGAGTACGCGACGACGATCGAGCCGCCCAGGACGATCGCGACCGTGCGGTTCATGTCGAACAGGACGTCGAAGATCGTGGCGTACGCGATCGTCGAGGTGACCGCGAGCATGAGCGTGTACGCCCACATGACCACGCCGGAGACCACACCGGCCCGGCCGCCGCCGTAGCGCAGGTCGAGCATCTCGGAGACGGTGTAGACCTTCAGGCGGGCGATGCGGGCGGAGAAGAAGACGGACAGGGCCAGGAGGCCGAGCCCGATGGTGAACACCATCCAGGCGCCGGACAGCCCGTACTGGTAGCCGAGCCCGACACCGCCGATGGTGGAGGCGCCGCCGAGGACGATGGCCGCCATCGTGCCCGAGTACATGGTGGGCCCGAGGCGGCGCCCGGCGACGAGGAACTCGCTCTTGGAGCGGGCGCGGCGCATGCCCCACCAGCCCATGGCCAGCATGCCGGCCAGATAGACGACGATCACTGTGTAGTCGACGGCCATGAGGGGCCACCCTTCTCGCGCCTTTTCGCGCCTTCTCGCGGTCGCACCGCAGGTTCGTGGGTTGACCCTAGGTGGCTGGAAAGCAGCGCTGAAGTGTACGTTTCATCCATCGCACCCTCGGCGGAATGGAGGAAACATCCACCATGCCGGCCCCGTCGCCCCCACCGGTACCACCGTCACCGCCGGTACCTCCCACCCCGCCGGTCCCCCTCTCGGCGCTGCTGGCCCGCGAGGACCTCGCCCTGCGGCAGATCGCGGGCCCGGTGGACCCCGGCACGGTGATCCACTGGGCGCACACCTCGGAGATGGCGGACCCGTACCCGTACCTGCTGGGCGGGGAGCTGCTGCTCACGGCCGGGGTGCACATCCCGGAGGCGGCGGGGTCGGGCACGTACTTCGACGACTACGTGTCCCGGATCGTGGAGGCGGGCGGCGCCGCGCTGGGCTTCGGCATCGCGCCCGTGCACGACACGGTGCCGCGCGCCCTGGTCGCGGCCTGCGACGCGTACGAGCTGCCGCTCGTCGAGGTCCCGCCACGGACGACGTTCACGGCGGTCGCCCGTGCCGTCTGGCAGCTGATGGCCCAGGCCCGCCACGCGGAGCTGCGCCGTGTGACGGAGGCCCAGCAGAGCCTCGCCGCGGCGGCGTCCCGCCCGGACCCGGTACCGGCGGTCCTGCGGCAGCTGGCCCAGCGGGTGGGCGGCGGGGCAGTGCTGTACGGACCGGACGGGGCGGAGCTGGCGGCGGCGGGCAGAGGTGCCGGGGCGGCCGTCGTGGACCGTCTGGCCGAGCTGTCGGCGGTGGTACGGCCCGGCGACACCCTCGGCCCCACGCCCTCCTCCGCCACGGACACCGCCCACGGCGCCCACCTCGCCGCCTACGCCCTCGCCGGCGGTCAGGGCTTCGTCCTGGGCGTGGCCACGGCGGGCCGGGAGCCCGGAGACCACACCATCGCCTCCGTCGCCGCCGTGCTGCTCTCCCTGCTCACCGCGGAGCACCGGAGCGGTTCGGGCGCCGCGTGGCCGGCCGCGCTGGTGCGGTTGTTGCTGGGGGCGTCCCCCGAGGACGTCGCGCCGCTCATCGGTGAGGGGCTCTGGGTCGTCGTCCACGCCCGCCCCGCCGGGGACGGCACCGCACCGGACGCCCTGGCCGCGTCCGCGCTCGGGGCGGCGCTGGGCTCCGCGCTGGTGGACGCGGGCGGCGACGTCGTACGGGTCCTCGTGCCGGCCGGGCGGGCTCTCGCCCCTCAGCCGGGCTGGACCTGCGGCGTCAGCGCGCCCGCCGGCCCCCACGAGTGGGCCCTGGCCGACACCCAGGCCGCCCGCGCCCTGACCCGCGCCCGCGCCACCCGCACGCCGCTGGTCCACCACGCGGCACGGCCCGCCCTCGCCGACCTGCTCCCCGCCGAGGACGCGGACTCCCATGCCCGCGCCCTCCTCGCACCACTCGCGGACACGCCCGCCCTCACGGAGACCCTGCGCACCTGGCTGTCACTGCACGGCAGTTGGGACCGCACGGCGGTGGCCCTGTCCGTGCACCGCAACACCGTGCGCCAGCGGATCGGCCGGTGCGCGAAGTTGCTGGGCACGGACCTCGACGACCCGGACGTACGCATGGAGTTGTGGTTCGCGCTGCGGCGGCGGTGACGGGCCGGTAAGGAGGGCCGCAAGGGGGGTGGGGACGCCGAGTGACCCGCGTCCCAGCGTTCGGGACGTCGGCGTACCGCACAGTTGTCTGCCTCACAATGGGAACCATGCCGATACCCGGGACCCCCAGCCGCACCGAACTCGTCGACCACCTTGTCCGGACGCGTATCGCGGGCGACGTCGCCACGCCGCGCGAGAACAACCTCTCCCACTACCGGAAGCTGGCCAACGGAGACCGCCACTACTGGCTGGGCCTGGAGCTCGGCGACCGCTGGACCGACGAGCAGGACGTGCTCGCGGTGATGGCGGAGCGCGTCGGCGTGAACGACGACGCCGAGCACCGCTACGGGCAGGACACCATCGACCCGGAGCTGACGGTGGCCGCCCTTGAGCGCATGGCGGCGCGGCTGCGCAAGGCCGCGGACGGCGAGCAGCGCGTCCTGTTCGCCACCGGCCACCCGGGCGGCCTGCTGGACGTGCACCGTGCGACGGCCGCCGCGCTGCGCGCCGCAGGCTGCGAGATCGTGGTGATCCCGGAGGGGCTGCAGACGGAGGAGGGGTACGTCATGCAGTTCGCCGACGTGGCCGTCCTCGAACACGGCGCCACCCTGTGGCACACCCACTCCGGCGAGCCGATGAAGGCCATCCTCACCGGCCTGGAGCGCGAGGGCCGCCCGCTGCCCGACCTGGTGGTCGCCGACCACGGCTGGGCGGGCTACGCGGGACAGCACGGCGTGGACTCCGTCGGCTACGCGGACTGCAACGACCCGGCCCTGTTCCTCGCCGAGTCCGAGGGCACCGTCCAGGTCACGGTCCCCCTGGACGACCACGTGCTGAGCCCGCGCCACTACGACCCGATGACGGCGTACCTGCTGGACCAGGCGGGCCTCACCGGCTGAGCGCCGCGCAGCCGGCCTCGCCCCGCGGAACGCGGACGACCCCCTCCTGGATCACCGAGATCGCCAGCTGCCCGTCCTGCGTGTAGATACGGCCCTGGCCGAGCCCGCGCCCGCCGGACGAGGACGGCGACTCCTGGTCGTACAGCAGCCACTCGTCGGCCCGGAACGGGCGGTGGAACCACATGGCGTGGTCGAGCGAGGCCCCGACGATGTCCCCCACGGCCCAGCCGCCGCGCCCGTGGGCGAGCAGGATGGAGTCCAGCAGCGTCATGTCGGAGACGTAGGTGGCGAGGACGACGTGCAGGAGGGGGTCGTCGTCGAGCTTGCCGTTGGCGCGGAACCACACCTGGGAGTGCGGTTCGCGCGGCTCGCCGTAGCGGCCGTACGGCGGGTCGTCGACGTAGCGCAGGTCGACGGCGGCCCGCGCCTGGAGGAACTTCTCCACGACCACGGGGTCAAGGCCGTAACCGGGCAGCCTCTCTTCTGCGGTGGGCAGGGTCGCCGGGTCGGGCGCGGGCGGCATCGGAGCCTGGTGGTCGAGCCCCTCCTCGTACCGCTGGAAGGACGCGGACAGCGCGAAGATGGGCTGGCCGTGCTGGACGGCGACGACGCGGCGCGTGGTGAAGGAGCGGCCGTCGTTCATGCGGTCGACGGTGTAGACGATGGGCGCGCCCGCGTCCCCGACGCGCAGGAAGTACGCGTGGAGGGAGTGGGCGAGGCGGTCCTCGGGGACCGTCCGCCCGGCGGCGACGAGCGCCTGGGCCGCGACCTGGCCGCCGAAGACGCGGGGGATGACTCCGGAGCGGGACTGGCCGCGGAAGATGTTCTCCTCGATCTGCTCGAGGTCGAGCAGATCGAGGAGAGACTGCAGTGGTGCCTGACTCATGCCGTGAGTCTGCCAGCCCCTTGTTACAGGAGGCCGCCGTTTGTTACCCACGAGTAGAGATCGGTTGAAGATCACACGACGCGGTGGCCGCGGACCCGGGCGGCCTAGAGCCCCATGTCCTTCGCGATGATGGACTTCATGATCTCGCTGGTGCCGCCGTAGATGCGGTTGACGCGGTTGTCCGCGTACAGGCGGGCGATCGGGTACTCGTTCATGAACCCGTAGCCACCGTGCAGCTGCAGGCAGCGGTCGATGACGCGGTGGGCGACCTCGGTGCAGAACAGCTTGGCGCTCGCGGCCTCGGCCGGGGTCAGCTCACCGGCGTCCAGGGCCTCCGTGGCGCGGTCGGCGACGGCCTCGGCGGCGTCCACCTCGGCCTGGCAGGCGGCCAGCTCGAACTTGGTGTTCTGGAAGGCGGCGACGGGCTGCCCGAAGACGACCCGCTCCTGGACGTACTGCTTGGCGAACCGGACGGCCGCCTTGGCCTGGGCGTAGGCGCCGTAGGCGATGCCCCAGCGCTCGGAGGCCAGATTGTGGCCGAGGTAGTAGAAGCCCTTGTTCTCCTCGCCGAGCAGGTCCTCGGCGGGGACCTTGACGTCGACGAACGCCAGCTCGGCGGTGTCGGAGGTCTTCAGGCCCAGCTTGTCCAGCTTGCGGCCGACGGAATAGCCCTCGGCCTTGGTGTCCACGACGAAGAGGGAGATGCCGTGACGGCGGTCCTCGGCGGTGGGCGCGGAGGTGCGGGCGCAGACGATCATGCGGTCGGCGTGCACGCCGCCGGTGATGAAGGTCTTGGCGCCGTTGAGGACGTAGTGCGTCCCGTCCTCGGAGAGCTTGGCGGTGGTCCGCATGCCCGCGAGGTCGGAGCCGGTGCCCGGCTCGGTCATCGCGATGGCCCACATCTCCTCGCCGGAGACGAACTTCGGCAGGTAACGCTTCTTCTGCTCGTCGGTGGCGAGCAGCTTGATGTAGGGCAGGCCGAGCAGGACGTGCACCCCGGAGCCGCCGAAGGTGACGCCGGCGCGGGCGGTCTCCTCGTAGAGGACGGCCTCGAACTTGTAGGAGTCGATGCCGGCGCCGCCGTACTCCTCGTCGACGCGGATGCCGAAGACGCCGAGCTCGGCGAGCTTGTAGTAGAAGTCGCGCGGCGCCTGCCCGGCGGCGAGCCACTCGTCGTAGACGGGGACGACCTCGGCCTCGATGAAGGCGCGCAGGGTCTCCCGGAACGCCTCGTGATCCTCGTTGAACACCGTACGGCGCACCGCCGCCACCTCCACCTGCGTACGTCTGAGCTTGTCTAAGCGCTTGCTCAGAGAAAGGTACCGGCGAGTACGAACACCCGTCCAGACCACACCTGAAGTAACGCTCGTCACGGTTGGGGGGAGCCCGGGGGTTTTCTCGCCCCCGCCGCCCCTACCCGTCCCATCCCGGGGCTCCGCCCCGGACCCCGCTCCTCAAACGCCGGAGGGGCTGAGATTCGCCGGGCGAGGCCGATGCGTCAAGGGCGCCGGGAACTGCGCGACCAGCCACACCCCACCCGCACCCAACCAACCCACCCCAGGCACCCACTCACCCGGCTCAGCCCGCCGCCGGCGAACCCGCCGCGGCGAACGCCCCCCGCGCCATCCGGTGCAGCAACGCCGCCGTCCCCGCCCGCCCCGGCAACGCCCCCGGCCGCCCCAGATGCGGCGTCGAGTTCAGCAACCCGAACACCGAGTGCACCGCGGAGCGAGCCGCGGGCTCGGCCAGCGAGGGATACACCTCCCGCACCACCCCCACCCACAGCTCCACGTACTGCCGCTGAAGCTGCCGCACGAGCTTGCGGTCGCTGTCCCGCAGGCGATCCAGCTCACGGTCGTGCAGGGTGATGAGGGGACGGTCGTCGAGCGCGAAGTCGATGTGCCCCTCGATGAGCGAGTCGAGGACCGCCTCCGCGTCCCCCTCCGACTCGGCCACCCGCCGCTTCCCCCCGGTCAGCAACTGCCCGCTGATGCCCACCAGCAGCTCGGCGAGCATCGCGTCCTTGCCCGGGAAGTGCCGGTACAGGCCAGGACCACTGATCCCGACGGCCGCCCCTATCTCGTCGACACCGACCCCGTGGAACCCCCGCTCGGCGAAGAGCCGTGCGGCCTCCTTGAGGATCTGCTCGCGGCGGGTGAGGGCATCGGTTCGCGTGGCCATACGAACGATTCTAGACAGGCAGGTTAGCGGTCGTTAACCTGAAGGAAACGCGTTAACGCTCATTAACAAGATGAGGGGACCGCACGATGGACCAGGCACCGGAGCTGACGACGGCGGCCGACCCCGCGTCGGAGGCCTTTCGGGCCAACGAGGCCGCGCACCGCGCACTCGGCGAGGAGCTGCGCGCCAAGCTGGCGGCCGCCCGCCTCGGCGGCGGCGAGAAGGCACGGGCGCGCCACACCGCGCGCGGCAAGCTGCTGCCGCGCGACCGCGTCGACACGCTTCTCGACCCCGGCTCGCCCTTCCTTGAGCTGGCCCCGCTGGCGGCCGACGGGATGTACGACGGGCAGGCCCCGGCCGCCGGCGTCATCGCCGGCATCGGGCGGGTCAGCGGCCGCGAGTGCGTGATCGTCGCGAACGACGCCACCGTCAAGGGCGGCACCTACTACCCGATGACGGTGAAGAAGCACCTGCGCGCGCAGGAAGTCGCCCTGGAGAACCGCCTTCCCTGCCTCTACCTCGTCGACTCCGGCGGCGCCTTCCTCCCCATGCAGGACGAGGTCTTCCCCGACCGCGAGCACTTCGGGCGCATCTTCTACAACCAGGCCCGCATGTCGGGCGCCGGGATCCCGCAGATCGCCGCCGTCCTCGGCTCCTGCACGGCCGGCGGCGCCTACGTCCCGGCGATGAGCGACGAGGCGGTGATCGTGCGCGACCAGGGCACGATCTTCCTCGGCGGCCCGCCCCTGGTGAAGGCCGCCACCGGCGAGGTCGTGACGGCGGAGGAGCTCGGCGGCGGCGAGGTCCACGCACGCGTGTCGGGTGTCACCGACCACCTCGCGGAGGACGACGCGCACGCGCTGCGCATCGTGCGGACCATCGTCTCCACCCTTCCCGCGCGCGGCCCCCTGCCCTGGCGGGTCGAGCCGGCCACCGAGCCGAAGGTCGACCCGTACGGGCTGTACGGCGCGGTGCCGGTGGACTCCCGCACCCCGTACGACGTCCGCGAGGTCATCGCGCGCGTGGTGGACGGCTCCCGGTTCGCCGAGTTCAAGGCGGAGTTCGGGCAGACCCTGGTCACGGGCTTCGCGCGCGTCCACGGCCACCCCGTCGGCATCGTCGCCAACAACGGCATCCTGTTCTCCGAGTCGGCCCAGAAGGGCGCCCACTTCATCGAGCTGTGCGACCAGCGCGGCATCCCGCTCGTGTTCCTGCAGAACATCTCCGGCTTCATGGTGGGCCGGGACTACGAGGCCGGGGGCATCGCCAAGCACGGCGCCAAGATGGTGACGGCGGTGGCCTGCACGAGGGTCCCAAAGCTCACGGTGGTGATCGGCGGCTCGTACGGCGCGGGCAACTACTCGATGTGCGGCCGGGCGTACTCGCCGCGCTTCCTGTGGATGTGGCCGGGCGCCAAGATCTCGGTCATGGGCGGCGAGCAGGCGGCCTCGGTCCTCGCGACCGTCAAGCGCGACCAGCTGGAGGCCCGGGGCGAGGACTGGGCGGCTCAGGACGAGGAGGCCTTCAAGGCCCCGATCCGCGCGCAGTACGAGCACCAGGGCAACGCCTACTACGCGACGGCCCGCCTCTGGGACGACGGCGTGATCGACCCGCTGGAGACCCGGCAGGTGCTGGGCCTGGCCCTGACCGCCTGTGCCAACGCGCCACTGCCCCCGAGGGACGACGCGGCGCCCCGGTTCGGCGTCTTCCGGATGTGAGGAAGGGACCCATGTTCGACACAGTGCTCGTGGCCAACCGGGGCGAGATCGCCGTCCGCGTGATCCGTACGCTCCGCTCGCTGGGTGTGCGCTCGGTAGCCGTCTTCTCCGACGCGGACGCCGACGCACGGCATGTGCGCGAGGCCGACACCGCCGTACGGATCGGCCCGGCGCCGGCGGCCGAGAGCTATCTGTCCGTGGAGCGGATTCTGGAGGCGGCGGCGATTACCGGCGCACAGGCCGTCCACCCCGGCTACGGCTTCCTCGCGGAGAACGCCGGCTTCGCACGCGCCTGCGCCGAGGCGGGGCTGGTCTTCATCGGGCCGCCCGCGGAGGCCATCGCCCTGATGGGCGACAAGATCCGCGCCAAGGAGACGGTGCGGGCGGCCGGAGTCCCGGTCGTCCCCGGCGGACGTGATCCCGAACTGGCCGAGGCGGCCCGCGATCTCGGTGCGCCCGTGCTGCTCAAGCCCTCGGCCGGCGGCGGCGGCAAGGGCATGCGGCTGGTGCGGGACCTGGCCGTGCTGGACGAGGAGATCGCCGCGGCCCGCCGCGAGGCCCGCGCCTCCTTCGGCGACGACACGCTCCTGGTCGAGCGCTGGATCGACCGCCCCCGGCACATCGAGATCCAGGTCCTCGCCGACGGCCACGGGAACGTCGTCCACCTCGGCGAGCGCGAGTGCTCCCTCCAGCGCCGCCACCAGAAGATCATCGAGGAGGCGCCCAGCGTGCTCCTCGACGAGGAGACCCGGGCGGCGATGGGCGAGGCCGCCGTGCAGGCCGCGCGCTCGTGCGGGTACCGGGGCGCGGGCACGGTGGAGTTCATCGTGCCGGGCGGCGATCCTTCCTCCTACTACTTCATGGAGATGAACACCCGCCTGCAGGTGGAACATCCGGTGACCGAGCTGGTGACCGGCCTGGACCTGGTGGAGTGGCAGCTGCGGGTGGCGGCCGGCGAGAAGCTCGCCTTCGCGCAGGAGAACATCACGCTCACCGGGCACGCGATCGAGGCCCGCCTCTGCGCCGAGGACCCTGCGCGCGGGTTCCTGCCGTCGGGCGGCACGGTGCTGATGCTGAACGAGCCGTCCGGCCCCGGCGTGCGCACCGATTCCGGGCTGAGCGAGGGCATGGAGGTCGGGAGCCTGTACGACCCGATGCTGTCCAAGGTGATCGCGTACGGCCCGGACCGCGCGACGGCCCTGCGCAAGCTGCGCGCCGCCCTCGCCGACACGGTCACCCTGGGCGTGCAGACCAACGCCGGGTTCCTGCGCCGGCTGCTGGCCCACCCGGCGGTCGTGGCGGGCGAGTTGGACACGGGGCTGGTGGAGCGGGAGGTGGAGGGGCTCGTCTCCACCGACGTACCGCGGGAGGTCTACGAGGCGGCGGCGGCCGTACGGCTGGACGCGCTGAAGCCACGGGGCGAGGGCTGGACCGACCCGTTCTCCGTGCCGAGCGGCTGGCGGCTGGGCGGCACCCCCCGGCCCGTCGCCTTCCACCTCCGGGTCACCGAGCCGCTGGAACACGCCCCACGTGGCACCCACACCGTCACCGAGGACACCGTCTCCGTCACCCTCGACGGCGTCCGCCACACCTTCCACCGGGCCGCCGACTGGCTGGGCCGCGACGGCGACGCCTGGCACGTACGGGACCACGACCCGGTGGCCGCCTCGCTGACCGGCGCGGGAGCGGGCGGCGCCGACTCGCTCACCGCCCCCATGCCCGGCACCGTGACGGTCGTCAAGGTGGCCGTGGGCGACGAGGTGACCGCGGGTCAGAGCCTGCTGGTCGTCGAGGCGATGAAGATGGAGCACGTCATCTCCGCCCCGCACGCCGGCACGGTCGCCGAACTGGACGTCGCGCCGGGCACGACGGTCGCCATGGACCAGGTGCTGGCCGTGATCGAGCCGCACGAGGAGGTGCCGGAATGACCGTCGAGCGACTCCCCATGGCCGTACCGGCCGCGGGCCTGCCCGCCCGCGTCCGCATCCACGAGGTGGGCGCGCGGGACGGACTGCAGAACGAGAAGACGGACGTGCCGACGGCGGTCAAGGCGGAGTTCATCCGCCGCCTGGCCGGCGCGGGCCTGACGACGATCGAGGCGACCAGCTTCGTCCACCCCAAGTGGGTGCCCCAACTGGCGGACGCGGAGGAGCTGCTGCCGCTGGTGAGCGACCTTCCGGTGGCGCTCCCGGTGCTCGTCCCGAACGAACGGGGCCTGGACCGCGCCCTGGCGCTCGGCGCCAGGCGTGTCGCGGTCTTCGCGAGCGCCACGGAGTCCTTCGCGAAGGCCAACCTGAACCGCACGGTGGACGAGGCGCTGGCCATGTTCGAGCCGGTGGTGGCGCGGGCGAAGGCGGCGGACGTTCACGTCCGCGGCTATCTGTCGATGTGCTTCGGCGACCCGTGGGAGGGCCCGGTCCCGCTGGAGCAGGTCGTACGCGTCTGCAAGGCACTCATGGACATGGGCTGCGACGAACTGAGCCTGGGCGACACGATCGGGGTGGCCACCCCCGGCCACGTCGTGTCCCTGCTGAGCGCCCTCAACCAGCGGAACATCCCCGCCGGCGCCCTGGGCGTGCACTTCCACGACACCTACGGCCAGGCGCTCGCCAACACCCTCGCCGCCCTCCAGCACGGCGTGACCACCGTCGACGCCTCCGCGGGCGGCCTGGGCGGCTGCCCGTACGCGAAGTCCGCCACCGGCAACCTCGCCACCGAGGACCTCGTGTGGATGCTGAGGGGTCTCGGCATCGACACCGGAGTGGACCTCGGCCGTCTCACCGCCACAAGCGTGTGGATGGCCGGCCACCTGGGCCGCCCCAGCCCGTCCCGCACCGTACGAGCCCTCTCCCCCGAGGGCTCCGAAGACTCCCACAAGGAGCAGTGACCCGCGATGGACCACCGACTCTCCCCCGAACTGGAAGAACTCCGCCGCACGGTCGAGGAGTTCGCACACGACGTCGTGGCGCCCAAGATCGGCGACTTCTACGAGCGCCATGAGTTCCCGTACGAGATCGTGCGCGAGATGGGCCGCATGGGGCTGTTCGGGCTGCCGTTCCCGGAGGAGTACGGCGGCATGGGCGGCGACTACCTGGCGCTGGGCATCGCGCTGGAGGAACTGGCGCGAGTGGACTCCTCGGTGGCGATCACGCTGGAAGCGGGCGTGTCGCTGGGCGCCATGCCGATCCACCTCTTCGGCACGGAGGCCCAGAAACAGCAGTGGCTCCCGCGCCTGTGCTCCGGCGAGATGCTGGGCGCCTTCGGCCTGACCGAACCCGACGGCGGCTCGGACGCGGGCGCGACGCGCACGACGGCGAAGCTCGACCCGGAGACCAACGAGTGGGTGATCAACGGCACCAAGTGCTTCATCACCAACTCGGGCACGGACATCACGGGCCTGGTCACGGTCACGGCGGTCACGGGCCGCACCCCGGAGGGCAAGCCCCTGATCTCCTCGATCATCGTCCCCTCGGGCACACCGGGCTTCACGGTCGCGGCACCGTACTCGAAGGTCGGCTGGAACGCCTCGGACACCCGCGAGCTGTCCTTCGCGGACGTACGGGTCCCGGCGGACAACCTCCTCGGTGAACTAGGCCGGGGCTACGCCCAGTTCCTGCGCATCCTCGACGAGGGCCGCATCGCGATCTCGGCCCTCGCCACGGGCCTGGCGCAGGGCTGCGTGGACGAGTCGGTGAAGTACGCGAAGGAGCGTCACGCCTTCGGCCGCCCGATCGGCGCCAACCAGGCCATCCAGTTCAAGCTCGCCGACATGGAGATGAAGGCCCACACGTCCCGCCTCGCCTGGCGCGACGCCGCGAGCCGCCTCGTCTCCGGCGAACCCTTCAAGAAGCAGGCGGCCCTGGCCAAGCTCTACTCGTCGACGATCGCCGTCGACAACGCCCGCGACGCCACCCAGATCCACGGCGGCTACGGCTTCATGAACGAGTACCCGGTCGCCCGCATGTGGCGCGACTCGAAGATCCTGGAGATCGGCGAGGGGACGAGCGAGGTGCAGCGGATGCTGATCGCACGGGAGTTGGGGCTGGCGGGCTGAGCGTTCCCCGGTCAGCGGTTCCGGCCGCGAGCCGCCCGCACCCAGCCCCTCAAGCGGGCCCAGGTCTGCGGGCGGTTCCCCCGGGCATGGATCACCTCGGTGTAGTGGCCGCCCAGTCCGGCGGCGGACAGCCCGGTGTTCCGCGCCCCGTAGGCCAGGTTCCCCGCGGCCACGGCACTGAGGACCGTCAGCAGGAACCCGCCGTTCCCCGGGCCTTCGGAGTCCGTGGCGATCCCGTACACGGTCATCCCCGCGAAGGGGACCGCGGCGAGGCCGAACAGCCAGGCCCACCCGCGGTAGAGGGCCTGGCGCCGCGACGTCTCCCCCGCGTCGAGGACGCGGACGGTGACGGTCTTCCCGCACCTGGGGCAGGCGACGTCGTGCGTGGCGCGGCCACGTTCGGGCCGGCGAAGACGCATCCGCGCCTTCCGCTGGTCCCGGCCGTTGTGGACGAGGTGGAACTCGACGTCCGAGCGAACCGGTTCCACAACTACCCCCGTGGGCGTGGTCCGCGCGTCCGGCCGACCGCACGCCTGTAGGGAGGGTGACAGCAAACAGGCTCAGTGAACAGAGGCTGGTTTCCACCTTCCACAGCCCGCTTCCAGCCCTTCGCGCAGCGTCAACAAGCGCCGGAGTCAAGGAAGTTCGCCGTGCAGGGCGGTCACCGCATCCCCGGCGACCCGACCTTCGCATTCGCGATACAGCCAAGGGTTTCGCGCCCCAACTCCCGGGAACCCACTCAGGCGGGCCTTCGATCCACAGGCTGCTCACAGAAACGGGCATACGTCGTCACGGGCGTCCCAGCACTCGGAACCACCCTCTGGACAAGCAGTCAGGTTAGGCTAACCTACCTTCGAACTTGTCCGCGGGCAGTCCAGCCCTGTTCGAAAGCAGCCACACATGTTCAACGCCCGTGCCACTCACCCGACCCGCCGCGGCATCCTCACCGCCGGCGGTGCCCTCGGCCTCGGTGCCGTGCTCGCCGCCTGCGGAGACGAAGACGCCAAGAGCGGTGGTTCGAGCGAGGAGACGGCCGCGGCGAAGTCCGGTCCCTGGTCCTTCAAGGACGACCGCGGTGAGACCGCCAAGGCGGACAAGATCCCGACGAACATCGTCGCGTTCGTCGGTGTCGCCGCCGCGCTGCACGACTACGGGATCGCGGTCAAGGGTGTCTTCGGCCCGACGAAGACGAAGGACGGCAAGGCCGACGTCCAGGCCGGCGACCTCGACATCAACAAGGTGACCATCCTCGGCAACGAGTGGGGCCAGTTCAACATCGAGAAGTACGCGGCCCTCGCCCCCGACGCGCTCCTCACCACGCTGTTCGACGACGCGGGCACCCTCTGGTACGTGCCCGAGGAGTCCAAGAAGAAGATCCTCGCCGTCGGCGCCCCGAGCGTCGGCATCTCCGTGTACGACCGCCAGTTGACCGAGCCTCTGCAGCGCATGCTGGACCTCGCCGAGTCCCTCGGCGCCGACGTGAAGGCCGAGAAGGTCACCTCCGCCAAGAAGCGCTTCGAGGACGCCGCCGCCCGCCTGCGCTCCGCCGCCAAGGCCAACCCCGACATCAAGGTGCTGGCCGGTTCCGCAGCCCAGGACATCTTCTACGTCTCCGGCTCGAACCTCTCCGCCGACCTGGAGTACTTCAAGGCTCTCGGCGTGAACTTCGTCGAGCCCTCCGCCGCGGCCCTGAAGGCGAGCGGCGGCTGGTTCGAGAACCTGAGCTGGGAGAACGTCGACAAGTACGACGCGGACATCATCATGATGGACAACCGGTCCTCGGCGATCCAGCCGGCGGACATCACCGAGGCCACGTGGAAGAAGCTGCCGGCGGTGAAGGCGGGGCAGGTCATCGCGCGTGACCCCGAGCCGATTCTCTCTTACGACAAGTGCGTGCCGTTGCTCGAGAACCTCGCGGAAGCCTTGGAGAAGGCGAAGAAGGTCAGCTGAGCGCCGTAGCGACACTGCGGGTCGTCTGTGGCTGGTCGGGCAGTTCCCCGCGCCCCTGACGGGGCGCGGTGCCCCACCGCCCGAACAGGCGCCCCTGACAACACCTCAGGAGCCCCCATGACGACGGCCGTAGCCGCCCCCTTCCGTTTCTTCTCCCTCCACGTCGTACGGACGAGGCGGCTCGGGCCCTCCCTCGTCCGTGTCACGTTCGCCGGCGATGACCTCCGCGCCTTCCTCTCCGACGGCAGGGACCAGTCCCTGTCGCTGTTCCTGCCGCATCCGGGGCAGCCCGAGCCGGTCGTGCCGATCGAGCTGGGCGACAGCTGGTGGCAGGGGTGGCGGGAACTGCCGGACGACGTACGGGCGGTGATGCGCTCGTACACGTTGCGCGCCCTGCGCCGGGACGACCACGGAGACACCGTCGAGGTCGACATCGACTTCGTCCTGCACGGCGTGGAGCCGGGGGCCGCCGTGCCCGCGGGGCCCGCGTCCCGCTGGGCGGCCGGAGCCACGGCCGGAGACCGTGTCCTCCTTCTCGGCCCCGCCGTCCCCGACAACCGGGCGATCCGTTTCCGTCCGCCCGAGGACACCGACCTGGTGCTGGTCTGGGGCGACGAGACGGCCCTTCCCGCCGCCTCCGCGATCCTGGAGTCGCTGCCCGCGGGCACCCGCGCCCGGGTCTGGCTGGAGGTTCACCACGCCGGGGACATCCAGGACCTGTCGACCGAGGCGGACGCCGAGATCACCTGGCTCGTACGCGCCGACGGGGCCCCCGCGGCCCTGGACGCGATCCGTGACGCCCAACTCCCGCCCGCCGAGCGCCCGTACGCCTGGATCGCGGGCGAGTCCGGTCGTGTGAAGGAGCTGCGCCGTCATCTCGTGCGTGAGCGCGGGATCGACAAGAGGTGCGTGACCTTTGTCGGTTACTGGCGCGAGGGGCTGACGGAGGAGCAGTTGCGCGAGCGAGGAGAGTGACGGCGGTCACCGGCGTGACGACGTTTCAGGCCAGTTAATTAGGTTAGGCTTACCTAAGTTAAACTGACCCCGCGATTCCGCTTCCTCACTCCACTCCCCACATCCCGTCCGTACGGACTGTCCCCGCTCGGAGGAACGCCCACCATGCGCTCGCACCTGCTCAATGACACGACCGCGGAGCGGTACCGCCACTCCGTGACCGAAGGAATCGAGCGGGTGGCGGCCAAACTCGCCACCACCGACCGTCCGTTCACGGGCGTCAGCGTCGACGCCCTCGCCCCCCGCATCGAGCAGATCGACCTCGACCGGCCCCTGCACGACACCACAGCGGTGCTGGACGAGCTGGAGGAGGTCTACCTCCGGGACGCGGTCTACTTCCACCACCCGCGCTACCTCGCCCACCTCAACTGCCCGGTCGTCATCCCGGCCGTGCTCGGCGAGGCCGTCCTCTCCGCCGTCAACTCCTCGCTGGACACCTGGGACCAGTCCGCCGGCGGCACCCTCATCGAGCGCAAGCTCATCGACTGGACGACCGAGCGCATCGGCCTCGGCCCGGCCGCCGACGGCGTGTTCACCTCCGGCGGCACCCAGTCCAACCTCCAGGCCCTGCTGCTGGCGCGTGAGGAGGCCAAGCCAGGGCGGGATGGGTGGGAGGTACCAGCCTCGTTCGCCAAACTGCGGATCTTCGCCTCCGAGGTCAGCCACTTCAGCGTGAAGAAGTCGGCGAAACTGCTGGGGCTCGGCGCCGACTCCGTCGTCTCCGTTCCCGTCGACCACGACAAGCGCATGCAGACCGTGGCCCTCGCCCACGAGCTGGAGCGCTGCGAGCGGGACGGCCTGATCCCCATGGCCGTCGTCGCCACCGCCGGGACCACCGACTTCGGTTCCATCGACCCGCTGCCCGAGATCGCCGAGCTGTGCGAGCAGTTCGGGACGTGGATGCACGTGGACGCGGCGTACGGCTGCGGTCTGCTCGCCTCGCTCAAGCGCCGGGCGCTGCTCGACGGCATCGAGCGCGCCGACTCCGTCACCGTGGACTACCACAAGTCCTTCTTCCAGCCGGTGAGTTCGTCGGCGGTACTGGTCCGGGACGCGGCGACGCTGCGCCACGCCACCTACCACGCGGAGTACCTCAACCCGCGCCGCATGGTGACCGAGCGCATCCCCAACCAGGTCGACAAGTCCCTGCAGACCACCCGCCGCTTCGACGCGCTCAAGCTGTGGATGACACTGCGCGTGATGGGCGCCGACGGCATCGGCCAGCTCTTCGACGAGGTCTGCGACCTGGCGGAGGAGGGCTGGAAGCTGCTCGCCGCCGACCCGCGCTACGACGTCGTCGTCGAGCCGAGCCTGTCCACGCTGGTCTTCCGCTACATACCCGGGGCCGTCACCGACCCGGCCGAGATCGACCGGGCCAACCTGTACGCCCGCAAGGCCCTGTTCGCCTCGGGTGACGCGGTGGTCGCGGGCACCAAGGTGGGCGACCGCCACTACCTGAAGTTCACCCTGCTCAACCCCGAGACCACGGCCGACGACATCGCCGCCGTCCTCGACCTGATCGCCGGCCACGCCGAGCAGTACCTGGGAGAGTCCCTTGACCGCGCTTCCTGAACCCACGGACACCACCCATGACTTCGTGGGCATCGGGCTCGGCCCCTTCAACCTCGGGCTGGCCTGCCTCACCGAACCCATCGCCGAACTCGACGGCGTGTTCCTGGAGTCGAAGCCCCACTTCGAGTGGCACTCGGGCATGTTCCTCGACGGCGCCCACCTCCAGACCCCGTTCATGTCGGACCTGGTGACGCTGGCCGACCCGACGTCCCCGTACTCCTTCCTCAACTACCTCAAGGAGTCCGGCCGTCTGTACTCGTTCTACATCCGCGAGAACTTCTACCCCCTGCGGGTCGAGTACGACGACTACTGCCGCTGGGCCGCGAACAAACTGAGCAACGTCCGCTTCGGCACCACGGTCACCGAGGTGACGTACGACGACGAGGCCGAGCTGTACCTCGTACGCACCGAGGCCGGCGGCACCCACAGAGCCCGCCACCTCGTCCTCGGCACTGGCACCGTGCCGTTCGTCCCCGAGGCCTGCCGTGGCCTGGGCGGCGACTTCTTCCACAACGCGCACTACATGCACCGCAAGGCGGAGCTGCAGGCCAAGGAGTCCATCACCATCGTCGGCAGCGGCCAGAGCGCCGCGGAGATCTACTACGAGCTCCTCGCCGAGATCGACGTCCACGGCTACCGGCTCAACTGGGTCACGCGCTCCCCGCGCTTCTTCCCCCTCGAGTACACCAAGCTGACGCTGGAGATGACGTCCCCGGACTACATCGACTACTTCCGCGCGCTGCCCGAGGAGACCCGCTACCGGCTGGAGAAGCAGCAGAAGGGCCTGTTCAAGGGCATCAACTCGGACCTGATCGACTCGATCTTCGACCTGCTGTACCAGAAGAACGTCACCAGCGGCGGCCGCCCGGTCCCCACCCGCCTCCTCACCAACTCCTCCCTCAACACCGCGCGTTACGAGGACGGGCTCTACACCCTCGACTTCCACCAGGACGAGCAGGACAAGGACTTCGAGATCCAGACCGAGGGCCTCGTCCTCGCCACCGGCTACCACTACGAGCCGCCGGCCTTCCTCGACCCGATCCGGGGCCGCCTCCGCTTCGACGGCCACGGCCGCTTCGACGTGGGCCGCAACTACGCCATCGACACCACGGGCCGCGGGGTCTTCCTGCAGAACGCGGGCGTGCACACGCACAGCATCACGTCCCCGGACCTGGGCATGGGCGCGTACCGGAACTCGTCGATCATCCGCGAGCTGCTCGGCACCGAGTACTACCCCGTCGAGAAGACGATCGCGTTCCAGGAGTTCAGCGTATGAGCACCACCTCCACTGTCGGCACCTTCACGATCCGGCCCCTCGACCCCCTCAAGGACGCCGAACTGCTGCACAGCTGGGTGACCCATCCCAAGGCGGCGTTCTGGATGATGCAGGACGCGAAACTGCAGGACGTCGAGCGCGAGTACATGGGCATCGCGGCCAGCGAGCACCACCACGCGTACCTGGGCTTGCACGACGGGGAGCCCGCGTTCCTGATGGAGAAGTACGACCCGCGGTACATCGAGCTGGTCGGGCTGTACGAACCCGAGCCCGGTGACGTCGGCATGCACTTCCTGGTCGCCCCCACCGACCGGCCGATCCACGGCTTCACGCGGGCCGTCATCACCGCGGTGATGGACGAGCTGTTCGCCGACCCGCGCACCCGGCGGGTCGTCGTCGAACCCGACGTGACCAACAAGGCCGTGCACGCGCTGAACGAAGCCGTCGGCTTCGTGCCCGTACGCGAGATCGACAAGCCGGAGAAGCGCGCGCTGCTGAGCTTCTGCACGCGCGAGCAGTACCTGGCCGCCCGAGGAGTAGCCGCATGACCCTGTCCGACGCCGTGGCGCACCTGTCCCCCGACCGCTGGGCGACGGCCAACCGTCTCCTCATCCGCAAGGCGCTCGCGGAGTTCGCCCACGAGCGGCTGATCACTCCTGAGGCCACCGGAGAGGACCAGTACGTCGTCCGCGGTGACGACGGCCTCACCCGGTACACCTTCACGGCACGGGTCCGCGCCCTCGACCACTGGCAGGTGGACGCCGAGTCGATCACCCGCCACCGCGACGGCCGCGAACTCCCGCTCGCCGCACTGGACTTCTTCATCGAGCTGAAGAAGACGCTCGGTCTGAGCGACGAGGTCCTGCCCGTCTACCTGGAGGAGATCTCCTCCACCCTCTCCGGGACCTGCTACAAGCTCACCAAGCCGCGGGTGCCCGTCGCCGAGCTGGCCGGCTCCGGTTTCCAGGCCATCGAGACAGGTATGACCGAGGGCCACCCCTGCTTCGTCGCCAACAACGGCCGGCTCGGCTTCGGCGTCCACGAGTACCTCTCGTACGCCCCCGAGACCGCGAGCCCCGTCCGGCTGGTCTGGCTGGCCGCGCACCGCTCGCGGGCGGCCTTCACGGCGGGCGTGGGCATCGAGTACGAGTCGTTCCTGCGGGACGAGCTGGGAGAGGCGACGGTCGAGCGCTTCGAGAAGGTCCTCACGGACCAGGACCTCGACCCCGCCGACTACCTGTTCATCCCGGTCCACCCCTGGCAGTGGTGGAACAAGCTCACGGTCACCTTCGCCGCCGAGGTCGCGAGGAAGCACCTGGTGTGCCTCGGCGAGGGCGACGACGAGTACCTCGCCCAGCAGTCGATCCGGACGTTCTTCAACCAGTCGCATCCCGAGAAGCACTACGTGAAGACGGCCCTGTCCGTCCTCAACATGGGCTTCATGCGCGGTCTTTCGGCCGCCTACATGGAGGCGACCCCGGCGATCAACGACTGGCTGGCCCAGCTCATCGAGGGCGACCCGGTGCTGAAGTCGACGGGCCTGTCGATCATCCGCGAGCGGGCTGCGGTCGGCTACCGGCACCTGGAGTACGAGGCCGCCACGGACCGCTACTCCCCGTACCGCAAGATGCTGGCCGCCCTGTGGCGCGAGAGCCCGGTGTCCTCCCTCCAGGAGGGCGAGTCGCTCGCGACGATGGCCTCGCTCGTCCACGTCGACCACGAGGGCCACGGCTTCGCGGCGGCGCTGATCGAACGCTCCGGCCTCACCCCCGTGGAGTGGCTGCGGCACTACCTGCGGGCGTACTTCACACCGCTGCTGCACAGCTTCTACGCGTACGACCTGGTCTTCATGCCGCACGGCGAGAACGTCATCCTCGTCCTGAAGGACGGCGTGGTGCAGCGCGCGATCTACAAGGACATCGCCGAGGAGATCGCGGTGATGGACCGGGAGGCGGTGCTGCCGCCGACGGTCGAGCGGCTGCGTGTGGAGGTCCCGGAGGAGAAGAAACTCCTGTCGATCTTCACGGACGTCTTCGACTGCTTCTTCCGCTTCCTCGCCGCGAACCTCGCCGACGAGGGCGTCCTGGCGGAGGACGACTTCTGGCGCACGGTCGCCGACGCCGTCCGCGAGTACCAGGCGGCGACACCCGAACTCGCCGAGAAGTTCCGGCAGTACGACATGTTCGCCCCCGAGTTCGCGCTGTCCTGCCTCAACCGGCTCCAGCTGCGCGACAACAAGCAGATGGTGGATCTCGCCGACCCGGCGGGCGCCCTCCAGCTCGTCGGCAACCTGAAGAACCCCATCGCGGGGCTGTAACGGCCCCCACAGGCAGACGGGCACCTCGGAGTACGGTCCTCCGAGGTGCCCGTCATCGTGGTCCGGACTATCCCGCGGTGGGCCAGTCCACCTGCGGCGACCGGTAGTACCCGATCCCCAGCGCGTCCCACCGCGGCCCCTGCGCGGCCAGCCGCACCCGGTACGCGTCCCAGTCGTGCGTGGACGCCGGCGACCAGCCGAGCTCGGCGGCGCCCGGGAGGCGCGGGAACGTCATGTAGTCGATGTTCTGCGAGGTCACGATGGTCTCGGTCCACAGCGGCGCCTCGACGCCCCGCACGGCCGAAGCCGGGGCTCCCGGAAGGTAGGTGGCCGGATCCCAGTCGTACGACCGCCTCACCTCCACCAGGCCCGCCCAGTCCAGGCCCAGGGGGGTGTCCTTGGTGTACTTCATGTCGAGGTAGACCCGGTCGGCGGGCGACAGGATCAGCCCGGTGCCGTTCCGCGCCGCCGCCGCGACCTGCTCCTTCTCCGCCGCGCTGGTGCTGTCGAGGCCCCAGTACTGTGCGAGCGCGCCCTTCGCCGGGGTCGCGCCGGTCAGCTGGTGCCAGCCGATCACCGTCTTGCCGTACCGCTCCACGATCGGCTGCACCCGGTCCATGAACTTGACGTAGTCGTCGTGACTGGTGGAGTGCGCCTCGTCGCCGCCGATGTGGAGGTAGCGGCCGGGGGTGAGCGCGGCGATCTCCCGCACCACGTCGTCCACGAAGTCGTACGTGATCTCCTTGCCCACGCACAGGGAGCTGAAGCCGACGTCGGTTCCGGTGTAGAGCGGGGGCGCGACACCGTCGCAGTTGAGGTCGGCGTAGGAGGCGAGGGCCGCGTTGGTGTGGCCGGGCATGTCGATCTCGGGCACGACCTCCAGGTAGCGGGAGGAGGCGTACCGGAGGATCTCCTTGTAGTCGGCCTTGGTGTAGTGGCCGCCGGGTCCGCCGCCGACCTGGGTGGAGCCTCCGTACGTGGCGAGCCGGGGCCAGGAGTCGATCGCGATGCGCCAGCCCTGGTCGTCACTGAGGTGCAGGTGCAGCTTGTTGACCTTGTAGAGCGCCAACTGGTCGATGTAGCGCTTGACCTGGTCAACGGTGAAGAAGTGCCGGGAGACGTCCAGCATCGCGCCGCGCCAGCCGTAGCGCGGGGTGTCCTTGATGGTGCCGCCCGCGACCAGCCAGGGACCCGGCTGCACGGTGTCCTTCTCGACGGTTGCCGGGAGGAGCTGGCGCAGGGTCTGCACGCCGTGGAAGAGCCCGGCGGGCCCCCGGGCGGTGATCGTGACCCCGCGCCGGCCGCTGTCGAGGCGGTAGCCCTCGTCGCCGAGGGAGGCGTCCTTGGAGCCCAGCTTGAGGCGTATGCTGCCCGGCCCCTGACGGTCCGTCACCGGGATGCGGTAGCCGGTCGAGGGACGCAGGATGTCCGCGAGGTACGTGCCGATCCGGCGGACCTCGCGCGAGTCGTCCACGTGGATGCGGGTGCTGTCCGTGATCCGGTACGGCTCGCCGCCCGCCTTCACGGACGCCGGAGCCGGGATCACACGGTCGAGCGGTGTGGGCGTCTGCCCGGCCGCTGCCGCTCCGGCGGCGGAGACCCCGGTCGCCGTCACGAGCAGCAGCGATCCGAGAAGGCGAGTCGTTCTGCGGTGCTGTCCCACCAGTGTTCCCTTCCGTCAGCCCACCTGTCACCCAAATGGTATGGACCAACCTCCCCGCGCGGGCGGTGGAACAATCCCTTCATGGCGGAAATCATCCAGCGCGACGGGACCTGGGCCTTCTACGGCGACACCTTGAGGCTGACGCCGGGACGCGACAAGAACGTGAGCCTGCTGCGCAGGACACTGGGTGAACTGAACGTCCCGCTGGCCGCGTTGGCGGGGATATCCCTGGAACACGGAAAGAAGTCCGGGCGGCTGCGCCTCAGGCTGCGCGACGGCGCGGACCCCCTCCTCCAGGCGACGGGAGGCCGGCTCACCGACTCCCACGACCCGTACCAGCTCACCGTCGAGTCGGACCGTTACGGCGTCGCCGAGTACTTCGTGGACGAGGTCCGCGGCGCCCTGCTCCTGGAGCAGGTCCCGGCGAACGCCGTCGAGGAGTACCTGCTGCCCGGCCCGGCGGTCCCGCTGTCGGCGTCGGCCGGGGACGGCACCGCGCACTTCGACGGCGAGCACGTGCGCCTGGAGTGGAACTGGAAGACGGAGGACGCGAAGGCCGCGGCCGGCTCCCGCACCCTGGCCCTGACCGACATCCGGTCCGTGGAGTGGCATCCGGCGGTGGGCCTGGAGAACGGCTGCCTCCGCTTCACCGTGAGGAACGCGCCCACCAAGGCGCCGCCCAAGTACGACCCCAACTCGGTGGAGCTGTGGGGCTTCAAGAAGGACCCGCTGATGGCGCTGGTCGCTGCGGCCGTCCAGGCACGGCTCCCGCACCCCTCGTCCCCGACCGCGGACGAGCCGCCGAAGCAGCTCACCCAGGCCTCCCCGGGGCCCGAAGAGGCCCCGGCCACCCGCGAGGACGACCACGACGCCCTGCTGCGCCGGCTGCGCGAACTCGGGGAGCTGCACAAGTCGGGCGTCCTCACGGACGAGGAGTTCGCCATGGCCAAGCAGGCGGTCCTCAAGCGCATGTGAGGACCGCCTGCCGGGGTTGCCGGGTGTGCGCCCCGCCTTCCGGGCGCACGGATGCCCGCAGCCGTAAGGCCACTGACGGACGCCTACTCGGCCCTGCGCGCCACCGTGAAGTGGTCGATCCGGTCACCGGTCTCGGCGATGCCCTGGACCTTGAGGGTGGTGTAGCGGCCCCTGGGCGCGGGAGTGACGTCCACGCGCAGGAACGAGTAGTTCAGGTAGCGCACGCGCGACCAGGCGACCGTCTCGTTCTGCTTGCCGTCCTCGAGGTTGACGAACGAGGCCACGGAGTCCACCTCGTTCTCGTGGCCCTCGTACGAGTCGGGCGCGGAGAACGCGTACAGGCTGCGGCCCGCCGCGCCCGCGGTCACGTAGACCACGCCCTCGGTCTCGGGGTAGGCCGTCGCGCCGATCGGCAGCTTCCTGGCGACCTCGCCCGCCTTGATGACGTCGGTGCGCTCGTACTGGTGGTTGTGGCCGTTGATGACGAGGTCGACGGTGTACTTCTCGAACAGCGGCACCCACTCCTGGCGCACACCGCCCTCCGAGGCGTGCGCGGTGGAGGTGCAGTAGGCGCAGTGGTGGAAGAACACGACGATGAAGTCGATGTCCTTCGCGGCCCGGAACCTCTTCAGCTGCGCCTCGAACCACGTGGTCTGGGTGCCGCCGGAGATGCCGAGGTTGGCCGGGATCTCGAAGGAGACGTCGTTGGGGTCCAGCGAGATGACCGCCGTGTTGCCGTAGACGAAGGAGTAGACGCCCGGGAGGTGCGCCTTGTCCGGCCCGTTGTCGGGGAGTGTGAAGCGCGCCTCCTCGCCGCCGTAGCCGCTCGGCGAGTACCAGGCCTCCATGTCGTGGTTGCCGTAGCTGACCATCCACGGCACGGACTTGGCGACCGACTCGGTCTGCGCGAGGAACTGGTCCCAGGTGCGCGAGTCGAAGCCCGTGTCGGAGGTCTTGCCCTGGCCGGTCGGGTCGCCGTAGGCGATGTCACCGGCGTGCAGGTGGAAGACCGGGTTCTGGCCGAGGATCAGGCTGTCGTTGGCGAGCGCGTGGTAGCTGACGCCCTGGTCGCCGAAGGCCGTGAAGGTGAACGGCTCCTTGTGGGCGGGTGCGGTGGTGAAGGTGCCCAGGGTGCCGAGGAGGTGCGTCTCGGCCGGGTCGAAGCCGGCGTGGCCGACGCCGTAGTAGTACGTCTTCCCGGGGCGCAGGTGGGTCAGCCTGGCGTGGAGGTAGTACTGCGTGTGGTCGCCGCTCGCGCCGACACCGGCCGGCGTGTAGAGGGTGCGGACCTCGGCGTCGATCTTGCGGGAGAGGCCCCAGGGCGTGGCGCCGACGCGGATGAAGGGCTTCTTCACCGCGACGGGGACCTGCCACGAGACGGTGATCTCGGTGCGGGGGTCGTTGCCGAAGGCGAGGTGGCGGCCGAAGGGGGCGACGAGCGAACCGTCGACGGTCCCGGTGCTCGCCACGGTCCGCGTGGGCACGGCGGCCCGGGCGGTGGCGCCCGGCACGAACGCGCCACCCGCGACGGCGCCCAGCGTGACGGCGCCGCCTCTGATCATCGTGCGCCGGGAGAATCTGGCGCGCAGGTATTCGTGCTGCTCGGCCATGCTCATGCGCTCGGCGAGCCGCTCGGGTACTCCCATGCGAGGAATGTCCATGACGTCTGAAAGTCGTCTGCTCAGGCAACGGATCGCGGGACGCCGGATGGACAGCGCACGAACAGACACTCATGAGAGATCCAATGTTCACCCAAGGAGTTTCAACAGCCGCCTGCCCGGAATCGGGCAGGATTCTTGCGAAAAGGCCGCCGGTACCCCAGGATCTACCGGGTGCACGACGAACTTGTTGATCATCTGACGCGGTCCACGCCCCTCAGCCGGGGCGAGGCGCTGCGCGTGATCCAGGACGTGCTGGCGTACTTCGACGAGACGACGGAGGACTACGTCCGCCGCCGCCACCGGGAGCTCCAGGCCCAGGGCCTGGTGAACTCGGCGATCTTCGAACGGATCGAGGCGGATCTGAAGTACCGCGCGGTGGCACCGCCCGAGCTCACGCTCAGACAACTGCGCCGCATCGTCTACGGCTGAGGCCGTCGGGACGAACGACCACCAGACAAACGGTCACGGCACGACCGGCCCGAACGGGGAGAAAAGGGGAAAACTGTATGTGCGGAATCGTCGGATACATCGGTAGGCGCGATGTGGCCCCGCTGCTGCTGGAGGGCCTGCAGCGGCTGGAGTACCGCGGCTACGACTCGGCGGGAATCGTCGTGACGTCGCCGAAGACGGCGGGCCTGAAGATGGTCAAGGCCAAGGGCAGGGTCCGCGACCTGGAGGCCAAGGTCCCCGCCCGCTTCAAGGGCACCACCGGCATCGCGCACACCCGCTGGGCCACCCACGGCGCCCCGTCCGACGTCAACGCGCACCCGCACCTGTCGGCCGACAACAAGGTCGCGGTCGTGCACAACGGCATCATCGACAACGCCTCCGAGCTGCGCCGCAAGCTGGAGGCCGACGGTGTCGAGTTCCTCTCCGAGACCGACACCGAGGTCCTCACCCACCTGATCGCCCGCTCCCAGGCCGAGACGCTGGAGGAGAAGGTCCGCCAGGCGCTCCGGATCGTCGAGGGCACGTACGGCATCGCGGTCATGCACGCCGACTTCCCGGACCGGATCGTGGTGGCCCGCAACGGCTCCCCGGTCGTCCTCGGCATCGGCGAGAAGGAGATGTTCGTCGCCTCGGACATAGCGGCCCTGGTCGCGCACACCCGCCAGATCGTCACCCTCGACGACGGCGAGATGGCCACCCTCAAGGCCGACGACTTCCGCACGTACACCACCGAGGGCACCCGCACGACCGCCGAGCCGACCACCGTGGAGTGGGAGGCCGCGTCGTACGACATGGGCGGCCACGACACGTACATGCACAAGGAGATCCACGAGCAGGCCGACGCCGTGGACCGTGTGCTGCGCGGCCGCATCGACGACCGGTTCTCGACCGTGCACCTCGGCGGCCTCAACCTGGACGCCCGCGAGGCGCGCCAGATCCGCCGCGTGAAGATCCTCGGCTGCGGCACCTCGTACCACGCGGGCATGATCGGCGCCCAGATGATCGAGGAGCTGGCCCGCATCCCCGCCGACGCCGAGCCGGCGTCCGAGTTCCGCTACCGCAACGCGGTCGTGGACCCCGACACCCTGTACGTGGCGGTCTCCCAGTCGGGCGAGACCTACGACGTCCTGGCTGCGGTCCAGGAGCTGAAGCGCAAGGGCGCACGGGTCCTCGGCGTGGTGAACGTCGTCGGCTCCGCGATCGCCCGCGAGGCCGACGGCGGCATCTACGTGCACGCGGGCCCGGAGGTCTGCGTGGTGTCGACCAAGTGCTTCACGAACACCACGGTGGCCTTCGCGCTGCTGGCCCTGCACCTGGGCCGCACCCGTGACCTCTCGGTCCGCGACGGCAGGCGGATCATCGAGGGCCTGCGGAAGCTGCCCGCCCAGATCTCCGAGATGCTGGAGCAGGAGGAGGAGATCAAGAAGCTGGCCCAGGAGTACGCCGAGGCCCGCTCGATGCTCTTCATCGGCCGGGTACGGGGCTACCCGGTGGCCCGCGAGGCCTCGCTGAAGCTCAAGGAGGTCTCGTACATCCACGCCGAGGCCTACCCCGCCTCCGAGCTCAAGCACGGCCCGCTGGCGCTCATCGAGCCGGCCCTGCCGACGGTCGCGATCGTCCCCGACGACGACCTGCTGGAGAAGAACCGCGCGGCCCTTGAGGAGATCAAGGCCCGCAGCGGCCGGATCCTCGCGGTGGCCCACCAGGAGCAGGAGAAGGCCGACCAGACGATCGTCGTCCCGAAGAACGAGGACGAACTCGACCCGATCCTCATGGGCATCCCCCTCCAACTCCTCGCCTACCACACGGCCCTGACCCTGGGCCGGGACATCGACAAGCCGAGGAACCTGGCGAAGTCGGTGACGGTGGAGTAGGAAACGCCCCGTTGAGGGCGCGCCCCTGCAAGGGGCGCGGGGAACTCGCGACCAGCCCCCACACACCCGCAGAGGCCGAACAAGAGGACGGACCCTCACGCGTGCCACCAACACCGTGAGGGTCCGTCTCTGTCGCCGGGGAGCCGCCCAACCCCCCAGCCCGCGCAGCGATCCGGTGGCCGTCACACCCCGACCGGCAGCGCGCCTGAGCAGTAGCGACCGGTATATGCCCTTCACAAGGGCACAAACACCTCTACGCGCCAGTAGACTTACCCACAGCCGAAAAAAGAGTTGGCTGTCCCACGAGCACATCTCCCATGGGACAACAGCGCGTTACGGAATGACGATTACCGGGCGCTGCGCACGCTTCGCGAGCCGGCCCGCGACCGAGCCGAAGATGCGGCCCACGATCCCGTGCGTGGAGCCGACGACGATCGCGTCCGCCTCGTACTCCCGCCCCACCTCTTCGAGTTCGTGGCAGATGTCGCCGCCGCGCTCGACGAGGATCCAGGGGACTTCGGCGAGGTAGTCCGCGCAGGCGAGCTCGAGACCGAGCACCTCGGTGCGGTGGTCGGGGACGTCGACGAAGACCGGTGGCTCACAGCCGGCCCACACGGTCGTGGGCAGCCGGTTGGCGACGTGCACGATGATCAGGCCCGAGCCGGAGCGGTGGGCCATGCCGATCGCGTAGGCGAGGGCGCGCTCGCTGGACGTCGAACCGTCGAAGCCGACGACGACGCCGTGCTGGAAGGCGGGATCGCAGGTGGGGCGTGCTTCTTCCGCCGCCAGGGGGTCGGCCGCCGTGGGATCGGCTACCGGCCGCCGCTTGCGGTCCGCGGGTTCGAAGAATTCGTGACCGGCCATGGGTGTCTCGGCGTTCGGGTCCTCGTGGGTGTGGGACGACAGTGTGCTGCGGAGCTGTGTCCGGGAATCATCTTCCCAACCCCATACCCCCAAGGGTACGGCGGCACGCCTCCTTATCCCACGCCCCGCACCGGCTGCGCGGGGTTCCAGGGAGCATGCACGAGCGGACGCCCGTAACGCAATGGTTGCTGCCCCGTACAGGCGCTTTGCACAGGGTTCACCCGGGCGTCCCGCACAGGGTCCCCCCAGAGTACGGGCCTCTACGGACACGGATCCATATCCCCGCGGTGACGGATCCGCCTCCCGGCAGTGACCGAGCGGCCGGGTACGCGTTGAACCCGGGTAAGTCATCCCCCGCAGGGAGCACGCAGTGCCCGGACACCCGACGGCCTCCCGGTCCACCCGCAGGCCCCCGCGCCCCGCCGGGCGCCCCGCCCCCGACACGGCGGGCGACCTGATCCGCTGGGCGGCCTTCAGCTGCGTCCTCGTGCCCGTGGTCCTCGTCGGGTACGGCACCTCGCTCGCCGGGGCGGCCGGCGCGGCCCTGGGCCTCGCGGCCGTCACCGGAGCCTGCCGGCTGCTGCTGCGCCTGTCGGAGCGGAGCGCGGCGCGTGCGTCGGCCGGCGAGTCGGCCGACGAATCGGTCGGCGGGAGTGCGCCACGCCGAGCACGGCGCGGCCGGGCCGGTTCGGGGGCGCACAGGGGCGGACGTCACTCGGGGCGGAACACGCCGGTCGACTGACCGGTTTCGGTGCACGCCCCCGTATCTTTTCAGCCAACTTCGGGTTCCTGTGCATCTGTTGCTCGAACACCCCTGGACCCCCCGTTCGACCTGCACTGAAAGGGGCTCGTGGGGCGCGCGCACCCTACGTGGATTGGCCACCGCGACGAGGCGCACTTCCCTGTGGGGTCCACGAGTGCAACGCTTCGTGATCGAATGCTTCACGCCAAGTTGCCAAGTCGACAATGTGCCGGTTGCCGAACTGGCCACGCCGGCACCACGGGACGCAGTAGATTCGATCTTGACTGTCTTACGGCGGGGGACTCGTGCAGGACCAAGGGGAAACGTGCAGGAGCGACACAACCGAGGAGCCGCGACCACCGAGGGGGGCTTAGCAGTATGAGCCACGACTCCGCTGCCGCGCCGGAAGCCGCGGCCCGGAAACTTTCCGGGCGACGCCGCAAGGAGATCGTTGCGGTGCTGCTGTTCAGCGGCGGCCCCATCTTCGAGAGTTCCATTCCACTATCGGTGTTCGGGATTGACCGCCAGGACGCCGGAGTGCCGCGCTACCGACTGCTGGTGTGCGCCGGGGAGGAGGGCCCGCTGCGGACCACGGGGGGCCTGGAACTCACCGCGCCGAACGGGCTGGAGGCGATCTCGCGGGCGGGCACCGTCGTCGTGCCGGCCTGGCGCTCGATCACCTCGCCGCCACCGGAGGAGGCGCTCGACGCCTTGCGCCGGGCGCACGAGGAGGGCGCCCGCATCGTCGGGCTGTGCACGGGCGCCTTCGTTCTGGCGGCCGCCGGGCTGCTGGACGGGCGGCCGGCCACCACCCACTGGATGTACGCGCCGACGCTGGCCAAGCGCTACCCGTCGGTGCATGTCGACCCGCGTGAGCTGTTCGTGGACGACGGAGACGTCCTCACCAGCGCCGGCACGGCCGCGGGCATCGACCTGTGTCTGCACATCGTGCGCACGGACCACGGCAACGAGGCGGCCGGGGCGCTGGCCCGGCGTCTGGTGGTCCCGCCGCGCCGCAGTGGCGGCCAGGAGCGCTACCTCGACCGGTCTTTACCGGAGGAGATCGGCGCCGACCCGCTCGCCGAGGTCGTCGCCTGGGCGCTGGAGCACCTCCACGAGCAGTTCGACGTGGAGACCCTCGCGGCGCGCGCGTACATGTCCCGCCGTACCTTCGACCGCCGCTTCCGCTCGCTCACGGGGAGCGCTCCCCTGCAGTGGCTGATCACCCAGCGCGTGCTGCAGGCGCAGCGCCTGCTGGAGACGTCGGACTACTCGGTGGACGAGGTCGCCGGACGCTGCGGCTTCCGCTCCCCCGTCGCCCTGCGCGGCCACTTCCGCCGCCAGCTGGGCTCGTCGCCCGCCGCCTACCGGGCGGCGTACCGGGCGCGGCGGCCCCAGAGCGAGAAGCCGGACGGCGTGGACGCCCACTCCAGTTCCGGCGGACCGCAGCCGGTGCAGCAGGAGCCGCATCCGCTGCCGCTCCAGACGCGCCGTACGGCGGCCGCGAGCGCCCTGGCCCCGGCGACCTCGCTCTCCACGGAGGGCGCCAAGCCGGAGCTGTACGCCACGGGACGCCTGCCGGGCCAGCGCAGCGCCCCGTAGCCGCTCCGAGACGTCATCGGCCCGGTCCCGCACTGATCATCCAGGTGCGGGACCGGGCCGTACGGCTGTGACGGGCCCAGGGTCGTAAGGTGAGACACTTGACCTCTTCCCCCACCGTGGACGACGGGGATCCTTCCCTCGCGGGTCGGGCTTTCTGCTTCGCAGCCCGCCGCCGCCTGGGGTTACCAGTGAAGGGACGGTGTGCCGCCCACGGTCTTACACGAGCTCCACAGACCTGACTTCCCGCCAGTCCGGCGGTAGACCCGGCGGCTTGGCTGTCACCACCGGGTGCGACACAGCGTAGCGCACCCGGGACGCTGCGTGTCCCGTGATGTCCGGACGCGCCACCTCCCGGCCCGAAGCCCGGGTGTCCCTCACGCAAGGAGTGTCAATGAACGATCGCATGGTGTGGATCGACTGCGAGATGACCGGGCTCTCGCTGTCCGACGACGCGCTCATCGAGGTGGCCGCGCTGGTCACCGACTCGGAGCTGAACGTACTCGGCGAGGGCGTGGACATCGTCATCCGTCCGCCGGCCAAGGCGCTGGAGACGATGCCGGAGGTGGTGCGCCAGATGCACACCACGTCCGGACTGCTGGACGAACTCGCCGGCGGCACGACGCTGGTGGAGGCGGAGGAACAGGTCCTCGCCTACGTCCGCGAGCATGTCAAGGAACCCGGCAAGGCCCCGCTGTGCGGCAACTCGGTCGGCACGGACCGCGGCTTCCTCGCCCGCGACATGCCGGCGCTGGAGGGCTACCTCCACTACCGGATCGTGGACGTCAGCTCCATCAAGGAGCTGGCCCGTCGCTGGTACCCGAGGGCGTACTTCAACAGCCCCGAGAAGAACGGCAACCACCGGGCGCTCGCCGACATCCGCGAGTCCATCGCGGAGCTCCGCTACTACCGGGAGGCGATCTTCGTCCCCCAGCCGGGCCCGGACTCCGACACGGCGAGGACGATCGCCGCGAAACACGTCCTGCCCTCCGGGTGACGGCCCGCCGGGGCGCCGGAGGGGCCCGCCGAAAGCCTGGCGCGAGCACCCCTTCGGACCCTGTACACTTTTTCTCGGCCGGTCGGTGAACCACTCGGAGAACCGCCGGTCATGGTGGGTGTAGCTCAGCTGGTAGAGCACCTGGTTGTGGTCCAGGATGTCGCGGGTTCAAGTCCCGTCACTCACCCTCGAAGGCGACAGGCGATGTGCGCCCGCGGATTGCGCGGGCGCACATCGCCTTCGGTGCTTCTTGCGCGGCTTCGCCGCGCGGGCGGGGGCTTCGCCACCCGCACCCCCTCGCGCGGGGCAAGCCGGAGAGTTCGAGGTGGCGCACTCCCCGATCCACCTCTCGGACGCGACCCCGCGCACCCGCTCGTTCGTGTTGTGAACACTTCACATGGACGGCATCCCCGGCCGCCTACGACGAGAACCGCTCCACCAGCTCCGTCGGCAGCACCACCTGGCGCCGTTCCAGCCCCCGCGACACCGCCGGGCGGCGGTCCGCTATCTCGTCCAGGAGGAGGTCGAGCATCGCGCGACCCATCTCCTCTATGGGCTGGCGGACGCTGGTCAGGGGCGGGTCCATGTGGCGGGCGATCGCCGAGTCGTCGTAGCCGACAAGGGCGACGTCGTCGGGGATTCGGCGGCCCGCCTCGCGGAGCACCTGGCGTGCGCCCGCCGCCATCACGTCCGACTCCGCGAAGACCGCGTCCAGCTCGGGGCACCGCTCAAGGAGCTCGGCCATCGCCCGGCGGCCGCCCTCCTCCGTGAAGTCACCCGAGACGATCAGCCGCTCGTCCACGGGGCGGCCGTGGTCGGTCAGCGCGTCGCGGTAGCCGTCGATGCGCCGCTGGGCGCCGTAGACGTCGAGGCGGCCGGTGATCGTGGCGATCGTGGTGCGGCCCCGGGCGATGAGGTGCTCCACGGCCGAGCGGCCCCCGCCGTAGTTGTCGGAGTCCACCGACGGCAGCGTCTCGTGGGCCGAGCGCGGGCCGCTGATCACGGCCGGGATCTCCAGCTGGGCCAGCAGGTCGGGCAGCGGGTCGTCGGCGTGCACCGACACGAGGAGGACGCCGTCCACCCGGTGCGCCGACAGGTACTGGGCCAGGCGGCTGCGCTCGCGGTCGCTGCCCGCGAAGATCAGCAGCAGTTGCATCTCGGTGTCCGTCAGGGCACCGCCCACACCCTTCACCATGTCCGAGAAGTACGGCTCGGCGAAGAAGCGGGTCTCCGGCTCGGGGACGACGAGGGCGATCGCGTCCGTACGGTTCGCGGCGAGCGCCCGGGCCGCCGTGTTCGGGACGTAGCCGAGCTCGGCCACCGCCGCCTCGACCGCCGCGCGGGTCGCGTCGCTGACCCGGGGCGAGCCGTTGATCACCCGGGAGACCGTCCCGCGGCCGACACCGGCCCGCGCGGCGACCTCCTCCAGCGTCGGCCGCCGACCCGTCCGGCCCCGCCCCGCATGACCAACCATGGTCCGCCTCCTGTCACCACCGCGCTGGCGTGGAATCTAACAGTCCTGCTCCCCGTACGATGTCCGGGAGTCTCCGGGCCCGCCTGCCACCACCCGTCCCCACAGCCCGTCGCCCCGCCACGCCCTGAAGGCTGATCCTGTCGCAGCAGTCCCACGGGCACCGCGCCGGGGCACGCCCGGCCGGAGCCCGCCGGGTTAGTTAACAGGCCGATAACCGAAGACATATCTCTGCGTCCGCTCCCTTGACACCCCCGCACGAACCGACGACTCTTCAACACATCACTTGTGGGAGCGCTCCCACAGTACCTGACACATACACAACCCGCACGTTCCCCGCCCGAGCCGCAGCAGGATAAAACGGGTCCAACAACGCAGTTGGCCGGGGGGTCGGCACGTCAGGGCAACAGGAGGACGCAATGCGAGCACGTACCCGAATGGCCCGCAGAACGGGGGCCCTGGCGGCCGTCGCCGCGCTGGGTGCCGGGCTGCTGGCCGGATGTGCCGACGACGGTGGCAGCGGCAGCTCGTCTTCGGACGGTGGCGGCGGCAAGACCACCATCACCCTGGGGCTCTTCGGCACGCAGGGCTTCAAGGAGGCCGGGCTCTACAAGGAGTACGAGAAGCTCAACCCCAAGATCAAGATCCAGGAAAACGTCATCGAGCGGAACGAGAACTACTACCCGGCTCTCGTCAACCACCTCACCACCAACAGCGGCCTGCAGGACATCCAGGCCGTCGAGGTCGGCAACATCGCCGAGGTCGCCGACACCCAGGCGAGCAAGCTCGTGGACTTCTCCAAGGTGTCGGGCGTGAAGAGCGACACCTGGCTGGACTGGAAGTGGAAGCAGGCCACCACCAAGGACGGCCAGACCATCGGCCTCGGCACCGACATCGGCCCGATGGCCATCTGCTACCGCAAGGACCTCTTCGAGCAGGCCGGTCTGCCCACCGACCGCGAGGAGGTCGGCAAGCTCTGGGCGGGCGACTGGAACAAGCTCGTCACGGCCGGCGCGACGTACAAGAAGAAGGCGCCCGAGGGCACCTACTTCATGGACTCCCCCGGCGGTCTGCTCAACGCGATCGTCAGCAGCGAGCAGGACAAGTACTACGACGCCTCCGGCAAGGTCATCTACAAGTCGAACCCGGCCATCAAGAACGCCTTCGACCTGACCGCGAAGGCCGCCAAGGACAAGCTGGTCGGCGCGCAGACGCAGTTCCAGCCGGCCTGGGACACGACGATCGCCAACAGCAAGTTCGCCGCGGTCGCCTGCCCGCCGTGGATGCTCGGCTACCTGAAGGGCAAGTCGAAGCCGGAGAACGCCGGTAAGTGGGACGTGGCCGCGGCGCCCAAGGCCGGCAACTGGGGCGGCACCTTCCTGACCGTGCCCAAGAGCGGCAAGAACGTGAAGGAGGCCGAGAAGCTGGCCGCCTGGCTGACCGCGCCCGAGCAGCTGGCGAAGCTGTTCAGCGTGCAGGGCAGCTTCCCCAGCACGCCCGGCGCCTACACCCTGCCGCTGGTGACGGACGCGAAGAACGAGATGACCGGTGACACGCCCATCGGCAAGATCTTCGCCGAGGCCGCCCAGTCCATCCCGACCCAGGTGATCGGCCCGAAGGACCAGATCATCCAGCAGGGCCTGACCGACAACGGCGTCATCCTCGTCACCAAGGGCAAGTCGGCCAAGGAGGCCTGGGAGACGGCCACCAAGACCATCGACAACAACCTGGAGAAGTGACCGGTATGGCCACCCGGCACGACACCGCCGCGCCCCCCGTGAAGGAGGGGGGCGCGGCCCCGGCCCGTCCGCCCGCGGACGCCCTGCCCGAAAAGGAGCAGCGCCGCCGGGCCCGGCGCTCCCGCCGCTGGCAGCGGGACGTGCGCTGGAGCCCGTACGCGTTCGTCTCGCCGTTCTTCCTGCTGTTCGTCGCGTTCGGGCTGTTCCCGCTGATCTACACGGCCTGGGCCTCGCTGCACACGGTGGAGCTGACGGCGCCCACCGACATGGAGTGGGCGGGCCTGCGCAACTACACGCGGATCTTCGACGACGACTTCTTCTGGAACGCGGCGAAGAACACCCTGACCATCGGCGTCATCTCCACCGTCCCGCAGCTGCTGATGGCGATGGGCATCGCCCACATCCTCAACTACAAGCTGCGGGGCTCCACCTTCTACCGGGTCGTGATGCTCGCGCCGTACGCGACGTCGATCGCCGCCGCCTCGCTGGTGTTCGTGCTGCTCTTCGGCCGCGACTACGGCATGATCAACTGGGCGCTGGACTTCGTCGGCATTGACGCGATCGACTGGCAGAACGACAAGTGGCCCTCGCAGATCGCCGTGTCGTCGATCATCATCTGGCGCTGGACCGGCTACAACGCGCTGATCTACCTGGCGGCGATGCAGGCGATCCCGCAGGACCTGTACGAGTCGGCGGCGCTGGACGGCGCGAACCGCTGGCAGCAGTTCTTCCACGTGACGCTGCCGTCGCTGCGCCCGACGATCCTGTTCACCTGTGTGGTGTCGACGATCGGGGCGAGTCAGGTCTTCGGTGAGCCGCTCCTGTTCGACGCCAACAAGGGCGCGTCCGGCGGCGCCGAGCACCAGTTCCAGACGCTCGGCCTGTACCTGTACGAGCAGGGCTGGGTGAACCAGCACCTGGGCCGCGCGTCCGCGATCGCCTGGACGATGTTCCTGATCCTCATCGTGGTCGGGATCGTCAACTACGTCATCTCGCGCCGGTTGCGCGCCAGTAGTTAAGGAGAACCGGCCGTGACGACGACCCTGACGAAACCCCCGGCCGACGCCGTACCGGAGCCGTCCAGACGCGGGCGGCGCCCCAAGTCGGCGCGTGCCGGCGGCACGCTGCACGCCGGGCCGATCGCGTACGTCATCCTCGCGCTGTTCACCATCGGCTCGCTGTTCCCGCTGGTGTGGACGGCGATCGCTGCCTCGCGCGACACCCAGCGCCTCGCGGAGAACCCGCCGCCGTTCTGGTTCGGCTCGAACCTCTTCAACAACCTGGAGATCGCCTGGAAGGACGCCAACCTGGGCGAGGCGTTCTTCAACACCACCTTCGTGGCGGGCGTTTCGGCGGCGACCATCGTGTTCCTGTCGACGATCGCCGGGTTCGCCTTCGCCAAGCTGCGCTTCAAGGGGCGCAACGCGCTGATGCTGGTCGTGATCGGCACGATGATGGTGCCGCCGCAGCTCAGCGTGATCCCGCTGTACATGATGGTCGCCAAGCTCGACTGGACGGACCAGCTCCAGGCGGTGATCTTCCCGTCGCTGGTGAGCGCGTTCGGTGTGTTCTTCATGCGGCAGTACCTGCTGCAGGCGCTGCCCGACGAAATCATCGAGGCGGCCCGTGTGGACGGCGCGAGCAGCTGGCGTGTGGTCTGGCACGTGGTGTTCCCTGCCGCTCGCCCGGCCATGGCCGTGCTCGGGATGCTGATGTTCGTCCAGACGTGGAACGACTTCCTGTGGCCGTTCCTGGTGCTGACCCAGAACGGCAGCCCGACCGTGCAGGTCGCGGTCTCGGCCCTCGGCCGCGGCTACACCCCCGACCAGTCCCTGATCATGGCGGGCGCCCTGCTCGGCACGCTGCCCTTGCTGATCGTCTTCGCGATCTTCGGCAAGCAGATCGTGGGCGGCATCATGCAGGGCGCGGTCAAGGGTTGAGCCCGCGCGCCCACGAACACGAGCTCTCGGGGGCTGGGTCACCGCCGCCCCAGCCCCTTCCTTCCCCCCAACCACCGTCGGTCTCGACGACCACCATTGGGAGCGCTTCCATGCCTGAGCCCGTTACCCCGGTGACGTTTCCTCCCGCCTTCCTCTGGGGCGCGGCGACCTCCGCGTACCAGATCGAGGGGGCGGTGCGGGAGGACGGCCGCACGCCGTCGATCTGGGACACCTTCAGCCATACGCCGGGCAAGACGCACGGCGGCGACACCGGTGACATCGCTGTCGACCACTACCACCGCTACCGCGACGACGTGGCGCTCATGGCGGACCTGGGCCTCGGCGCGTACCGCTTCTCGATCTCCTGGTCGCGCGTCCAGCCGACGGGCCGGGGCCCGGCGATCCAGAAGGGCCTGGACTTCTACCGCCGCCTGGTGGACGAACTGCTCGCGAAGAACATCAAACCGGCCGTCACCCTCTACCACTGGGACCTCCCGCAGGAGCTGGAGGACGCGGGCGGCTGGCCGGAGCGTGAGACGGCCCTGCGGTTCGCCGACTACGCGAGCATCGTGGGCGAGGCCCTCGGCGACCGTGTCGAGCAGTGGATCACGCTCAACGAGCCGTGGTGCAGCGCGTTCCTGGGCTACGCGTCCGGGGTCCACGCCCCGGGCCGCACGGACCCGGCGGCCTCCCTGCGCGCGGCCCACCACCTGAACCTGGCGCACGGTCTGGGCACATCGGCCCTGCGCGCGGCGATGCCCTCCCGCAACCAGGTGGCGGTGAGCCTCAACTCCTCGGTGGTGCGCACGGTTTCGGAGTCACCGGAGGACCTGGCGGCGGCCCGGAAGATCGACGACCTGGCGAACGGCGTCTTCCACGGCCCGATGCTGCACGGCGCGTACCCGGAGACCCTGCTGGCGGCGACGTCGTCCCTGACGGACTGGGGTTACGTCCTGGACGGCGACCTGGCCCTCATCAACCAGCCGCTCGACGCGCTGGGCCTGAACTACTACACGCCGGCGCTGGTGGGCGCCGCGGACCCGGAGTCGTCGGCGGGCTCGCGCGCGGACGGCCACGGCCAGAGCGACCACTCCCCGTGGCCGGGGGCGGACGACGTGGAGTTCCACCAGACGCCCGGTGAGCGCACCGAGATGGGCTGGACGATCGACCCGACGGGCCTGCACGAGCTGATCATGCGGTACACGCGGGAGGCACCGGGCCTGCCGCTGTACATCACCGAGAACGGCGCCGCGTACGACGACAAGCCGGACCCGGACGGCCGCGTCCACGACCCGGAGCGGATCGCCTACCTCCACGGCCACCTCCGCGCGGTCCGCCGCGCGATCACCGAGGGCGCCGATGTCCGCGGCTACTTCCTCTGGTCGCTGATGGACAACTTCGAGTGGGCGTACGGCTACGAGAAGCGGTTCGGGGCGGTGTACGTGGACTACGCGACGCTGGCACGGACGCCGAAGTCGAGCGCGCAGTGGTACGGGCAGGCGGCCCGGACGGGGGCGCTGCCTCCGCTGGCGACGGCCGAGTAGGGGCCCGGCAGGCGGTTCTCCGGGGCGCGGCACGGGTGAGGGGAGTGCCGCGCCCCTCGGTCAGAGGCTGCCGGGAGAGGCGAGCCACTGGGTCGGCTGCCCGGTGACCGCGGCGATGGTCTCGAAGTCGTTGTCGTAGTGCAGGAGGGTGAGCCCCTGGAGTTCGGCGGTCGCGGCGACGAGCAGGTCCACCGCGCCCGCGGATCGGTGCCGCCCCTTCTCGGTCAGCTCCCGCTGCACGTCCCAGGCCCGCGTCACGGCCCGGTCGTCCAGAGGGGTCCAGCCGAACAGCGCGTCCAGATCCCGGACCAGCTCGGCCCGGTCCTCGGCGTTCCTGGCGCTGTACAGGAGCTCGACCTCGGTCAGCGGGCAGCGTGCGATCAGCCCCTCTTCCAGGGGCTTCTCCCACCTCGACCGGGCAGGCTGCTTCAGGATGCGGACCAGAGCGCTGGTGTCGATGAGGTAGGTGGCCGCGCTCATCGACGGTAGCTCTCCTTCTCCAGCAGCATGTCGAAGTCGCCCGCGTCCGCCCGTGCCGCGAGCCGGGCCAGGGCGAGCGCCCGCTTCTTCCGCTCGACGCCCTCCTTGAGCGCGGCGTTGACGGTGTCCTTCTTGGTCTTCGTTCCGAAAGCTATGGCGGCCTCGGCCAGCAGTTCCTCGTCGATGTCGATCAGGGTCTTGGTCACGAGAGAACCTCCTGGATATACAGCAGCTAATTCAGTATATCCAGCACCCGGGAGCTACTCCTGCGAGCATGGGCCGGCGGATGACGTGCGGCGACGCCCGCAGCCGCGCCCTCGCGTCCCCGCCCGCCCTCACGGCTGACAGCGACCGGCGCCCCGGCCTCCACGGGGGCTCGAACCGTACGGCCTCGCCCCCGCCGTCCCAGACGCGAAGTCACCCGCCGTGCGGTTCCCGCACCACCACGACCTCCCCCGGCGCCACCCGCACCGAACCGCCCTCCACCGGCTTGCCCGACAGCAGTTCGGTGGCGTCCGCCGCGACCTCCACCTCGGCTCCCTCGCCGGCGTGGTCGATCAGGAAGAGGTAGTCGGCGTCGGGGCCGCGTCGCAGTACCGCCTCCACTCCTTCCGGGGTCGTACGGACCGGGTCGACGCCCGCCTCCGTGCGGATGCGGTCCAGCAGGGCGGCGAGCGTGGCCGGGTCGGGGCGTGTGGCCAGGTACCAGGTGGTGCCCGAGCCGCAGGCGTTCCTCGTCACCGCCGGGACCCCGGCGAGAGGACCGTCCGTGTACGAGGTGATCGCCTCCGCGCCCGCCAGTTCCACCCGCTCCGACCACAGTGCGCCCGTGCCGCCCCCGCTCAGCCCCACCGACTCCCCCGGCAGGAGGGGGAAGAGCTCGTCCGTCCTCACTCCCAGGGCGTCCCGGAACGCGCCGGGGTAACCGCCCAGCCGGACATGGCAGTTCTCGTCGACCGCCCCGCTGTGGAAGCCGACCGCCAGGGTGCCGCCGCCCTCTGCGTAGGCCACGAGGTTCGCCGCGCTCTCGTCGTCCACCAGGTACAGGCTGGGCGCCAGGACCAGGCGGTAGGAGGAGAGATCCGCGTCGGGGCGTACGAAGTCCACGGCGACGCCCGCGCGCCACAGCGGCTCGTACCAGGAGCGGACGAGGTCCAGGAAGCGCGTCTCGGCGCTCGGCTGGGAGGGGAGTTCCAGGGCCCAGCGGGCGTTCCAGTCCCAGACGACGGCCACCTCGGACACGGCGGTGCTGCCGCGTACCTCCGACAGCGCCTTCAGGTCCGCGCCCAGTCGGACGACGTCCTGCCAGATCCGGCTGTCCGTGCCCGCGTGGGGCAGCATCGCCGAGTGCCACTGCTCGGCGCCGGCCTTCGCGGCCCGCCACTGGAAGTACGCGATGCCGTCGGCGCCGTGGGCCACGTGGGCGAGGGCGTTGCGGCGCAACTCGCCAGCTGTCTTCGCCCTGTTGACGGGCTGCCAGTTCACCGCGCCCGTGGAGTGCTCCATCAGCAGCCACGGGCCGCCCGCCAGTGACCGCACCAGGTCGCCGCTCATCGCGATGTCGATCTGCGACTCGGGGTCGGTCGAGCGGAGGTAGTGGTCGTTGGAGACGACGTCCAGCTGAGGGGCCCAGCGCCAGTAGTCGAGGGCGTCGAAGTTGTACATCACCATGAAGTTGGTGGTGGCGGGGATCGTGGGGTCCGCCTCCCGCAGTACGTCCCGCTCCGCCGTGTACAGGGACAGCAGTTCGTCGCTGCAGAAGCGGCGCCAGTCCAGCTGGTGCGTCGGGTTCGGGACCGCGCCCGTCGCCCGCGGCGGCAGGATCTCGTCCCAGTCGTAGTACCACTGGCTCCAGAAGGTGGTGCCCCAGGCGTCGTTGAGGGCGGCAAGGTCGTTGCCGTACCGCATGCGCAGCCAGCCCCGGAACGCCTCGGCGCTGGTGTCGCAGTGGCACTCCGCGTTGTGGCAGCCGTACTCGTTGTGGACGTGCCACATCGCGACCGCCGGGTGTTTCGCGTAACGCCGCGCCAGCTCGCCCGCCATGCGCAGGGCCGCCCTGCGGTAGGCGGGGCTGCTCGGGCAGAACGTCTGGCGGCTGCCGTACGACAGGCGCCGGCCGTCCCGGTCCACCGGCAGCGCCTCCGGGTGGGCCCGGAAGAACCAGGCCGGTGGTGCTGCCGTGGGCGTGGCCAGGTCGGCCGCGATGCCGTGGGTGTACAGCATGTCGAGGACCCGGTCCAGGAGCGTGAAGTCGTACACGCCCTCGGACGGCTCCAGCAGGGCCCAGGAGAAGATGCCGACGCTGACCATGGTGACCCCGGCCTCGCGCATCAGGCGCATGTCCTCGGCCCAGACCTCCTCGGGCCACTGCTCGGGGTTGTAGTCACCGCCATACGCGATGCCGGGGACCTTCAGGGTGCTCATCGGTTCTCCCCTCCCGGATGTCCGCCCACGTTGGCGTTCGCCGGGCGGTGCGGGGTGGCGCCGAGGGCGTAGGCGCCGCTGGGGCTCCAGGACTGCCGGCCCTCCTCGTGGACACGGGCACGTGCCCGGTCCACGGGCACGGAGGCGACCGGGGTGAAGACGTGGGACACGGTGGTTCTCTTTCACATGGCGGGCGTCAGCCCTTGTTGGCGCCGAGCGTGAGGCCGCTGACGAACTGCCGCTGGAGCAGGAAGTAGACGATCAGGGTGGGGATCGCGGTGAGCAGGGCGCCGGCGGCGACCAGGTTGGGGTCGGTGAAGTACTGGCCGGAGAGGTTGTTCAGGGCGGAGGTGATCGGCATGTTCTCGCCGGTGGAGATCAGCACGATGGCCCAGAAGAAGTCGTTGTAGATCCAGATGGAGAGCAGGGTCGCCAGGGCGGCCATCGCGGGCTTGCACAGCGGCAGCACGATCTGCCAGTACTGCCGCCACACCGAGGCGCCGTCGACGAGGGCGGCCTCGGTCAGCTCGTGCGGGAGCATCCGCATGTAGTTGCTCAGCACGAAGGCGCAGAAGCCGGACTGGAACGCCACGTGGATGAGGACCAGGCCGAGGGCGGAGTCGTACAGCTTGCCGCTCATCGTGATGCCGGGCAGGTCGATGAGCAGGTAGAGGCGGTACAGGGGGGTGATGATGACCTGCTGCGGGAGCAGGTTGCCCGCGGTGAAGACCAGCAGCAGGAACAGGTTGAGGCGGAAGTCGAAGCGGCTGACGTAGAAGGCGACCATCGATGCCAGCAGCAGCGTCAGCAGCACGGCCGGGACCGCGATGATCAGCGTGTTGCCGAAGTAGTGCAGCATGTCGGACTGCTGGAAGGCGTTGGTGAAGTTGTCGAAGGTCAGCTTGTCCGGCCAGGACACGTAGCCCTTGTCGCTGGTCTCCGCGTACGGGCGCAGGGCCGCGTAGATTGCCCACAGCAGCGGGGCGAGCCAGGCCAGTGCGGTGCCGGCGAGGAAGGTGTGCAGCAGGATGCGGGCGGGGCGGAGGGGAGTGCGCTGCCGGTGCACGCCGGTGACGGTGCTCATGCGCGCCGCTCCTTCCGGAAGGTCGCGATCAGGTACGGGATGATCACGGCGAGGGAGATCACCAGCAGGACCACGGCGATCGCGGAGCCGTATCCGATGCGGCTGGACTCGCCGATGATGTTGTTGGTGATCAGGATCGACAGCAGTTCGGTGCCCTGGGCGCCCTTGTTGAAGACGAACACCAGGTCGAAGGCGCGCAGGGCCTCGATGATGGTGACGACCAGGACGACGGTGTTGGTGGGGCGCAGGGTGGGGAAGACGACGTTCTTGAACGTCTGCCACTCGTTGGCGCCGTCGAGCGCGGAGGCCTCCCGCAGCGCCGGGTCGACGCCCTTCAGGCCGGCCAGGTAGAGGATCATCATGTAGCCGGTGTGCCGCCAGGACGCGGCGACCAGGACGGCCCACAGGTTGAGGTCCGGGTCGCCGATCCAGTCGATGTAGTGGCCGGGCTCGTTGGCCCCGATGAGGCTGTTGATCAGGCCGGTGTCGGGGTTGTAGACGAGCTGCCAGACGAAACCGGTGACGGCCAGCGAGACCACGACCGGCAGGAAGTACGCGGTCTGGTAGACGCGGGAGAAGCGGATCTTCTTGTCCAGCTGGACGGCCAGGAACAGGCCCATCGGTGTCGGGATCAGGATGAGCGCGACGAACCAGATGACGTTGTGCTGGACGGCGGGCCAGAACTGCGGGTTGTCGGTGAACAACTGCCGGAAGTTGTCCAGGCCGACCCACTTGATCGCGTCGAAGCCGATGCCGTCCCAGGTGGTGAAGGCCAGCGCGATCGAGGCGAGGGCGGTGACCCAGACGAGGGCGACGTGCAGGACCGTGGGCACGCCCGCCATGAAGGCGAGCGTGATCCGGTCACGGCGGGTCAGCAGGCGCTGGTGGCCCCGCGCAACCCGCTTCTTCCCGGGCGTGGTGCCCGGAGACGGCACGGCGGCCGCCTCCGGGCTCTTCGTGGTCGTCTCGGAGGCCATCAGGCAGCGAAGATCGTCTTCTTCTGGCGCTCGATCGAGGACAGCAGGCTGTCGACGCCCTTGGGGTTCTGCAGGAACTTCTGCAGACCGGGCTGCATCACGGTGGAGGTGAAGTCCGGCCGCGAGTCGCGGTCCATGAACTGGGTGAGGCTCTTGGCGCCCGCGATCATCTCGAACGCCTTCTTCTGCAGCGGCGAGTACGCGGAGGTGGAGGCCTTGTCGGAGGCGGCCACCACGCTCGGGTCGCCCTTGAGGTAGAGCTCCTCGGCCGCCGGGGTGCCCAGGTACTCCAGCAGCTTCACGACACCGTCGTGGTTCTTCGGGGACTTGCTGACCATGAAGCCGTCGGTCGGCGCCTCGACGGTGTCCTGGCCGTACGCGGAGTTGATCTCCGGGAAGGCGAAGAAGTCGAGGTCGTCCAGGTCCGCCTTGTTGGTGAACTGCTGCGCCACGAAGGTGCCCAGGAGGTACATGCCGGCCTTCTTCGACACCAGGGTCTGGGCCGCGTCCTGCCAGGTGCGGCCCATGAAGCCGTCCTGGTGGTAGGGCAGCAGCTCGGACCAGTGGTCGAAGACGGCCTTGACCTTGGCGTCGGTCCAGGAGGCCTTGCCCGCCATCAGCTCGACGTGGAAGTCGTAGCCGTTGACGCGGAAGTTGATCTGGTCGAAGGTGCCCATCGCCGGCCAGGCGTCCTTGTCGCCGAAGGCGATCGGGACCAGGCCGTCCTTCTTCATCCGCTTGCACAGGGCGACCAGCTGGTCCCAGGTGGTGGGGACCTCGTAGCCGTGCTGCTCGAAGACGCTCTTGCGGTAGAAGAGCGCCCACGGGTACGTGGTCAGCGGCACGAAGTAGTACTTGCCGTCCTCGCCCTTGCTGAGCTTCTTCATCGCCTCGGGGAAGTTGCCCCCGATCTTCTCCCACACGTCGTCGATCGGGCTGGCGAGGCCCTTCTTCGCGAAGAACTGCATGCGGTAACCGGCAAACCAGTTGAACACGTCGTCCGGCGTGCCCTGGAGGTAGGAGTTGATCTGCTCCTGGAACGTGTTGTGGTCCTTGGTGTTCACCTTCACGGTGATCCCGGACTGCTTCTGGAAGGCCGCGTAGACGTCCGCGAACGCCTTCTTCGGCACCGCGTCCGACGCGTTGGAGCCGAGGGTGACGGTCTTCGAGTCGGAGGCGGACGAACCGCTGCCGCCGCAGGCGGACAGCAGGGGTATGCCCGCGCCGAGGGCGGCGGCACCGCCGATACCGCGCAGCAGGGTGCGGCGGCTCGGGTCCGGGGCGGAGAGACCGGAGGGTGTGAGGTGGTGCATGAACGCCTCCTGGGGCAGGGTTCGGCCAGAGGATGGGCGACATTGAGACTGATCGAAAACGACCAGAAATCAACTTGACCGAACATCGTGGCGCAATAACAGCCCCATATCCCGTCACGCGTCAAGAGTCGGACAGCTCGGTTGTCGAAACGTAATCGACGCGTTCAGGGAACCTTCTGGTAAACGATCAGGGGGTGCACAGCGCGTGCACCCCCTGATCCAACAACCCGTCGCCGCTGCCTGCCTACGGATGCAATGTCGCCTCACCTGTGATCCGGATGCCCGTCTCCTCGCCCGGCCGGACCGAGAGAGGACCCGAGACTCGGACACCGACCGGTGCGTCATGGCCGGAAACACGCACCACGACCAGGGCATCGTGTCCGAAATAACACACATCGCTCACCGTACCCCGGACCGCGCCTTCCGTGTCCGGTCCGGTCAGCCGGAGTTGTTCCGGGCGCAGCAGGACCGTGCCGGCGCGGACGCCGGCGGGCGGGGCGAGCAGGGCGACGCCGCCCAGTGCGGTACGGGCCGTGCCGTCGGCGGCGACCTCGCCGGGCAGGAGGACCGCGTCGCCGACGAAGCCCGCCACCCAGGTGTCGGCGGGACGCCGGTAGAGGTCCTGCGGCGCGGCGCACTGGGCGACCCGGCCCTCCCGCACGACGGCGACCAGATCGGCGGCGGACAGGGCCTCTTGCTGGTCGTGGGTGACCAGGACCGCCGTGGCCCCGGTCGCCCGCAGCGCGGACCGCACGTCCGCCCGCACCCCCGCCCGCAGCGCGCTGTCCAGGGCGTTGAACGGCTCGTCCAGCAGCACCAGCTGAGGCCGCGGAGCCAGCGCCCGGGCGACGGCGACGCGTTGCTGCTGGCCGCCCGACAGTTCGTGCGGCATGCGGTCGCCGTACCCGGCCAGACCCACCAGGTCGAGCATCTCCTCGGTGCGCCGGCGCCGCTGCGTCCGGTCGGTGCCCCGCAGCCCGAAAGCCACGTTGCGGGCCACGCTCAGGTGCGGGAACAGCGCACCCTCCTGGGGCACGATGCCGATACGGCGGCGCTCGGGCGGGAGCCGGGTGCCCGGGCCGGTCAGGGTCCGGTCGCCCAGCCGGACCGTGCCCGCGTCGGCGTGCAGGAAGCCGGCGACGATCCGGAGCAGCGTCGTCTTTCCGCAGCCGGAGGGGCCGAGAACGGCGGCCAGGGAGCCGGACGGCACGGTGAGGTCGAGGCCGCGCAGCACCGGCTCCCCCGCTCCGTACGACTTGGCCAGTCCTTCGACGTGGAGCTCGTTCATGGGCGGTGCCTTCCCAGGAGGTAGGAGGGGACGGCGGCCAGCAGGATCAGCGCGGCCGCGTAGGGGGCGGCCGCCGCGAACGAACCGGCGCCGGTCTCGGTCCACAGCCGGGTGGCCAGGGTGTCCATGCCGGTGGGGCGCAGGAGGAGCGTGGCCGGCAGTTCCTTCATGCAGACGACGAACGTCAGGGCCGCCCCCGCCGCCACCCCGGGCGCGGCCAGCGGCACCGTCACCTCGCGCAGCACCTGCCACGGCCGCCGGCCCAGCGAGCGGGCCACGTCCTCCAGCACGGGCGGCGCCTGGAGCACGGCGGCCCGGGTGGCGGCCGCCGCGACGGGCAGGAACAGGACCGCGTAGGCGCAGACCAGCAGCGGAAGCCGCTGGTAGAGCGGGTAGGCGTAGCGGACCGCGAAGAAGACGAGCGACAGCGCGACCGTGATGCCGGGCAGCGCGTGCCCCGCGTACGCCGCCTGCTCCAGCAGCCGAGCGCCGCGGCCCCGGTACCGGGCGGCGATCACCCCGACCGGCAGCGCGAGGGCCGTGGTGAGGGCGGCGCCCGCGGCGGCGACCGTGAGGGTGGTCCACGCGGTGTCCACGAGGCCGGCCGGATCCCAGGTGGCCGAGGAGCCGGCGGTGAGCCAGTACCCGAGGGTGCCGAGGGGCAGGGCGACGGCCACGGCGACCACGGCCGCGCACCACAGCAGGGCGAGCGGCCTCCACCGGCCCAACGGGCGCGCGACGGCCGGGCGGGCGGTGCCGGTTCCGGTCCTCGCGTGTCCCGCCCGGCCGCGGGTACGGGCCTCCGCCGCGACCAGCGCCACGGTCATCACCACCAGCACGACGCTGAGGGCGGCTGCCGGGGTGCGGTCGAAGGAGGCGCGGTACGAGGTGTGGATCGCACGTGTGAACGTGTCGTACCGCATGAGGGAGACCGCGCCGAAGTCGGAGAGCACGTACAGCGCGACGAGCAGGGCACCGCCCGCGGCAGCGGGGCGCAACTGGGGCAGCGTGACCCTCAGGAAAGTGCCCAGCGGGCCGTGCCCGAGCGAGCGGGCGGCCTCCTCCTGCGCCGGGTCGATGCCCCGCAGCGCGGCGGCGACCGGCAGGTGCACGTACGGGAAGCTCACCAGGGTCAGCGCGAGCGCGGCGCCACCGAAGCCGGCGAGCGCGGGCTCGGCGGACAGCCAGGTGAAGGCCGCGACGTAACTCGGTACGGCCAGCGGCAGGGTGACCAGCACCGACCAGGCGCGGGCGCCGGGCAGGGCGGTGCGCACGGTCAGCCAGGCCAGCGAGACGCCCAGGACGAGGCAGGCGGCGACGACCACCACGGTGAGGCCGAGGCTGCGGCCGAGGAGGCCGAGCGTGCGCTCGTCGGCGACGACGTCCCAGGCGTAGCCGGGCCCGCGTTCGAGGGCGCGGACGGCGAGGTAGCCGAGCGGGAGCAGGGCGAAGAGGGCCGCGGCACAGGCGGGGACGAGCAGGACGAGGGGTGGCCTGTTTCGCGCGCGGGAACGGTTTCCCGCACGGAAACTGCCTCCCGTACGGGGCCTGTTCCCCGCGCGGGACTTGTTCCCCGTACAGGGCTGACGTGCGCCGGGCGCCTTGTTGCTCGTGTCGGGGCGCCCGGACTGCGATGTGGGCACGACCGTCAGACCAGTCCGACGTCCTGGAGCATGGCCAGGGTCTCCTGGAGGGAGTCCAGTTCGCCGAGGTCGATGTCGGGGGCCTCCAGGGAGTCGAACGGCGGCAGTCCTTCGACGGTGCTGGTGACGCCCGCGGCCAGCGGGTACTCCTTCGTCGTGTCGGCGAAGTAGGTCTGCGCCTCCTTGGACAGCAGGTAGTCGACGGCCTTCTGCGCCGCCTCGCCCTGTCCGCTGTCCTTCAGGACGCCGACGCCGGCGACGTTGATGAGCGCGCCGGGGTCCTCGCCGGGCAGGAAGTGCAGCTCGGCGTCGACCTTGTCCTCGCCCTTCTCGGCCACGCGCTCGTACCAGTAGTAGTGGTTGACCAGGCCGAGGGAGACCTCGCCGGCCTCGATGGCGTCCAGGGTCGCGAGGTTGTGGGCGTAGGTCTTCGCGCCGTTGGCCTTGAGGTCCGTCAGCCACTTCCGGGTGACGTCGTCGCCTTCGAGGACGCGCATGCCGGTCACGAAGGCCTGGAAGGAGGCGTTCGTGGGCGCGAAGCCGACCTTGCCCTTCCACTCGGGCTTCACCACGTCGTGGACGCTGTCGGGGACCTCGTCCTCGCTGACCTCGCCGGGGTTGTAGGCGATGACGCGGACCCGCCCGGACAGGCCCACCCAGTCGCCCTCGCCGCTCCGGTAGGCCTCGTCCACCTCGTCGAGGGAGGACTGCGGGAGCTTCTGCAGCATGCCCTCCTTGGAGAGGGAGCCCAGAGCTCCGGCGTCCTGGGAGAAGAACAGCCCGGCCTTGGTGCGGTCGCCCTCCTCCAGGATCTGCGCGGCGAGTTCGGCGCTGTCGCCGTAGCGCACCTCGACCTCGGTGCCGACGGCCTTCTCCAGCTTGTCGAGGATCGGCTTGACCAGCTTCTCGTTGCGCCCGGAGTAGATGACGAGTGGGGAGTCGCCGCCCGCCTCCGAGCCGCTCTTGTCGTCGTCGGAGCCGCAGGCGGCAAGGACGGGGAAGAGCAGACCGGCCGCGACGATCGCGGTGATTCGGCCAGCCAGGGGGCGTCGCATATCTGTGCCTTTCCTCCATGGCTCGCCGGAACACCGCAGTTCGCGTCGTCGGCAGCGAGCGGCGAAGCGATGCTTTCAAGCCAGCTGTGAACATGCTATGAATAAGGTAAACCTTGCCTAAGCGTCAAGGGGTCTGTGCTATTTGCGGACGCTGCCGCAGAAAGGTTGCGCGCCCGTGATCTCGCCGCCCGAGCCACTCCCCGTTCCGTCTGCCGTGCCCTCGGGTGTCCCGGCCCCGCACCGCCTCCCGGCTCCGCACCCGCACCCGCGGTCGCACCCGCGGTCGCACCCGTCCGCCGGGCCGCGACCGTCGCGCGTACAGCCGCCCGGTGAGCGCCCCCCACGTCCGCACGGAGTGCCGTTCGCACGCGCGTTGGCCGCACACGGCGACCGCGTCGCCCTCATCACCCCGACCGGACACATCAGTTACCGGGAGCTCGCCGAGCGCGTCGCCGCCACCGCCGAACGCCTGGGCCCCGTACGCCGACTGGTGCTGCTGGCAGGGGCCAACAACCCCGACGCGCTCGTCGTCCACCTCGCGGCCCTCGCCTCGGGCCACCCCGTCCTCCTGGTCCCCGGCGACAGCGACAGCACGATCGGGTCCCTGACCGCCGCGTACGACCCGGCCGTGGTGGCCCGGGCGGACGGCCGCGGCATCTGGACCCTGCACGAGCGGCGGGACGCCGGCGCCCACACCCTCCACCCGGACCTCGCCCTGCTGCTGAGCACCTCCGGTTCGACCGGGTCGCCCAAGCTGGTGCGGCTCTCCCACGAGAACGTGCAGGCCAACGCGGAGTCCATCGCCGCCTACCTCGGCATCTCCGACACCGACCGCACGGCCACGACCCTCCCCATGCACTACTGCTACGGCCTGTCGGTCGTCCACAGCCACCTGCTGAGCGGCGCGGCGCTGCTCCTCACCGACCGGTCGGTGTCGGACGCCGCCTTCTGGGAGGAGTTCCGCGCGGCCCGCGGCACCTCACTGGCCGGAGTCCCGTACACCTTCGACCTGCTCGACCGCGTCGGCTTCGCGCACATGGAACTGCCGCACCTGCGCCGCGTCACCCAGGCGGGTGGCCGACTGGCACCCGAACGCGTCGCGCACTACGCCGAGTTGGGGCGCCGCTCCGGCTGGGACCTGTTCGTGATGTACGGCCAGACCGAGGCGACGGCCCGTATGGCGTACCTTCCGCCGCGGCTGGCCGCGGAGCGCCCCCAGGCCGTGGGCGTACCGATCCCTGGTGGGTCGTTCCGGCTGGATCCGGTGGACGGGCACGGTGCGGGAGTCGGCGAACTCGTCTACTCGGGGCCGAACGTGATGCTCGGGTACGCGGAGAGCCCCGCGGACCTCGCCCTCGGCCGCACCGTCCAGGAACTGCACACGGGCGACCTCGCCCGTCGGGCGCCCGACGGACTGTACGAGATCGTCGGCCGCCGCAGCCGCTTCGCGAAGATACTCGGCCTGCGCATCGACCCGCAGGGCGTGGAGGCCCTGCTGGAGCGGCACGGGGTGACGGCGTACTGCGCGGGGGACGGTGACGCGCTCGCGGTGGTGACGCGGGGCGGCGTGGACGACGAGGAGGCCCGGATCCGGCGGCTGGTCACGCGGGACTGCGGGCTCCCGGCCCGCGCGGTGCGCGTCCGCGTCCTCCCCGAACTGCCGCGGCTCGCCACGGGCAAGCCCGACTACGAAGCGGTACGCCGCCTGGCGCGCCCGGCGCCGGCGGAACCGCCGCTCCCCGACGAGGACCTGCGCGCCCTGTACGCCGAGATACTCGACCGCCCGGACGCCACCGAGGACAGCAGTTTCGTGAGCCTGGGCGGCGACTCGCTCTGCTACGTGGAGATGTCCCTGCGCCTGGAGGCCGTACTCGGCACCCTGCCCGCCGACTGGCACACGCGCCCGATCCGCGAGCTGCGCCGCCGACCGGCGCGTGAACGGGCGCGGGCACAAGCCCGCGAACAGGCGCTGGCACAATCCCAAGCGCAGGAGACGAAGTCGCCCGCGGCGCGCCGGCGCCCTTGGCAGCGCCATCACCGCGTCCACCGCGTCCGCCGTTCCCTGGAGACCGGCATCGCCCTGCGGGCCGTCGGGATCGTCCTCATCGTCGGCTCCCACATCCCCGTCTTCTCCCTCCAGGGCAGCGCCCACATCCTGATCGGGGTGGCGGGCTTCAACTTCGCCCGCTTCCACCTGACCGCCGCCGGACGCCGCGAGCGTCTGCGGCACTTGTGGCGCGGCGTCGCCCGCATCGCCGTACCGAGCATGGTGTGGATCACCGGTGCCGTCCTGCTGACCGGCCTGTACGACCCGGCCAACGCCGTGCTACTCAACAGCGTCCTGGACCAGGGCACCGAACGCCACGAGTGGCACTACTGGTTCGTCGAGGCCCTGATCTGCTTCCTGGTCGTGCTGGGTGCCCTGATGGCGATACCGCGGCTGGACCGGCTGGAGCGCCGGTACGCCTTCGGTGTGCCCCTGGCGCTCATGGCGATCGGTCTGATCGGCCGCTACGACCTGCCGGGACTGGCTCCCGCCCGCTACCACCTGGGCCCCACCGTGGTGTTCTGGCTGTTCGCCCTGGGCTGGGCCGCCGCACGGGCGACCACGACACGGCAGCGCGCCCTGCTGACGGCCGCCCTGGCTCTCACCACACCGGGCCTGTTCGGCGACCAACTCCTCCGCACGGCCACCGTCGTGGCCGGCCTGACCCTGCTGATCTGGGTGCCGACGCTCCCGAGCCTCGGCCCGCTCAACAAGGCGGCGGGGCTGCTGGCGAGCAGCTCGCTCTACATCTACCTGACGCACTTCCAGGTCTATCCGTACCTCCGCGACGACTTCCCGGTCATGGCCCTCTTCGCCTCCCTGCTGGTCGGCGTCGGATACGCGGCCGTGGCGAACCGGCTGGTGCGGCGGCTGTGAGGCGGAGCGCTCTCAGGGAAGGGGGCGCGGACGGGATCGGGAGCGGTGGAGAGTCGAGACCAGGCGTGAGGTTCCGCGGCGCCGCATCGCCCCGCGGTGCCCTCGGCCGAGTGGTGTCCGGGTGCCGCCGTCCAACTGGATCCAGATCCGCACCTCGGTCCCGCCCAGCACCGACGAGCCGATCCGCACATCACCGCCCGTCGACTCGGCGAGCCGCCGCACGATGTCCAGGCCGAGCCCGGTCGAGCCGTCGCTGCCGGAGCCGCGTCCGCGCGCCATCGCCGCCTCGGGGTCCGGTACCCCGGGGCCCGCGTCGGACACCAGCACGATCACCGCGTCCTCCCCGTTGTGCACGTCGACCGCGAAGGCCGTGCCCTCTGGCGTGTGCCGGAAGACGTTGCCGAGCAGGGCGTCGAGCGCGGCGGCCAGGTCGGCGCGGGCGACGGGTATGCGGACGGGACGCTCCACTCCCGCGACCCGCACCTTGCGCCCCTCGTCCTCCGCGAGGGCCGACCAGAACGCCATGCGCTCACGGACGACCTCCGCCGCGTCGCAGCCCGCACCGGGGCCGGGCGCCGCCGTCTGCGGCTTGGCCTCCCGCGCCGTACGGATGATCGTGTCGACCTCGCGCTCCAGTTGCTCCACCGCGGCCCTGGTCTGCTCGGCCGCCGGACCGTCGCCCAGCGAGGCCGCGTTCAGCCGCAGCACGGTCAGCGGTGTCCGCAGCCGGTGGGACAGGTCGGCCGCCAACTCGCGCTCGTTCGCCAGTAGTTGGACCACCTGGTCGGCCATCGAGTTGAACGCCTTCGCCGCCAGCCGCAGTTCCTTCGGCCCTTCCTCGGGGACACGCGCCCCCAGCTTCCCCTCCCCCAGGTCGTGTGCGCTCTCGACGAGGCGCCGCGCCGGCTTGACCATGCGGACACCGAGCCGGTCGGCCACCGCGACCGAGCCGACGATCAGCGCGATCCCCACTCCGGCGAGCACGGCCCACGCCGTACCCACGCCCTGGCCGACCTCGGCCTCGGGTACGTACACCTCGACGACCGCTATCGCGCCGGAGCCGATCGCGGTGGGCTGGAGCAGCGTGAACCCGCCGGGCACCTCGGTGGTGGAGGCGCGGCCCAGTCTGCGGACGGTGGCGACATCCTCGTCCAGGGCGCGCTGCCGGCCGAGGTCGACGGCCCGCTCGCCGTCGCCCGCAGGTATGTGCACGGCCATCCCGTCGTCCGAGCCCGCGGAGGCCACGACACGCTCCAACTGGTCCCGGTCGGTGGTGATGGACAGGGCGGGCGCGACCGCGGCCGCCTCCCGCTCGGCGTTCGAGAACGCCCGGTCGCGGGCCAGCTCCCTGATGACCAGGCCGAGGGGCACGGCGAAGGCGATCACGACCATCGCGGTCACCGCCAGGCACACCTTGACCAGCGCCCACCTCATGGCAATCGCTCCGGCTCAGGCGGCTCCAGCTTCACGCCGACCCCGCGAAGGGTGTGCAGATAGCGCGGCCTGGCCGCCGTCTCACCCAGCTTCCGCCTGAGCCACGACAGATGGACGTCTATGGTCTGGTCGTCCCCGTACGCCTGCTGCCAGACCTCCGCGAGCAGCTCCTTGCGGGCCACGACCACCCCGGGCCGTCCGGCGAGGAACGCGAGGAGGTCGAACTCACGCCGGGTCAGGTCGAGCCGTATGCCGTCCAGTTCGGCCTCGCGGCGCCGAGGGTCGATGGCGAGGCCTCCGACCCGGATCACCGTCGACGGCGGCACGTCACCGGCGCCCGACCGGGCCCTGCGCAGGACCGCCGCCATGCGCGCGGACAGGTGCTCGACCGAGAACGGCTTGGTCAGGTAGTCGTCCGCGCCCGCGTTCAGCAGCCGGACGACCTCCGTCTCGTCGTCCCGCGCGGTGGCGACGATCACTGGCACATCGGTGATCCCGCGCAGCATCTTCAGGGCCTCGGACCCGTCCAGGTCGGGCAGTCCGAGGTCCAGGATCACCAGGTCGAAACGGACATGGGCGACCTCGCGCAGCGCCTCCAGTGCCGTACCGACGCTGCGCACGGTGTGCGAGGCGTCGGTCAGGTGCCGGATCAGCGCCGAGCGTACGAACTGGTCGTCCTCGACCACGAGCACACTTGCCATGCGCCGCACCGTACGCCAAACGGGCAGCGCCGGTTGGGGCCTGTGGATAACTTCCCGGACCCGTCGGCCCAGGGGTGTCCGGGGCAACGCAGGACACTCCCGGGGCTCGTGGTGCAGTATGGCCGCGATGCGCAGAGGACTCGTCCACGTACTGGCCTGGCTGCTCGCCACGGGCGCGGCGGTCACGCTGTCGTGGTGGGGTGTCCACACGGTGATGGCGGGCACAGCGTACGACCCCCCGCGCGCCCTGCCGATCACGGCCGACGACGCGTCCGGCCCGGGCGCACAGGCGCTGGCCCCGGCCACGACGCGCCCCGGGCCGTCGGCGAGCGGCGACGGGAAGCCGCGGAAGAACCGCCCGAACACACCGTCACCGACCGCGTCCCCGACCCCGTCGCCCGCCAAGAAGGCCGGCTCGTCGCCGAGTCCGTCCGCCTCGGGCCGGATCAGGAGCTATGACACGGAAGGCGGCCGCGTCGTCTTCTCGCTCAACAGCACCTACGCGACGCTCGTCTCCGCGACGCCCGGCTCCGACTGGTCGATGCAGGTCTGGAAGACGGAGACATGGATCCGGGTGGAGTTCGCCTCGGGGGCGGACCGGGCGACGGTGTTCTGCACGTGGCACGACAGCGCGCCGCGTGTGTCCGTCGAGAACTACTGACGCCGAGAACCACCGACAGCAAAGAACTGCTGACAGGCAGGCGGCCGTCAGCGGAACACCGACGGCGGCGGTGCCGGTGACGCCACCGCCGCCGCGTCCGTCACCGGAGCCGCCCCGCCCGTGAAGTCGGTGAGCGTCCTGCCGTGTTCGACCCTCGCGGGGTGCGGGTCGGAGGCGGCTAGGCGGGTGAGTTCGGCGATGGGGAGCGGCCGGTCGGAGCCCACGAGGACGGCGTTGCCGAACCGTTTGCCCCGCAGCACGGCCGCGTCGGCGACCAGCGCGAGCTCGGGGAAGACGGCCCCGGCGGTGGCGATCTGGCCGCGCAGGTGGGCTAGCGGCGGGCCGTCGGCGAGGTTGGCGGCGTACCAGCCGCCGGGCTTGACGGCCCTTCGGACGTCGGCGAGGAACTCCGTGGACGTCAGGTGCGCCGGAGTCCTCGCTCCGCTGAACACGTCCGTGATGACCAGGTCGGCCCACCCGTCGGGCACCTTGGCGAGCCCGTCGCGCGCGTCGACCGACCGCACCCGGATCCGGGCGCCCGGGTCCAGCGGCAGTACGCGGCGGACGAGTTGGACGAGCGCGGCGTCACGTTCGACGGCCTGCTGGGTGGAGCGCGGGCGGGTGGCGGCGACGTACCGGGCGAGGGTGAAGGCGCCGCCACCGAGGTGCACGGCGTGCACGGGTCGGCCGGGCGGGGCGGCGAGGTCGATGACGTGGCCGAGGCGGCGCTGGTACTCGAAGGACAGGTACGCCGGGTCGTCGAGGTCGACGTGCGACTGCGGGGCGCCGTCTATGAGCAGGGTCCAGGCGCGCGCCCGGTCCCGGTCGGGTATCAGCTCGGCGAGCCCGCCGTCCACCGTCTCGACGACGGCTTCGGCGGCCGCCTGATCGCGCCGCGACTTCCGTGACCTGCCCATCCGGCCATTATCGACGGTCTTCGGAAGCGGCGGCTCAGCACCGGGGCAGGCGCGGGTGCTACCGGCGGTTGTCCGCCGCCGCGATCAGCCGGGCCGCCTCGCCGAGGGCCGCGCGCAGGGCCGCCGGGTCGGTCGCGAGGTCGGCCTCACCGGGCGGGAGCAGCCAGGCGGAGCCCTCCTCGGGGGCGAGGACCGCTGCCTGGCCGTCGGACTGCGTGCACGTGCTGCCGGGGACGTCCCAGGCGTCGGCGGTGCCGGGCGGGACGAGGAAGCCGAGCGTGTCGCAGCCGTCGTCGTGCAGCACCGGGCCCACCGCGGGTGGGAGGGGGCCCGTGGCGTCGAGGGCACCGCGGCGGAGGATGTCGACCGCCTCCAGCCCTTGCCGGGCGGGCACGGTCACGAGGTCGCACGGTTCGATGCGTGGCATCCCGGCCTCCACCACTTGGGGCCCTCCTCCAGCGAGCGGGGACTCGGGAGTTCGGACGGTTCCCGGTCCGTGTCGTCAACGCGAGTCCCTGTTGTGTCCAACGCGAGTCCGTGTTGTCCAACGCGCGGGATCGTCAACGGCAACGGCCGAAGTGCGCCGCAAAGGATGGCAGTTCATGGCGGATCCAGCATGAGATATCCGGTTTGTAGCCAAACCTCGCGTGGCGGCACCCGCCGGGCTAGTACGTTCGTGCCCCGCCGGACACAGGGAACCAACCGTGCACCACACGGACAAACCCCTGCGGATCCGGCACGGTTCGACGGTTCGCAAGAGAGGGCCCGCCCATGGCGTCGTCATCGGTGACCTCGTCCCAGTCCCCGCGGCCACCGCGGCCGAACCTCGCCTTCCGGAAGCTGCGCGGGCAGCGTTCGCCGGGCGAGTTCGCGGCCGCGGTGCGGCGGGCCGCGCGTGAGATCGGCGAGCGAGTGAGCTGTGACGCGCGGTACGTCGGGCGGGTCGAGTCGGGGGAGATCCGCTGCCCCAACTACGCGTACGAACGGGTGTTCCTGCACATGTTCCCCGGCCGGACACTGGCCGACCTGGGGTTCGCTCCTCGTTCCGTGGTACGCGGCCGGGGGGCGCGCGCCATGAAGGAGGGCTCCTCCGCGCGCACCGAGAGCCCGTCGTACGCCCTGCATGAAACGCAAGGTGCGTGTGAGCCGTATGACACGCAAGAAACACACCAGAACCACGAGGAGAGCGACGTGCAGCGTCGCGCATTCATGACCGGCGGTACCGCCACTGTGGCGGCCGTCTCACTGGGCCCCTTGACGCTCGGCGGAGCGGCCGCCGCGGCGGGGCGGCCCGTGCGCCGGGTGGGCACGTCCGAGGCCGGGGAGCTCGAGGAAGCGGTACGCAGGATCCGGCTGCTGGACGACCGGCACGGCGCGGACGGGCTGTACCGCAGGGCCGCGGCACCGCTGCGCACGGCGTACGCGCTGCTCGACGCGGGCGCGGCCCGGCAGGCCACGACGGACCGGCTGTACGCGGGGGCCGGGGAGCTCGCCATCTCCGTGGGGTGGCTCGCGCACGACTCGGGCCGCTTCGACGACGCGCGCTCGCACTACGCGGAGGCCCTCGCGACGGCCCGGATGTCGGGGGACCCGGGCCTTGAGGCACACGCGTTCTGCAACACGGCGTTCCTCGCGCGCGACGCGGGCCGTCCGCGTGAGGCGGTGCGGGCGGCGCAGGCCGCGCAGCGGGTGGCCCGGCCGCTGGGCTCGCCGCGGCTGATGTCGCTGCTCGCGCTCAGGGAGGCGGGGGGCTGGGCCGGGCTGACCGACCGCACCGGCTGCGAGCAGGCGCTGGCCCGTGCGCAGGCCCTGTACGAACGGGGTCCGTCGGACGCCGACCCGGAGTGGATGACCTTCTACGGTGAGGCCGAACTGGAGGGGCTGGAGGCGCAGTGCTGGTCCGCGCTGGGTGACTGGACGCGCGCGGCCCGGCACGCCCGGCGCGCCGCCCGCCTCCAGGATCCGCACTTCACGCGCAACATCGCCCTCTACACGGCCGAGCTCGCCGACGACCTCGCGCGCGGAGGGCGTCCCGACGAGGCGGCCGCGGCCGGAATGGACGTCCTCGACCTGCTCGACGAGGTGCAGTCCTCCCGCATCCAGACGATGCTCGCGGGCACGGCCAGGGTGCTGCTGCCGCACCGGCGCGCGTCCGGGGTGTCGGCGTTCCTGGAACGGCACGCGGCGCTGCCGCGCACGGTGTGACGGCGTCGGCCCTTGCGCGTGGCTACGCGGAGAGGTGCCCCGTGTCGTTCCACGACTCGATCGCCGGTTCCCCGTAGGCCCAGCCCAGCACCGACAGCGACGTGGGATTCAGGCGGATACGGGCGGCGAAGCCGATGTCCTGGCCCAGCCAGCGGGCGGCTATGGAGCGCAGGATGTGACCGTGCGCGAAGAGGAGCACGTCACGGCCCCCGCGGTCGGCCGAGCGGGCCCAGTCGACCACCTCGTCCGCGCGCGCGGAGATCTGCTCCAGGGTCTCGCCCTCGGGAACACCGTCACGCCACATGAGCCAGCCGGGGCGTACGGCCTGGATCTCGGCCGGAGTGAGGCCCTCGTACGCGCCGTAGTCGCACTCCAGGAGGGTGTCCCAGGCGGTGGCCCGGTCGCCGAAGCCGGCGAGTTCGCAGGTCTCACGCGCACGGGAGAGGGGGCTCGTACGGACCTCGGCGTCGGGGAGTCCGTCCAGGGGCGACCGGTTCAGGCGCTCACCGAGCAGTTTCGCGCCGCGCCGGCCCTCGTCCATCAGCGGCACGTCCGTCCTGCCGGTGTGCCGCCCGGCCAGTGACCATGCGGTCTGGCCGTGCCGGGCCAGCAGGATGCGCGGTGCCATGAGGAAGGGACCTTTCCAGGAGCCGAGCGGGTCGGGGGACGTACGGCCGCGTCCCCGGACCCGCTCCGAGAAATCGGAGGCGGATCGTCCCATCATCGCGCACGCTTGCACGGGGCAACCCCGCGGGCGATCTCTGCGTCTTCGACAACCAGACGCCGCAATGGTGGTCGAGGAACACATGAGGCGCCCCGAGAGGGCACTCGTATACACCGTAAAATCTGGCGGGCCACCTGACGCAGTGGCCAGGGGCCACACATCGCAGATGGGGGAGGGCGATCGGATGCCGCAGTCCGATGCATCGCGTACCGAGGTGGCATCGCACATACGGCTCCGCTGGTGGACCGAACTGCCGCTGCTCGTGCTCGTGTACGCGCTGTACTCGGCGGGCCGGCTCCTCGCCCGCGGCGACGTCACCACCGCCGTGGACCACGGCCTGGCCATCCTGCGCGTCGAGAAGGCCGTGTGGCTCAACGCCGAACACCCGTTGAACCGTCTGTTCACCCGCGAACCCTGGCTCGGCATACCCGCCGACTTCTGGTACGCCTCCCTGCACTACCTGGTCACACCCGCGCTCCTGATATGGCTCTTCAGGTCCCGCAGCACGCTCTACCGCGCGGCCCGCACCTGGCTGATGACGTCCACCCTCATAGGGCTGGTCGGCTTCACCCTCTTCCCGACCTGCCCGCCCCGCCTCCTCTCCCCCGCACACGGCTTCGTGGACACCATGGCGTACTACAGCTCGTGGGGCTGGTGGGGCGGCGAGGCCAGCGCGCCGCGCGGCCTGGGCGGCATGACGAACCAGTACGCGGCGATGCCGAGCCTGCACGTCGGCTGGGCACTGTGGTGCGGCGTGATCCTCTGGCGGTACGGCCGCACGCGCGCCACCCGGGTCGCGGCCGTCGCGTATCCGCTGATCACCACGATCGTCGTGATGGGCACCGCGAACCACTACTTCCTCGACGCGGTGGCGGGCGCCGCCGTGATGGGAGTCGGCCTGCTGCTGACACCGCTGGTGCTGCGGCTCGCGGACCGGATGTGGGCAGGGCTCAGGGAGCGGTACGAGGGGACGCCCGGCGAGGCCCTCGCGGGGCGGCTCGCCGGGCGGTTCGCCGGGAGCTACGCCGGTCGGTTCGCCGGGAGCTACGCCGGTCGGTTCTCCTCTGTCCCGGACGCGTCTGTGGGCACAGGTGCCCCGATTGTCAGTGGCGGATGCCAGACTTCCACGGGTGAGCGAATTCCACGGCAGCGCACCTCAGGAGCCGAGCCGGGTGCCGCCCCCACGGACGCGGGGGGCGGCGCTCCGGCACCGGCTCGCTGAGCTGCGCGGACCCGAGGTCCCGCCCAAGGCGCTGGACGCCCGTGCCCTCGCGGCCCTCGCCGCGAACCCGGGCTGCAGACGACGCGCGCTCCTCGACGGGGCGGGTGTCAACAAGACGGCGCTGGCGAGCGCGCTCGGCTCCCCCTCCGCCTTCGGCATGTCGCAGTTCGCCTTCATGCGGGGCAACGCGTTCGAGGCGCGGGTCAAGGCGGACGGCGGCGCGGAGCTGCTGCGCCTGGTGCACGAGAGTCTTGACTCCTCCGCCGAGCCGCCCGCCGACGCGGCCGTCCCCGACCTCGCCGCGATCGGCCCTGAGGGACGCGCGGCCCGTACGGCACTGGCGCTGCGCGAGGCCTCCGCGTCCGGCGGCTGGGCACTCCTCGACCACCCCATGCTGGCGCTCGACGTGGCCGGCTCCCCCGCCTTCCTTGAGCCGGACGCGGTGGTGGTGCACCCGGACGGGACGTGGACGGTCGTCGAGATCAAGTCCTTCCCGATGCTGGACGGTTCCGCGGACCCGGCGAAGGTGGGCGCCGCCGCCCGGCAGTCCGCCGTGTACGTGCTGGCACTGGAGGAGGTCGCGGCCAGGCTCGATCCGGCACCCGAGGTGCGCCACCGCGTACTGCTGGTCTGCCCCAAGGACTTCACCAACCTGCCGACGGCCGCCGCGGTGGACGTCCGCAAGCAGCGGGCGGTCACACGCAGGCAGTTGGCCCGCCTGACCCGCATCGAGGAGATCGCCGACGCACTCCCCGAGGGAACCTGCTTCGCTCCCGACCTCCCCCAGGAGCAGCTGGCCGCGGCCGTCGAGGCGCTCCCCGCGACGTACGCCCCCGAGTGCCTCGCCGCCTGTGAGCTGGCCTTCCACTGCCGGACCCGCTCCCGCGAGGAGGGCGCGGTGACGTCCCTGGGCCGCTCGCTGCGGGCCGAGCTCGGCAACCTGACGACGGTGGACGACGTCCTGGCGGCGGCCCACGGCACGGCGGGCGACCCCGAGGATCCCGCGGTGGCGGCCCTGCGCAGGGCCGCGGAGCTGCGGGCGGAGGCCCTGGGCGCCGCCGCCCGCCGGGAGGGTGCCCCGTGTCACTGACCGCACGGCTCACTCGGCTCCGGACCGTCGCATGGAGGGCCGCCGTACCAAGGGCCGCCGTATCAAGAGCCGTCCTGCCGAGCACCAGCACGTCGGCGGCCGCCCGCCGGAAGGGCAGCACCCCATGTCCCTGATCGCGACTCTGTCCCGGCTTGAGGCCGTCCGCTCCGGCCGCGCCCAGCCCGCCGCCACCGTCCGGCACCGGCACCTGTCCGAGCGGCCGCTCGTCTTCGTGCCGCTCATCACCGCCGGTGAGGCCGGGGCCCCGCTCGGCGCGCTCGTCGGCACGGACCGGGACGCGCCCCGGCTGCTCGTGGTACCGCAGCCACGGGACCGGGACCTGCGGTTCGCGTTCCTCGCCGAACTCGCGGACATCGTCCTGCCGTACGTGGACGCCTACGCCGACGTCGTGGAGGCGGCCGAGCGCAGCGAGACCGACCCGGAGACCGGCAAGCGCGTCAAGGTCGAGGTCGACCTGTGCGCGGACGCCCCGCAGCTGATCGTGCCGAGCCGCACGGGCATCGACTTCGTACGGCTGCTCGGGCGCTCCATGCGGTTCCGGCGCACCGCCGAGCAGGAGCCGGAGGCGCCCCACCCGGCACCGCCCCGGGTGCCGCTGCTCGGGCGCTGGTTCACGCACTTCGGCGAGCGGGCGCGTGTGCCCGGCTCCTCGCTCCTCCTCGCCGCCACCGACCTGCTGACGCGGCACTGGGCCACCGGGCAGTCGAGCCTGGAGGACCAGCACCTCGGGGCACTGCTCGCCTGGATCGACCCCCCGGAGGGAGAGTCGGGCGACGCGGCGGCGCGGCGGGCGGAGCTCGCGCGCGACGCCGACGGCCAGTTGCTGTATCCGTCGGCCGGCCCCGCCACCGACCCGGCGTTCGACAACAAGCTGCTCGCCCCGGCCATCGAGCGCTACGACCGCGCGCGGTCCGCGCTCGCCGCCGCCGAGGACGGCCTTGAGGCGGACGACCGGCTCGGTGACCTCACCGCCGCCGAGCGGGAGATCCGCGCCCTGGTCGAGAGCCGCACCCGCCCCACCTGGGACGCGGTGTGGCACGGCCTGGACCTCCTGCGGACGCTGCCCGAGGGCGCCCATGTCGCCGACCGGTGGACCCGCGACCGCTGGTCGTTCACCGGCCACCGGGACCGGGTCGTCGCCGGCGAACCCCCGCAGCCGCGCCGCGACGACGCGGTCACCGCGGCGAACAAGCTGGCCACGCGCGAGCGCGAACAGGCCCGTCTCGACGCCCAGGAAGCCCTCGACGACCCGCTCGTCATGGCAGGCCGCCGCCTCGCCGGGGAGGCCTTCGCGGGCGAGGTCACGGACGTGGTGATGGCGTACAGCGAGGGCAAGCGGCCCAGCCCCCGCCCCCTCGTCACGGTCCGCACGGACGACCGGCCGCACCTCGGGGAGCGCACGAAGGTGTACCGCTCGCTGGGCGGAAAGCCGCAGGCCGCCGAGTTCGTCGGGTACGACGGGCCCGAGGGAGGCGACCACGCCGATCTCGTCGTACTGCGGATCGTCGACAAGATGGGCCGCGGCAAGGAGCCGGAGGAGGGCTCGGTGCCGGAGAAGGGCGACCGCGTCTGCTTCACGCTCTTCGAGCACGACCAGCGGGGCGGCGCGAAGCTGCCCGACCCGGAGGAGACCCCGTGGACCCACGGCGGCCCGCCGGGCGAGCCCGATGCCGTACCGCTGCCGGAGCAGCCGGATCCGCCGACCGAAGAGGACCTGCTGTGACCGAGACCGAGACCGAGACCGAGATCGGGACCGAGGCCGAGACCGCGGTCCCGGCCGCGACGGCCGGCTCGGTGTTCGATCCAGGCGCCGCGGCGGGCCGGGCCACCGACGCGATCCTGCGTGACACCCTGCACGGCACGCACCGCGGAGTCGTCGTCGACTCGCCGCCCGGCGCCGGGAAGTCGACCCTGGTCGTGCGCGCCGCGCTCGAACTAGCCTCCGCCGGACGCCCGCTGATGATCATCGCGCAGACGAACGCCCAGGTCGACGACCTGGTGCTGAGGCTGGCGGAGAAGGACGCCGAACTGCCGGTCGGCCGGCTGCACAGCAGCGACACCGACCCGTACGACAAGGCACTCGACGACCTGCCCAACGTCCGCAAGTCGGCCAAGGCGGCCGACCTCGCGGGCCTCGACGTCGTGATCTCGACGGCCGCCAAGTGGGCCCACGTCAAGGGCGTCGAGCCGTGGGGGCACGCGATCGTCGACGAGGCGTACCAGATGCGGTCGGACGCGCTGCTGGCCGTGGCGGGGCTGTTCGAGCGGGCGCTGTTCGTGGGCGACCCGGGGCAGCTGGACCCGTTCGCGATCGTGGGCAGCGAGCAGTGGGCGGGGTTGTCGTACGACCCGTCGGCCTCGGCGGTCACGACACTGCTGGCCCACAACCCGGAGCTGCCGCAGCACCGTCTGCCGGTGTCGTGGCGGCTGCCGGCGTCCGCGGCGCCCCTCGTCTCCGACGCCTTCTACCCGTACACGCCCTTCCGCAGCGGCACGGACCACGGCGACCGGGGGCTCACCTTCGCCGTCCCGTCGGACGGCTCCGGCCCGGACCGGGTCATCGACGAGGCGGCGCAGGCGGGCTGGGGCCTGCTGGAGCTCCCCGCCCGGCACACGCCCCGCACCGACCCGGAGGCGGTGCGGGCGGTCGCGCGGGTCGTACGGCGGCTGCTGGACCGGGGCGGCGCGGCGGTCTCCGAGCGGTCGGACAAGCCCGTGCCGCTGACCGCCGACCGGATCGCCGTCGGCACGGCGCACCGGGACCAGGCCGCGTCGGTCCGGTCCGCGCTGGCCGCCCTGGGGGTCACCGACGTGGTCGTGGACACGGCGAACCGGTTGCAGGGCCGCGAGTACGACGTGACGGTGGTCCTGCACCCGCTGTCCGGCCGCCCGGACGCGACCGCGTTCCACCTGGAGACGGGACGGCTGTGCGTGCTGGCCTCCCGGCACCGGCACGCGTGCATCGTGGTCTGCCGGGAGGGGGTCCCGGAGCTCCTGGACGACCATCCGTCGACGGAGCCGGTCCAGCTCGGGGTCACGGTGAAGTTCCCGGACGGCTGGGAGGCGAACCACGCGGTGTTGTCGCACCTGGCGCGGCACCGGGTGTCCTGGCGGCCCTGAGCCTGGGTGCCACGGCTGTGGTTCGAGGCCCACTTGCGTGGGCGGGAGACAATGGACGGTGGCCCACCCCCAGGAGGCCACCGGACCCGTACGAGGAGGAGAAGACATGGCGGAGCCCACGCCGCGTCGGAACGAACCGCGGCTACGCCCCGCGCCCCTGCTCTTCGAGCCCGCGGAGGCGGCCTCCGACCCGGAGCACTTCTTCGACCTGGAGTCGATGGACGACCCGCGGGCGCTGCTGGCCCGTGCGACGGAGCTGACGCAGGCGTTCCGCGCCGCGGCGGACCGGGCCGTGGAGTTCCAGGCGATCGCCGCCGCCCAGCTCGCCGACCCGCGCCGCTTCGACCGGCTGACCACGGCGGACATCGCCGAGCGGGCCGAGTGGACCGAGGACTACGCGAAGAAGATGGTCGAGTTCGGCCGGGACCTGATGCGGGGGCGGGACGGGCAGGGCCCCGAGGTGCTGTGAGCGAGGGCCGAAGGCCGGCTCACAACGCGAACCCATGACCCTCGGCTACGACGCTGGCATATGCCGGGCGGGAAGATACCCCACTCGCGTACCCACTGTCCCGATTTCCGGCAACCCTTCGGAATCGGGCGCTCACCGCCGGTAGATCTGTACGGCATGAGCAAGCACACTCATCCGCAGAATCGTTCGGTGAGCGCGCGCCCCCACCACCGCATCCCCGACGACACCGACGCTCCGGGCAGCACCGCCTCGACCGTCTCGGAGGTCACCTCGGAGGGGGCGGCCTGGCTTGCCTCGGCAGGAACGTATCCGCGCAGCACGCTCACGCTGTGGGAGGAACGGCCCGGCGCGCCGGTCGTCCTGCCCTGCGGCACGGCGTTCGATGTCGTCAGCGTGCCCACGCTCTTCGGGCGGCGGATGCTGGACCGGCTGTGGGACGACGGCCCGGGCTCGGGGCCCGTGGCCGCGCACCGGGGGCGCATACTCCTGTTCGCCTCGCCCGGTACCGCCCAGCGGTTGCCCTCGCTCATGGCGTGGGAGGAGTGGGGCTCGCCCGGCAGGACGGGGGCCGTGCCGCCGCTGCTGTGCCACGGGGCCGGTGACGCGGTGACCGTTCCGGCCCTGCGGTCTGAGCCCGAGAGCACCCCCTCGGACCGGCTCGCGAGCCGCTGGCTCGTCGCCCCCGGCACCCGCGCCCCCTGGCTTCCCGGACCCGAGGTTCTGCTGTGGGCGGCCGTCCGCGCGGCCCGTTCCGCGGCCTCTTCGGCCGTGCGGATATCGATTTTTCCTCCCGCCGATCAGGGTGCTAAGGTCTACGACGTCAGCAGGCGCCGCTAGCTCAGTTGGTTAGAGCAGCTGACTCTTAATCAGCGGGTCCGGGGTTCGAGTCCCTGGCGGCGCACGATGGCGATGGCGAGGCGTGTTCGCGGAAAGCGCGAACCGGCCTCGCCATCGTTGTTTTTGCGCGGCTTCGCCGCGCGTTGTGGGGGCTTCGCCACCCACACCCCCATCGGCGGAGGCGGGGGGACCGTGGGCTGAGAGGTGAGGGCCGCGCGGGGCGGACGCCGGAGGCAAGGCGCACCCCCAGGGTGAGAAGCGAGGCCCGCAGGACGGACACCGGAGACCGGCGAACCCCCAGGGCGAGAAACGAGACCCGCAGGACGGC
>NZ_JBVIEE010000001.1:0-62552 GCF_055572015.1 Streptomyces sp. NPDC030840 | reverse complement strand
GACACCGGAAACGGACGAACCCCCAGAGCGAGAAACGAGACCCGCAGGACGGACACCGGAAACGGACGAACCCCCAGAGCGAGAAACGAGACCCGCAGGACGGACACCGGAAACGGACGAACCCCCAGAGCGAGAAACGAGACCCGCGGGGTGATCCTCGGGTGGTACGGGAAGCGCCCGGGGGGGTTCAGCTCAGGACGGTGATCGCTACTGTCCAGGCGCCCGACGGAGTGCGGTCCTCCACCTGTACGCGTACGTTTCCGCCGGGCACCGTGAAGCTCTCCCCTTCTCCGACCGGCGCGTCGGCGAGTGGCGGGTAGACCGACTCCTCGCCGCAGGACTCGGTGCGGGGGTGGGCGTCGACGACCTCCATGGGGCCGCCGCCGGACTCGGCGCCGCTGCGGATGCGGTAGATGAGGATGCCCTGGCTGCAGACGGAGTCGTCGTTGCCCACCGGGCCGCGCGCCTCGAAGGCGAGGGCGCTCTCCCAGCCGGTGCGGACGACCGCCAGCTTCGTACCGCGCCCGCTCCCGAAGGGCACCGGCTCCGCGACCTCGAAACCCTCGTCTCCGGCCCAGAGCTCCCGGGCCGCCAGGTCCTGCCCACCGGCCGGAACGGCCTGCGCACCGGCCGTCACGGCCCTGTCCCGCGCCGGCCCCGCCGACAGCGGCTCCAGCGTCAGACGGGTCGTGCCCGAACCCCGCACGCACGCCACCTGGTGTGGCTCCAGCCAGCCGAGCTTCCACTTGTGCCAGGCGAAGAGGTCGGGGGCGAGTCCGAACTGGCTGCCCATGAGGTCCCAGTCGCCGACGTACGTGTCCCAGTCGCCCTCGCCGTCGGTGGGCCGGTGGTAGAGGTCGGGCAGGTCGAATACATGGCCGGTCTCGTGGGCGAGGACCAGGCGGTCCGGGGGGTGGTTCTCGAAGACGGTGACGACGCGGTGGATCGACGTGCCGTCGGCCCTCAGCGGGGTGTCGAGGTTGACGACCTTCGTCGCGTCCGAGTCCACCCCCGGAGCGTCCGGGTCGGCCACGAAGTAGACGATGTCGTACGCGGAGAAGTCGACCCGGTCGTCGACGACACTCATGGCGTCGCGCAGGTAGGCGGCGCGGTGCGCGGCGTCCCAGTCCCGCTCTATCGCGTAGTCCGTGGAAAGCCGCGGCATCTCGATCCAGTCGCTCCGCGGGTGCGCACGCAAGGTGAACTTGCCGTAGGAGGCCCGTTCGAAGAAGTGGCTGGTGGCCGGGAAGTGGTCGGCGGTCAGTTCGGCGGGAGTGATCCGCGGGGTGGCGTCCGGGAAGGACAGGAAGACCACCAGCGCGTCGAGGGGGCGGACGGGGCGCGGGTACGAGGCGTTCCAGGTGTCGACGCCCTCCGAGTGGTGGGCGCCCGTCCGCTTCAGCGCGCAGGCCGCCGAGAGGGGCACGGCGACCGAGGGCGCGGCGATCAGGGAGGTCGCCGCGAGGGCGGTCAGAGAGGTGAACACGGCCGCGGTGCGGCGCAGACTCGGCACCGTGCCGCGGGTGGGTGTTCCGCGGCCGAGCGCTTTCAGGGACCGGCGGGTCCCGGCGCGTGCGCGCGCCCCGAGGGGCCCGCGGGCGAGTCCCTTCCTGGGGTGCGGGCGCGGCACATCGACCTCCGGATGCGAGCTTCGGGGACATCGCACCCAGATTGTGATAATTCGTAGTACTTTGCCCTGTCGACCACGGCCGGACGGGTGAGAGCACTCAGGAGCCGACACCCCGGGCGCTCACGGAACGTCACAACCAGTCGGCCCGCGGAACGAAGCCGTCCAGGGAGGGGCAGAAACGATCTGTCAGAACCGCGGGGTGTTCCGGGACACTGGACAGTGGCTGGAAGGGCCTGAGGCCAGCCTCTATGATCGGCACACTTTCCTGCACCGACACGGCTTGAGCGGCCGCCCGCCCCGGTCTGCCGCTCCGACACGAAACACGAGAACCGTACGAAACGACGAGCGCACTGCGGGAGCGAACGGTGAGCGGAACGTCCGAAGGGCAGGCGCCCGCGGTGGATCTGGTCCAGCCGATCGTCACAGAGCGTGACACCGACACAGCACGTCGTACCCTCACATCCCTCACGAACTCCCTGGCGTCACACAGGCCTCATGCGTTCCGCGCCGCCTTCGCCGCGGCGCCGCTCGCCATGGCGGTGGTGGACCGCAAGGGGCGGGTGGTCGTCGCCAACGACACGATGGGCTCACTGCTCGGGGGCGGGGCGGAGCGGCTGGTCGGACGGGTCGCCGCCGATCTCGTGGACCTGGCCTCGGACGCCCGCACCGCCCACGCGTACCGCGAGATGCTGCGCGGGCGCCAGGCCCGGCTGTCCTGCACGCGCCGCGTCCGGCGCTCCGACGGAAGCTCCTTGTGGGTGCAGGTGACCGTGTCCCCGCTGCCCAGGGAGGCCGCGGGTGAGCCGACGACGGCGGGCGGCCCGGCGGCCGCACATGCCGACTCCGGTGAACCCGCCCACCACCAGAGCGACTTCGCCCACTCCGCGCCCCGCCTCCCGGACGCCGGCGGCCCCGCACACCACCCCGTCGACTCCGACGGACCCGTCGGACCCGTGTTCAAACCGGCGACTTCCGGCCTGCAGGCGGAACCCGCCGTCCTGCTGTCCGTCGCCGACATCAGTGCCCGCCGTGAACTCCAGGCGCGGCTGCGGCACTTGCGGATGCACGACCCGGTGACCCGGCTGCCCAACCGGACACTCTTCTTCGAGCGGCTGACGGCGGCGCTGGAGGTGGAGGCGTACGAGGAGAGCGGGACCGGCCGCATCGGCCTCTGCTACCTGGACCTGGACGGCTTCAAGGCGATCAACGACACGCTCGGCCACCGGGTCGGCGACCGGCTGCTGACGGCCGTCGCCGAGCGGCTGACGCGGTGCGCGCAGGAGGCGGGGCACGCCAGGGCGAACGAACCTCTGGTCGCCCGGCTCGGCGGCGACGAGTTCGCGCTGCTCGTCGAGGACTCCACCGGCACCGACCAGCTCGCCGAGCTCGCGGAGTCCGTACTGGCGGCGGTGCAGGCGCCGTTCGACATCGCGGGGCGGCGGCTGTCCGTCTCCGCGTCGATCGGCGTGGTGGAGCGGCGCGCGGAGGGCACGACCGCGACGGGTCTGATGCAGGCCGCCGACACGACGTTGTACTGGGCGAAGGCGGACGGCAAGTCCCGCTGGACGCTCTTCGATCCCGAGCGCAACGCCCACCGGATGACGCGTCAGGCGCTGTCGTCCACGCTCCGGCCGGCCGTCGAGCGGGGCGAGTTCGAGCTGGAGTACCAGCCGTTGGTGGACATGGAGGGCGGCGAGGTGCGCGGGGTCGAGGCGCTGGTGCGCTGGAACCACCCGCAGTTCGGCACGCTGACGCCGAATCGGTTCATCTCGCTGGCCGAGGAGGACGGTTCCATCGTGCAGCTCGGCCGGTGGGTCCTGGCCACCGCGTGCCGGCAGGCGCGGCGCTGGCAGCTCGATCACCCCGGCCGCGCGCCGCTCTTCATCAGCGTGAACGTGGCCGTGCGCCAGGTGTGGGACTCCGACCTGGTCGCGGACGTGGCGGAGATCCTCGCGGAGACGGGGCTGCCCCCGCACCTCCTCCAGCTCGAACTCACCGAGTCGGCGGTCATGGGCTCGGCCGGCCGGCCGCTGCAGGCCCTCCAGGCGCTCAGCGACATGGGCGTGCGCATCGCCATCGACGACTTCGGCACCGGATACTCGAACCTCGCGTACCTGAGCCGGCTGCCGGTCTCGGTGCTGAAGCTGGACGGGGCGTTCGTGCGCGGCTTCCAGTACGAGAGCGGCGAGTACGAGAACGGGGAGCGGGAGGACGGGGAGCGCGGGAACGGCGAGTACGACAACGGCGACGGCACCGACGGCCGGCCGAACCCCGCCGACGAGGTCATCGTCGAGGCGCTCGTCCAGCTCGCCCACCGGCTCGGGCTCACGGTCACCGCCGAGTGCGTGGAGACGTCCTCGCAGGCGTCGCGGCTGCGGCGCATCGGCTGTGACACCGGGCAGGGCTGGCTGTACTCGCGGCCCGTGCCGGCGGAACGTATCACCGAGCTGCTGACGACCGTGACCTGTCCTCAGGCCTGAGGCCGCCCTGCCCTCCCGGCTCAGACCGTGGGCAACCCGTAGGCGTCCGCGATCAGCTCGTACGAGCGCAGGCGCAGTTCCGGGCTGTGGGCGTGCGAGGTGAGCATCAACTCGTCGGCGCCGGTGCGCTTCTGGAGGTCGTCGAGGCCGGCGCGGACCTCGTCCACGGTGCCGTGGACGACGTTGGCGTTCCAGCTCGCGACGAACTCCCTCTCCATCGGGCTGAACTGGTACGCCTCCGCCTCCTCAGGGGTGGGCACGAGGCCGGGGCGGCCGGTGCGCAGGCGCACCATGTTGAGCGCTGCGGCCAGGACCTGACGGCGGGCCTCTCGTTCGTCCTCGGTGGCGAGGGCGGAGACGCCGATGAGGGCGTACGGCTCGTCCAGGACGGCGGACGGCCGGAAGGACTCGCGGTACAGGTCGAGGGCCGGGATCGTGTTCTGCGCGGAGAAGTGGTGCGCGAAGGCGAAGGGCAGGCCGAGGGCGCCCGCGAGGCGGGCACTGAAGCCGGAGGAGCCGAGGAGCCAGATGGGCGGGCGGTGCGGGGACTGTACGCCTCCGGGGGACGTGCCCTGGACGGGGCCCGGGACGGCGTGGACACGGCGGTAGGGGTGGCCGTCGGGGAAGTCGTCGTCCAGGAAGCGGGTGAGCTCCGCCAGTTGCTCGGGGAAGTCGTCGGCGCCTTCGTGGAGCCGGTCGGTGCGGCGGAGGGCCGCGGCGGTGGCGCCGTCCGTTCCGGGGGCCCTGCCGAGACCGAGGTCGATGCGGCCGGGGGCCATCGCTTCGAGCGTGCCGAACTGCTCCGCTATGACCAGGGGGGCGTGGTTGGGGAGCATGACGCCGCCCGAGCCGAGGCGGATGCGGGTGGTGTGGGCGGCGAGGTGGGCGAGGATCACGGCCGGGGAGCTGGAGGCCACGCCCGGCATGGAGTGGTGTTCGGCGACCCAGTAGCGGTGGAACCCGCGGGACTCCGTGAGCTTCGCGAGGGCGACGCTGGTCCGGAGAGCGTCCGTGGCGGTGCGGCCGGCACCGACGGTGACCAGGTCCAGGACCGACAGGGGTACGGGGGCTGTGCCGGGTACCGTCCCTCGTATCTCGTCTGCCGCCACGGAGGCCTCCTCGTTCGTGAGATGGATGGTGCTGTGCCGATGTGCTGCAGGGGAAAACAGGAGGAAGCCTCCGTTTCTTCCCGTCGGAACTTCAGCGGCGCCCGGAACCGGCGTCCTTGAAGACGACGCTCTTGAACAGCGACGTCTCTCCGCGCCCCGGACCGCGCAGGCGGAGGGCGTAGCTGACGAGGGCGTGGTTGAGCATGTAGAGGCGGTGTTCCTCGCGGCCACCCTCGGAGAGCCGCCCGATGACCCACTCGACGGGCGTGGCGCCGGCATAGGCGTTCCGGGACTCGAACAGCAGATGCGCGGCGCCCACTTCGCCCAGGACGTTCAGTGTGTAGGCGAACGGATAGGGGCGGTTGACGCGGTCGTCGTCCGTGCGGTCCAGGTCGGGGAAGCCGTCGACGAGCCGGTCGAGGGTCTCGTCGGTGATCAGGTCGGATCGGCCGGTGAGCATGGCGGTCTGGATGATGTAGGCGTAGGCGATGCCGTTGAGGAAGTAGTTGGCGCCCGGGTCTGTGTGGACCCACTGGCCCACGATGTCCTCGACGAGGGTGTCCAGGTCCGGCACCTGCTCGTCGAGGCGGCCCAGGTTGTGCAGGGCGACGATGTAGTAGAGCCCCATGTGAGTGCGCTCGACCGGGGTGATCCTGGCCAGCAGGTCCTTCGCCTCCGCCAGCCGGTCGCGGCCGTGGGTCAGGTACTCCTCCGGCCGGCTGGTCAGGGCGATGGCGTTGAGCATGGTCAACAGCGGGTAGATGCGGGGAAACGCGTCCGACATGGGCTGTGGGAAGGCCGGCGGCAGGTTCAGCTCGTCCGCACGGTCGAGGTAGGTGAGGACCTCCTTGATGAAGTCCCGGCCGTCCTCGGCGACGTACCGCTCGAAGCCGAGCAGCAGGATCACCGACAGGAGCATGGAGCCGCCGCGGCCACGGAAGAACGGGGCCGGGATCTTCTCCAGCAGGTGCAGCGCCTCCCGAACGTGATTGCGGCGGCCGGTCACCAGGCGGTCCTTCAAGCCCAGTTGGCCGAGGGCGAGGAAGACCGCGGAGCAGGCGGACAGTTTCTCGTAGTGGCCGTGACGGCCGGCGTTCTCGTCCTTGATGCGATCCGGTTCGATCGTGTCCGCCACGGCCAGGATCTCCGCCGGGAAGTCCGTCTCCGCGTTGACCAGCAGGCTCCGGTCCAGGCCCAGCTTGGCGAAGGCGTCCATCAGGATGCAGCCCGCCATGACCCGGAAGTACGGGTTCTCCTCGGCACGCACGGCGTCCAGGACCGGGCCCAGATCCCGTTCCACGGCGGCCCGGCTCAGATCCTTCGCGGGGTCCACGACGTCGAGGACGAAGTCGGCAAGCAGCCGGGAGAAGCGGGTGTAAGCGCTGTCCTCGGCTCCCTTCGCGGCCAGCAGACCGAACGTGTGCCGGATCCGGGCGGCGGCGTCGGGGTCGTAGGCGACGGGGTACTGGCCCAGTCCTGTGCCGCGCACCATGCGGCTCCACGGAGTGGCGATCACCCGGGTCTCGTTGGAGAGGTGGCGCAGGCCGTCGACCGGCGGCACGAGGGGGGTGGCGGGGGTGGTTGCGGTTGTCATGCGGGGCCTCCTCGGGCTCCTTGTGCGGGAAGCGGGCGGCGGCCGCGGGGCGGGGCACGGTCATGCCCCGCCCCGCGGCAGGCGGACTACAGGTGGGGCAGCGCAGGCACCTCGAAGCCCAGGAACTCCGTCCTGGTGCCCTCCAGCATCTGAAGAGCCCAGTTGAGCCACTTGATGCCCTCGCAGTAGATGGCGACCGGGCGGCGCTGGGTCTGGTAGGTGTCCACCAGGGTGCCGTCGAGTTCCTTCTGGAAGTGGAACGGCGGCATGGCCGTGAAGTGCTGGCCCATCATGAAGACGAACCGGATCAGCCAGTAGGGGTCGTCCCGCAGGTAGGCCGACTCGGGGTCGTCGAGCCCGAGCGCGGCCGTCATGACGGGGCGGAAGTGGTCCTCCATGCTCCTGGGTGTCGCGGTGTCGACCGAACCCCCGTTCGCCACCACGTCCCGCACCCGGTACGCCCTCTGGTACGGGTTGCCCTCCAGGAACGCGATGTCCACGCGGGGTGTCCGCTGCTCACCGGCCTCCACGCTCATCGTGAACTGCTCGAAGTGGATCTCGTCGTAGTGGCCGATGGAGTTGTGCCAGGGCTTGTTGTCGTACATCGCGTCGTCGCGGGTGTCCTTGCCCTCGCTCTTGAAGCCGATGGCCCGCGGGTCGAGGAACTTGATCCCCAGCGAGGCAGGGGTGATCTCGCGCAGGGCTGTCTCGACGTCCTCATGGGGCGCGCCCGACTCGATCAGCCGCTGGGCTCGCAGCAGCGGACCGCTGTCGGTGATCTTGATGTTCTCGGTGTTCGTGTCGCCCATGACGAGCGAGTGGCAGGCCGGTTCGAGGATCGCCGCGTATTCCGGGCTGCTGCGGAACCGCTTCAGCAGAGCCGCGGAGTTGAGGTAGGAGACGCCGTTGACGACGATCAGCTCAGTGTCCAGGAGCTGCTCGTTGAACGTGCGCGGGGCGGTGCGGCGGCAGAGGTCCAAGCGGTCCTCGATCTTACGGAAGTAGGAGACGTCCAGCGTCTCGCCGCTCGCCGGCACCCGGCCCACGGTGTGCACGTCCTCGTTCAGCACACGGATGATCTGCTCGTAGAGGCGGGCGACCACCGCGGGCGGCGGGGTGTGCTTCTCGATGAACCGGCTGACCTCGTCACCGGCGACGTAGCTCATCTCGTAGATGACCTCGCGGTGGACCGTACGGCCGTCGCGCCGCAGGTGCCGCGGGACGGGGACCTCCCGCTCAAGGACGGTGTGGACCTCGGGGAAGTAGCCGCGGACCGGTTCGGGCAGGGACAGCAGGAACTCGGCCTGCATCCTGGCCTTGGCGAACGGCGGCAGCATGACGCCGTCGCCCTCCGGGTTCCAGCGGGCGGTCGTCAGGGCCTCGCTGAGGATCTTCCGGACCTTGACGTGGGGCTCGCCGTCCTCGCGGACGAAGATCGTCATGGACTCGCTGCCACCCTTGCCGAAGCTGACGACCTCCTCGTCGATGCCGATGTAGGCACAGACCGTGCTGGAGAGGACCCGGCGGCTGCGGGCGTTCTCCAGGACGCGCTCGTTCTCCTCGGTCAGGGCCAGGACACAGGCGTACTCGAAGGCGTCCAGGGCCGGGTTGATGCACTTCTTCCATGCGTCGGCCGGCTCGGTGACCCGCACGACGTGCGTGGTGTACGGGCCGGCGTCGACGCCGTCGGCGGCGAGGTCCGAACCGAGCGCGACGATCTGGCAGTTGCCGTTGAGGTGGATCCGCCGCGGGCCGGTGCCGAGGGGAGTCCCGCCGCGCAGGACGGCTCGGGTGGCGTCGGCCAGGTCCTTCCTCGACTGGATCGGCACGCCGTCGGGCGAGACGAGCGGAATCTCCGCGTCCACCAGCCCTTCGAGGAGCGCCTCGTCGGCGGCCCCGCTCAGGGCGACCGCGTCGGCCAGGGAGACCGCCCCGGCGGCGGCCAGGGCGGCCAGCCAGCCCACCGTGTCGCCTCCTTCGAGGTAGTGGTCGGTCTGCGCGAACAGCGCGGGCCGGTGCTGGACCAGGGTGTGGAAGAGCAGGTACTGGTGGACGATGCGTCGACCCGACGCGGGGATGCCGCCCGCTGGACGCAGCGCCCTGAGCATCCGGTCGTGGATCTCCAGCGCCGTCGGCTGGGTGTCCAGCAGCAGCCGGGTCCGGCGCGCCAGTCCCTCGTCGTCGAGGCCCGACAGCGCGTCGAAGTGGAGGACGAGGACCTCCGGACGGCTGGTGTGGACGGTCCGCGTCCGGGTGTCGCCGACGCGGTCGAGCACGCTGAGCTCGACGTGGGCCTGGCCCAGCTGCGTGGAGTCCCCGGCGGTGATCCGCTTCTTCAGCCGGGCCCGGGTGACCAGCTCGCCCTGGTCGACGGCGATGTGGTCGCGGTAGTTGCGGGTGTGCTGGAAGACCTCCAGGAACCGGTGGAAGGCGGGCGATCCCTCCCGGTCGGCGCGGAGCATCTCCGCGGTGATGACGCGCCCGAGGGTGCGGGAGAAGTACGCGTCGCAGAAGTCGCTCTCGGCGGCGAGGCGGAACAGCTCCCGCAGGAGGTGGTGGTCCCCGTCCACCGGCTGGTCCCCAGTGGTGTACAGCTCCTCCAGCCGGGCCAGCAGGTCACCCATCACGTTGACGGCCCCGAGGAACTTCGCGGTGTCCTCGTGGCTGCCCGTGTAGGCCATGACGGCAGCGGGGACGTCGTTGTCCTGGAGAAGGCGTACGGACTTCGCGCCCAGGCCCAGCTCCAGCACGATGTCCGCGTCGAGGCCGCTCAGGGTCTCGCAGGTGTCCCGGGAGGCCATGACCTGGTCGGTCATCGCCAGGACCCCCTGACGGACGGCGTCCGCGGTGGTCAGCAGGGACATGTCGTGGTTGGACACCACAGGGACGCCGGGCTTGCCGAAGCGGATCCGGTGGGTGCGGAGGAAACGTTCCAGCGCCTCACGGGCGGGACGCATCCGCGCGGAGTGGGCGAGGAAGACGGTCGGGTCCTTCAGCTCCCACGCGGTCACGTGCGGGAAGGCGGACACGAGCCGGTCGAAGCCTGCCTTCACCCCGGCACGGACGTAGAGGTTGGCCTGCGTCGGCGCGTAGGTCTTGTGCAGTTCGACATCCGTCCTCGCGTACGACACCCCGATCGCCCTCAGGGCGGCCGCGAGGTCTTCCGGGGTCTTGGCCTTCACCGCGACCACGTGGGACGGCTCCGCCACGAGGGGGCTGTCCCGGACGGATTCGTCCAGGTAGGAAGCGATGTTCCGGGCGAACGCCTCATCGGTGCTGTGGGCGCCGGCAGCCTGGAGCATGAGCGGGGTGAACGCCTGGGCGATCTTGACGCCGTCATGGACGGAAAGGGATCCGCTCGCCACCGCCGCCGTCAGAATGCCGAAACTCTCGCCGGTGTAGGCGACGAATCGGACCGGCGTGCCGTTCTTCTCGATCCGGTCCCGCAGATAGGCGTCGAGAGCGAGGCTGTGCACGAGCAGCGCCGCCCCGATGAAACCCTGCCGCTCCATCTTCCCCTCCGGAAGACGTTCGGGGTCCAGCAGGAGAAGGTCGGGCCGGGCGGGGAAACCGAGAGCGCGGGCGGCCTCCCGGTAGATGAGGGTGATCTCCGGAGTACCCGAGTCCAGCAGGAACCGGCCGAGGTTCCGGTAGAAGGCCCGGCTGCCGAGGCCGGGGAAGAACCCGGCCACCCGGACACGGTCCTTGGAGCCGAGGACACCCTCAGCGGGGGTGGAGAGGGCCGGTGAGAGATCGCGTAAAAGTGAGCGGGGCACGGATATCGCCTTTTCTTTTTTCTTCGTCACGCGCTCGCCTTTGGGCGCATTTCCAGGACTACAGGACAAGTTTTTCCGACCGCGCGCCCCATTTCAACACAGGCCGATACAAGGTTCTTCAGGAAATGTCAGAGAAACGTCAGAGCCGCTCACCAAAAAAGCAGGGCCGAAAACCCTCCCGGGTTTTCGGCCCTGCTTTTTTGGAATTGTTACCGAACTCCGGCCTCGACCGCTTCCGCGGGCTGCGCCGCACTTCCGGCGACAGTCCGGGACGCGCCGGACCCACGGCCGAGGGAGCCCCCGGCCACGACGGCGAGTCCGGCGAGCGCGAGCGCGGCACCGACCCACAGCGGGGAGACGAAGCCGTAGCCGGCGGCGATGGCCAGGCCGCCGAGCCAGGCGCCGAGCGCATTGCCGACGTTGAAGGCCGCGATGTTGGCGCCAGAGGCCATGGTGGGCGCGTCGTCGGCGTACTTCATGGTCCGCACCTGAAGGCCGGGCGCGGTCGCGAGGCCGATGGTGCCCATCAGCAGCAGGGCGACGACCGTGGCGATCTTGTTCTCGGCGGTGAGGGCGAAGACGCCCATGACGACGGCGAGGGCGGCCATGATGGCGATCAGGCTGCCGTTGAGGGACTTGTCGGCCGTCTTGCCGCCGACGAAGTTACCGATGAACGTGCCCGCGCCGAACAGCACCAGCAGCCACGGCACCGTGCTGGTGGCGAATCCGCTGACGTCGGTCAGGGTGAAGGCGATGTAGGTGTACCCACCGATCACGCTGCCGAAGGCGAGGATGCTGAGCGCGACGGAGACCCAGACCTGGCCGCGGCGGAAGACGGCGAGCTCGGCGCGCAGGTTGGTCTGCGCGGCCCCCGTGGTCTGCGGCACCAGGACCTGGATGCCGATCAGCGTGACGACACCGATGATGGTGATGGCCCAGAAGGTGGAGCGCCAGCCGAGCTGCTGGCCGAGGAAGGTGCCGAGCGGCACGCCCAGCACGTTGGCCGCGGTGAGCCCGCCGAACATGAGCGCGATGGCGCTGCCCTTCTTGTTCTCGGCGACCATGTCGGAGGCGACGACGGCGCCGACGCTGAAGAAGGCTCCGTGGCACAGGGCCGCGACGATCCGGCCGACCATCAGCAGCTCGTAGGTGGGGGCGACGGCCGAGATCAGGTTGCCCGCGATGAACAGCGTCATCAGGCCGACCAGGACCTTCTTGCGGTCGAAGCGGGTGATGGCCGCGGTCAGGGCGAGGGCGCCGACGGCCACGCTGAGCGCGTAGCCGGAGACCAGGTACCCGGCGGCCGACTCGGACACGCCGAAGTCGCTCGCGACCTCCGGCAGCAGACCTACGATCCCGAACTCCGTGAGGCCGATTCCGAAGCCCCCCAGCGCCAGGGCGATGAGCCCGATAGGCATGTGAAAAACCCTCCGTAGCAGTGGCATGCGGTACGGGACCGTGCCGTGCGAAACGCTTACATATCGAAGTATCGCAGAACGTCGATGCGTTCTGTCAACCTGCCTGATGAGGAACGCATCGTCTATCCTCGATGCATCCAAGACGGCTGCACACCCGCCGGGAAGGCCCCATGACGACACACGACACGTCCGTGACGGGCGATCTCGCCCCTCTGCTCGAACCGCTCAAGGCGCTCGCCAACCCCGTGCGGCTCCAGGTCCTCCAGTGGCTGCGCGAACCCGAGCAGCACTTCCCGGTCAACCCGGAAATCACCGACCCACGCGCGGTCGGCGTCTGCGTCAGCCACATCCAGGCCAAGACGGGACTCGCGCAGTCCACCGTCTCCGCCTATATGGCGGCACTGGAACGCGCGGGTCTCGTACGCTCCACGCGCGTCGGCAAGTGGACGCACTACCGGCGCGACGAGGAACGCATCAACCGGCTCATGGAGGAACTCCGGCGCGGGGTGGGCGACGACCGCCTGACGGGACTCCTGCCTTCGTGACACCACGGGCCTGGGCCGCCACGGCGACCCGGGCCTGCCGTCCGTCCGCCCCCCGGGTCAGTCCCCCGGCGCGACCACGAGCCGCGGCAGCATTCCCGGCGCGGCGAGCCCGGGCAGCACCAGCCGCCACAGCGCGGCGACCCGCTCGGGCAGGTCCCGCCGGTCGCTGTACGCCTGGGACATCACCTGCAGACCGGTGAACGCGCCGACCAGAGTCGCGGCCACCTGCGGCAGATCCGTCCCCGGCAGCAGCTCCCCCTGCCCCTCGGCCTGTTTCAGCAGGCCCTCGACCGCCGTGATCGCCTGGTTGTAGGGCTTCTGGGCCGAGAAGGAGAAGGACGACTGCTCGACGGCCAGCCGCACGCTGGCCCGCAGGACCGCGTCCGTCTGGAGTCGGCGGGCGAACTGCATGGTGAGGTCGATGACGGCCTGGAGCCTCACCGCCTGTTCCGGCACCAGCAGAGCCTCGCTCTGAGCCTCCACCAGGGCCGCGGCGATCGCCTCCTTCGACGGGAAGTGGTGGTACAGGGCGCCCCGGGTGAGGCCCGCTCTGGCCAGGATCTCGTTCGTGCTCGCCGCGTCGTACCCCCGCTCGTCGAACACCTCGGCAGCGGCCTCCAGGATCTGGCGCCTCGACCTGATACCTCGCTCCTGCTGGGCCATGCGCCGGTCCTCGCTTCTCAGGCTCTGAAACATACCAACTTGCCTGCATTCTATTCGGGGTCAGAAGGGCGCTGACCTGCGGCTCGCTCTTTCCACTCATACGCGGCCGAGCCGAAAACCAACGCCGCGGACCGTGACGATCCAGCTACTCGCGCCGAGCTTGCCGCGCAGGCTGCTGACGTGCGTGTCGATGGTGCGGCCCCGGTGGGACCACTCGTCGTCCCACACCTGACTCATCAGCTGACGGCGGGAGAGGGTCGTGCCCGGCCGCGAGGCGAGCAGGTGGAGCAGGTCGAACTCCTTGGGAGTCAGCTCCACCCGCCGCCCCTCCAGCCGGATCTCGCGGGCCTCCGCGTCGATCCGCAGCGGCCCGTGCGTGATGACCGGCGCCTGCGACCGCGGGCGGACCCGGCGCAGCACCGCTTCCATCCGGGCGAGCAGTTCACGCAGGCCGTACGGCTTGACGACATAGTCGTCCGAGCCGGCCTGGAGGCCGAGCACCCGGTCGAGTTCGGCCCCGCGGGTGGTCACGGTGATGATCGGAACGTCGCCGGCCGCCCGCATCCGGCGGCACACCTCAAGACCGTCCAGATCGGGCAGATCCAGGTCGAGCAGGACCAGGTCCGCGCCGTGATGGTCCTGCAGCGCCTCGGTGGCGGTGGCCACGCTCTCGGCCAGGTAGCCGTGCCGTCCGAGCTCCCCCACCAGAGTCTGTGCGGACGGGCCGTCGCTCTCGACGACCAGCACTCGCAGCTCCTGTTCACTCATCCAACACCCTCCCAGGCAACGCCACATCGAACTATTGAGCGCTCACCTTCACGGAAGGTAACAGACAGGTGTGTCGGTTTGTCAAAGCAGAATATTGGATCTTGGAGCTCCGTTGGGGCCGACTTTCCCTTTTCAAGGCATATGCCCGTCCGTGCTTCCCCGGAGTGAGTTTGAGAAACAAGCCGACATGTCTGTATGTTCACTGGCCATGCATTACCTCACCACCACAGTCCCCCGTGGATACGTGCATCGTGCCTCCGTGGCGGAGGTGTTCCTCACCGGCTGGGAGACCGAGTCGGCCGACTCCTTCGTGGTCCGTGCCCAGTGGCCACGCAGTCACGCGCTCTTCGCCCCGGCGGGCGGCCTGCAGGATCCACAGCTGCTGGTGGAGTCGATCCGGCAGACCGGCAGCCTGCTGGCGCACGCCGAGTACGGCGTCCCTCTCGGCCATCAGTTCCTGATGTGGGACATGTCCTTCAGCGCCGTCCCGCACGCCTTCGCCGCCGGCTCCGTCCCGACCGAGGTCGAACTCCACACCGTGTGCCGGGACATCGTCCGCCGAGGCCGCACCTTCGCGGGCATGCGCTACGAGGTCTCCGTGCACCGTGACGGCGTACCCGTGGCGATCGGCGGGGCCCGGTTCAGCTGCGTCAGCCCGGCCGCCCACCAGCGGCTGAGGGCCGGGCGCCCCACCACGACGGGCCGCGCCCTGCCGGAGCCGCTCCACCCGGCTGCGGTGGGGCACATGGACCCGCGGAACGTGGTGCTCGCGGCTCCGGCGGTTCCCGGCGAGGCCCGCTGGGAGCTGCGCGTCGACACCGACCATGCCGTCTACTTCGACCACCCGGTGGACCACGTCCCCGGCATGGTGCTGCTGGAGGCCGCCCGGCAGGCGGCCCGCGCCACGGCCGGGCAGCCCCATGCGCTGCTGATCGGCCTGGAGAGCGAGTTCACGCGGTACGCCGAACTCGACGCCCCGTGCTGGATAGAGGCCCGGGTCACGGACGAGACGTCGGCCGACGGGCTCCGGGTTCATGTGCGCGGCACGCAGAGCGGGGAGCAGCTCTTCGCGGCCGACCTGGTCCTCGAGCGCACGGCCCCCTGATCACGACCGCCGCCCTACTGAAGAGCTGACCATGCGCACCGTTCTGATTTCCGGCGCCGCGGGCTTCGTCGGCGGCCATGTGGCCGACGAGGCCGCGCGCCACGACGTGGCCCCCGTACTGCTGTCGCACCGTCGGCCGGTGCACGCCGCCGGGTCGGGTCACCGGATCGTGCCGGCGGACCTCACCGATCCGGCCTCGCTGCACGGGGTGTGCGAGAGCGTGGACGTCCTGCTGCACTGCGCCTCGTACATCGGCCCGTCGGCCGAGGCGAACGACGCCGTCAATGCCCGGGGCACGCGGAACCTGGTCACCGAGGCCCGCCGCGCCGGGGTGTCCCGGATCGTGTACGTGAGCACGGCGTCCGTCTACGGCCGGGGTGTCTTCCGGCACGCCGTTCCCGAGGAGCTGACGCGGGACCCCAGGTCGCCCACCTCGCGGAGCCGGGCGGCGGCCGAGGACGCCGTCCTCGACGCGGGTGGGATCGTGCTGCGCCCCCATCTCGTCCACGGCCCGGGAGACTCGTGGCTGCTACCGGGACTCGTCAGGCTCCTGCCGACCCTGCCCGGCAGGGTCGAGCGCTGGGCCGCCCGACTGTCCCTGATCTCCGTGCGGGAGCTGGCCCGCCTCGTGGTCGGCACCGGTCTCGCGCCCGCGGCCGACCTGAGGTGCGCCACGTACCACGCGGTGCACCCCGTACCCGAAACCGCGGGGACCCTGCTGCACGCGGTGGCCGACTGTGCCTCTCTCCCCTGGCCGGAACGGGATCTCCCGGTGTCCGGGGGCCGGGCACCGCTGACGCCGGGCGGCCGGACGGCACATGCCCTCGCCATGCTGAGCACGGACCACTGGTTCGACGGCACGCCCCTGTGGCACGACCTGCGCCTGACCCCCGGCACGGGCTTCCGCACCGACTTCGCGGAGGCGGCCGACTGGTACCGCCGTACGCGGATCGCCGCCGGTTGATCTCACACCTGCACGATCGGCTCCTTGGTGAAGAGCGTGCCGAGTTCCGGCGCGTTCACCCGGCGGTCGGCCAACCGCAGCGCCTCCCACACGGTGACCTGGTTCGCCGTGAGGACCGGCTTCGACAGGGCGGCCTCCAGGGCCTGGATGTGGGACGCCGTATGGAGGGCGGTGTCCGGAAGGAGGACCACCTCCGCCTCGGGGTGATCGCCCGCGCGGGCCAGCGCCAGGACCTCCTCCTCACCCCACGTACCGACCTCCGCCGCCGTGATGATCCCGGAGGAGCGGACCGAGACGACCTCCACCCCGGCGTCCTTCAGGAAGGCCGCGAAGAGCTCCGCCACGTCCTCCGGGTACGTCGCCGCGATCGCCACCCGGCGGGCGCCCAGCTCGCCCACCGCGTGCGCGAAGGCGAAGGAGGTCGAGGACGCGGGCATACCGGCCGTACGGGCGAGGGTGCGGACCTGCTCGTGGGCGCCCTCCCAGCCGTACACGAAGCTGCCGGAGGTGCACGCCCAGACGACGGCCTCGGCGCCGGACAGGCGCAGTTCCTCCACGCCCGCGGCGAGCCGCTGCGGCGAGCCCATCTCGCGCAGCGCGTCCTCGCGGTGCGCGTCCTCGCCGATGTCCGTGTGGACCAGGGGAAGGCGGATGTCACTGGCCAGGAGCTGTTCGATGCGCGGGTAGTCGTCCTCGGCGGAGTGGCCCGGGTAGAGGAAACCGAGTGCGGTCATGTCCAGCCTTCCTGCTGCTCCTGCTGTTCTTCTTCCGGCAGTACGGGGCCCCGGCGTGCCGACTCGTCCAGCAGCTGCTGATAGGGCCCCACGGCTCGGGTACCCAGGTGGCGCAGCGCCGCCCACATCGTCACCTGGTTGGCCGAGATCACCGGCATGCGCAGCTCGGCCTCCAGTTGCGGGATGACGTCGTAGGTGGGGAGGTTCGTACAGCTGATGAACAGGGCGTCCGCGGGGGCGCGTACCGCCCTGCGGGCCATGTCGACCACGGCCCGGTACGGGACCTTCCAGATGTGCCTGGTCAGGCCCATGAAGGCGCGGCCGGTGACGGTGATGCCCGCCTCGGCGAGGTACTCCTCCAGCGCCAGGGTCACCGAGACGGTGTACGGGGTCACCAGGGCCAGCCGGCGTACGCCCAGCTCGTGCAGGGCCTCCAGGAGCGCGCCCGAGGTGGTGACCGAGGGCACCGCTCCCGCCCGCGTCATCGCCTCGCACATCGCCCGCTCGCCCGCGACACCGCCGACGAAACTGCCGGACGCGCAGGCGTACGCGACGACCTCGGGCGCGATCGCGTTGATCGTGCGGACCGCGTCACCGAGTGTCTCGTGCTCGCTGACCAGCCGCGCCAGGTCGAGGCTGACCTCGACGGGCACGTACGGGGTGCGGGTGAGATGCAGCGAGACGTCGTCGGGCATCCATCGCCACAGCTCGCGGTCGAGGGCGAAGTCGAAGGGGGCCACGACACCGACACCGCGCTGGGGGCGCGGTCCGCCGAGAAAGGAGACGTTCATGGCAGGCACCGGCCTCACGAATAGAGACGATGGGTCAACGGTCCGTGTCCGCGACCGTGTTGACGAAGGTAGGTTCGGGTGCGAGCGTGGTCAATCCGCGCATCTCAGACGGCTTGATCCCCCGCTTCACCACCCGTGAGCCCCACCGAAAGCACCGGACGAAACCAGAAATCAATCGGAGCCCACCGGAACGTCGTCCCCGAAATCGGCCGGAACCACTCGAAGAACCGTCGGCGACCCACCTCCTCCAACAGAAGCGAACCCGCGTTGCGAAACGGTTTCCCCACGATGTCCGATAAAACCCTTCTTGTCCTGGATGCCGATCCCCCACCCCGCCTCGGCCGGCTCACCGGGCGCACCCGGATCGTGCACACGGACGAGTCCGCGCTGCCCGAGCTCCTGCCGCACGCCGATGTCCTGCTCGTCTGGGACTTCACCTCGCGTGCCGTGCGCGAGGCCTGGCCCGGCGCGGGTCCGAGGCCGCGCTGGGTGCACACGGCGAGCGCGGGCGTGGACCACCTCATGTGCCCGGAGCTCGCCGCCTCCGACACGGTGGTGACCAACGCGCGCGGCGTCTTCGACCAGCCGATCGCCGAGTACGTCGCCGCGCTGGTGCTGACCTGGGCGAAGGACCTGCCGCGCACCGGGGAGCTCCAGCGCGCCCACGAGTGGCGGCACCGGGAGACGCAGCGGGTGGCCGGGACGCGAGCCGTCGTCGTGGGCTCGGGACCGATCGGACAGGCCATCGCGGCCACGCTCAAGGCCCTCGGGGTCACCGCCGCGCTGGTCGGGCGGGCCGCGCGCCCCGGCATCCACGGCCCCGAGGACCTGGACCGGCTGCTGTCCCGCGCCGACTGGGTGATCGCGGCCGCCCCGCTGACGGAGTCGACGTACGGCATGTTCGACGCCCGCCGCTTCGGGGTCATGCAGCCCTCGGCGCGGTTCGTCAACGTCGGGCGGGGGCCGCTCGTCGTGGAGGAGGCGCTGGTGGAGGCGCTGTCGAAGCAGTGGATCGCGGGCGCGGCCCTTGACGTCTTCGAGCGCGAGCCCCTGCCACCGGACGACCCGCTGTGGGAGGTCCCGGGCCTGGTCGTCTCGCCCCACATGAGCGGGGACACGGTGGGCTGGCGGGACGCGCTGGGGGCGCAGTTCGTCGAGTTGTACGACCTCTGGGAGGCGGGGAAACCGCTGCTGAACGTGGTCGACAAGCAGCGTGGGTACGTACCAGGACACTGAACTGCCGAGTTCCCCGGAGGGCGGGCGGATGACCGAGCTCACCGAACTGACCGCGGTACAACTCCTCGACGGCTACCGCAAGGGCGAATTCAGCCCCGTGGAAGCGGCCAGGGCGACACTCGAACGGGCGCGTTCCGTACAGGCCGCCGTGAACGCCTTCGTGCGCCTGGACCCGGACGACGCGCTCGTCCGGGCGCGCGAGTCGGAGGAGCGCTGGCGGCGCGGGGAGCCCGCCGGGCTGCTGGACGGGGTGCCGGTGACGGTGAAGGACATCCTGCTGCAGCGCGGCGCGCCCACACTGAAGGGCTCCAAAGCGATCTCCCCGGGCGGCACCTGGGACGAGGACGCGCCGTCCGTGGCCCGGCTGCGCGAGCACGGCGCGGTGTTCCTCGGCAAGACGACGACCCCGGAGTTCGGCTGGAAGGGCGTCACGGACTCACCGCTGTCGGGGGTGACGCGCAACCCGTACGACGTGTCGCGCACGGCGGGTGGTTCGAGCGGGGGCGCGGCGGCCGCCGTGGCACTCGGGGCCGGGCCGCTGGCGCTCGGCACGGACGGCGGCGGCAGCGTGCGCATCCCGGCCTCCTTCTGCGGGACCTTCGGGCTGAAGCCGACGTACGGGCGGGTGCCGCTGTATCCCGCGAGCGCGTTCGGCACGCTCGCGCATGTGGGGCCGCTGGCGCGGGACGCCGCCGACGCGGCGCTGCTGATGGACGTGATCAGCGGGCCGGACGCGCGCGACTGGTCCGGTCTCGGGCCCGTGACCGGCTCCTTCACGGACGGGCTGCGGGGCGGGGTGCACGGGCTGCGGGTCGCGTACTCCCCCTCGCTCGGCGGGCAGGTGGCCGTGCGGTCCGACGTCGCTGCGGTGGTGCGGCGGGCCGTGGAGGGCCTGGCCGGGCTGGGGGCGTACGTCTCGGAGACGGATCCCGATCTGACGGAGCCCGTGGACGCCTTCCACGTGCTGTGGTTCAGCGGGGCGGCGCGGGTGACCCAGCCCTTCGGGCCGCATCAGAAGGAGCTGCTGGATCCGGGGCTCAGGGAGATCTGCGCGCTCGGGGCGCGGTACAGCGCGCTGGAGTATCTGGCCGCGGTGGATGTGCGGATGGAGCTGGGGCGGCGGATGGGGCGGTTCCACGAGTCGTACGACGTGCTGGTGACGCCCACGTTGCCGATCACCGCGTTCGAGGCGGGGGTGGAGGTGCCGAAGGGGTCGGGGCATCGGCGGTGGACCGGGTGGACTCCGTTCACGTACCCCTTCAACATGACGCAGCAGCCGGCGGCGTCCGTGCCGGTGGGGGTGGACGGGGACGGGCTGCCGGTGGGGTTGCAGGTGGTGGCCGCCCGGCATCGGGATGATCTCGTGCTGCGGGTGGCGCACGCGTTGTACGAGGCGGGGGTGGGTGGGGTGGAGCGGGCGTCTGTGTAGTGCGGCAAGGGGTGTTTCGCCCCCGCCGCCCCTACCCGTCCCATCCTGTCCCTGGGGGCTCCGCCCCCAGACCCCCCGGGGGGCGGTTGGGGTAGGTGAGTCGTGTGCGGGTGGGTGGGGGGCTGGTCGCGCAGTTCCCCGCGCCCCTCGCGGGGCGCGGCCCCGCACTATCCAGCCCCTCCGGCGTTTGAGGAGCGGGGGTCCGGGGGCTGGCCCCCGGGATGGGACGGGTAGGGGCGGCGGGGGCGAAGAAAACCCGGGCCTTACTCCAGGCGGCGGAAGCTGAGACTCTCCCCCAGCGCCCCCGCCCTCCACAGGTCGTTGCACGCGTCCGCCATCGCGTCCAGCCCCTCGACCACCTGCCCCCACACGATCCCGGGCACCCACCCCACGTCCCCGTTGAGGAGCAGGTTGTTGCGCTCGTAGAAGAGGGCGAGGTCCACGACCGTCGTACCGGGCCGGACGTCGCGGTCGTAGCCGTAGGCCTGGGTGCCCAGTTCGGTGCCGGAGAAGGCGAAGTAGCACAGGTCCCCGGGGATCGGGGTCACCGTCGGGTTCTCCAGTGGTGGCTCCGCTTCCGCGAACGCCGGGAAGAGGGCATAGATCTCGTTTCGCGCGTACTTGGCGTGGTAGACGTCATTGGCCAGCGGAAGCGCGTCCCAGACCGCGGCGCAGGTGATCGGCGCCCGATCGTCCAGCAGCTTCGCCGTGCAGTGCACTTGCCGTTTGACCAGCGAGACTTCGATGTAGCGGTCGGCCATGCACTCCATGGCATGCCGTGCGCCGCTCCCCGTCAAGGGGGCCTCGCCCCGGAGCGGGGCCGAAAGCGGACTGCATAATTCGCATGGTCGGGGGTAGCCGCGCGGCCATGGCTCCACCACGTGATAACGACGCAGACGGACGCGCGAGGGAACGCGCAAAGGAACGGGCGGAGATAAGAGGGACGAGCCGGAGGTCGCTGCTCGCGGGCGTCGCGGCGTTCGGCGCGCTGGGCGCCGCCGGATGCAGCCGGGTACCGACCGCGGCGGCCGGTGTCGAGGGCGGCGAACTGCTCGACCGGCTCCGGGCACAGGGGGTCGCCCGGCTCGGCATCGCGGGCGAGATCCCCTTCGGCTACATCGACACGGACGGTCAGCTGACGGGCGAGGCGCCCGAGTTGGCCAGGGTCATCTTCAAGCGGCTCGGCGTCGACAGCGTCCAGCCGGTGCCCACCGAGTTCGGCTCGCTCATACCCGGGCTCAACTCGCAGCAGTTCGACGTCGTGTCGGCCGGGATGTACATCAACCCGGAGCGCTGCGAGCAGGTGATCTTCTCCGATCCGGACTACCAGATGAAGGATGCCTTCATCGTGCGGAAGGGGAATCCCAAAGGGCTGCACGACTACAAGGACGTCGTCGAGAAGAAGGCGAAGTTCGCCACCGGGACGGGGTACGCCGAGATCGAGTACGCCGTCGGGGCGGGCTACAAGGAGAGCGACATCCTGATCGTGCCCGACCAGGTCGCCGGCCTGAACGCCGTGGAGGCGGGGCGGGTCGACGTGTTCGCGGGTACGGCGCTCACCGTCCGCGAGGTCGTGAAGAAGTCCTCGAAGGCCGAGGCCACCGAGCCGTTCGCGCCGCTCGTCGACGGGAAGCCGCATGTGGACGGCGGGGGGTTCGCCTTCCGGCCGACCGAGACGAAGCTGCGTGACGCCTTCAACGCGGAGCTGCGGAAGCTGAAGGAGAGCGGTGAGCTGTTCCGCATCCTCAAGCCCTTCGGCTTCACCAAGGACGAGATGACCGACCTGACCGCGAAGGAGCTCTGTCGCGGATGACATCGGGACTCTGGGAACTCGTACTCAAGGGCATCTGGGTCACCGTCCAACTGCTCGTGTTCAGCGCCGTGCTGGCGACCGCCGTGTCCTTCGCCGTCGGCATCGCGCGCACCCACCGGCTGTGGATCGTCCGCTTCCTCGCGGGCTTCTACACCGAGGTGTTCCGCGGCACCTCCGCGCTGATCATGATCTTCTGGGTGTTCTTCGTGCTGCCGCCCGCGTTCGGCTGGCAGCTGGTGCCGATGTGGGCGGGCACGCTGGCACTCGGCCTGACGTACGGGGCGTACGGCGCGGAGATCGTGCGCGGCGCCCTGAACTCGGTGGATCCGGCGCAGCGTGAGGGCGGCATCGCGCTGAGCTTCACACCGTGGCAGCGGATGCGGCTGATCCTGCTGCCGCAGGCGGTGCCGGAGATGATCCCGCCGTTCTCGAACCTGCTGGTCGAGCTGCTCAAGGGCACCGCGCTGGTGTCCGTCATGGGCATGGGCGACCTGGCGTTCAGCGGCAACCTGGTCCGGCTGGCCCTTCAGGAGAGCGCCGGCATCTACACGTACATCCTGCTGATCTACTTCGTGATCGCGTTCCTGCTGACGCGGGGCATGCGTGGGCTGGAGCGGCGGCTCAAGGCGGGCGTCGGCAAGGCGCCGCAGAAGAAGGTCGAGCCGCCGGTGCTCGTGCCTCAGGGCGCGGGCGCCGTCGCGGGCGCCGGCGCCGGTGACAGCGGAGGTGGTTCGTGATGCAGTGGGACTGGGGCGCGGTCGCCGACTTCATGCCGCACTTCTGGGACGGTCTGCTGGTCACCCTGCAGGCCCTCGCCCTCGGCTCGGTCATCTCCTTCGTGCTCGGCCTGGTCTGGGCGCTGCTGATGCGGACGCCGAGCCGGTTCGTGCGCTGGCCGGTCGGGGTGGTCACCGAGTTCGTCCGGAACACCCCCCTGCTGGTGCAGCTGTTCTTCCTCTTCTACGTGCTGCCCGAGTGGAACATCACGTTCTCCGCGCTGACCACCGGTGTCGTCGCGATCGGGCTGCACTACTCGACGTACACGATGCAGGTCTACCGGGCCGGCATCGAGGCGGTGCCCCCGGGCCAGTGGGAGGCGGCCACGGCACTGAACCTGCCGCTGCGGCGCACGTGGACGGCGGTGATCCTGCCCCAGGCGGTCCGCCGGGTGGTGCCCGCGCTCGGCAACTACGTGATCTCGATGCTCAAGGACACCCCGATGCTGATGGCGATCACGGTGCTGGACATGCTCGGCGAGGCACGGCTGTTCGCCCAGCAGACCTTCCGGTTCACCGAGCCCCTCACGGTCATCGGTGTGGCCTTCATCCTCATCTCCTACCTGGCCTCCGTCCTTCTGCGAACACTGGAGCGACGCCTTGTCCGCTGACACACCCCTGATGAAGCAACCCGACGCCAACGCCAATCCCCCGGTGGACGGCAGTGAGTTGATCCGCTTCGACCACGTCACCAAGCGGTTCGGGAGCAACACGGTCCTCGACAACCTCGACTTCTCCGTGGACGCGGGCAAGCACGTCACGCTGATCGGGCCGTCGGGCTCGGGCAAGACCACGATCCTGCGGCTGCTGATGACCTTGCTGAAGCCCGACGAGGGCACGATCACGGTCGCCGGGGACCAGCTCTTCCCGGCGGACGAGAAGCAGGTCCGTGAGGTCCGCAAGAAGATCGGGATGGTCTTCCAGCAGTTCAACCTGTTCCCGAACATGAAGGTCCTGCGCAACATCACCGAGGCCCCGGTCACCGTCCTCGGCCTGTCCAAGGACGAGGCCGAGCAGCGGGCCCGCGAGCTGCTGGAGATGGTGGGCCTCGCCGACAAGTGCGACGCCTATCCGACGCAGCTGTCCGGCGGGCAGCAGCAGCGGGTGGCGATCGCACGGGCGCTGGCCATGCGGCCGCAGGTCCTGCTGCTCGACGAGGTGACCTCGGCACTCGACCCCGAGCTGGTCGCGGGGGTGCTCGACCTGCTCCGTGACATCGCCCGCACCACGGACATCACGATGCTGTGCGTGACCCACGAGATGAACTTCGCCCGGGACATCTCGGATCAGGTTCTCATGTTCGATTCCGGCCATGTGATCGAGTCCGGGCCGCCGGAGAAGATCTTCGGCGATCCCGAGCACGAACGAACGCGGGAATTCCTCGGCGCGGTTCTCTGATTACGCGAGGTAAGCGACTCAACACCCCAGGTCACAACGGATGGGTCGTGACTCTGGCATATGCCAGAGTGCTGGCGGCCCTGTTGGGAGCCCCGGTGGTGCGCAAACTTTCTCGTGAACAACCCCTCCGCCCACGCTTCTTGGGCCGTATCGTGGACAACGGCAAGCGCCGCTTCGCTGTCCAGAAACCGGCCCGAGAAGCGCAGGGGGAACCGTGGCGCTCAAGCACGAGCCGACCGCGCCGTACCACTCGGCCCAGGACGCCCTGCGCGTCCTGGAGACCGTGGCACGGCGCTCCGCCGGCGTCACCGACGCCGAACTCGCACGCCATACCGGCCTCGGCAGGGAGCGGCTGACCTCCCTCCTGCGGATGCTGCGGCGTGAGGGATACATCGAGCAGATCACCGACGGTGCGTACGTGACCGGGGAGGCCCTGAGCCGCCTCGGTTCCGCCCGCGACCGTGACCGGGCCCTGCGCGACAAGCTCCAGCACACGCTCGACCGGCTGCGCGACTCACTGGGCGCCGCCGTCTACATCAGCCGGTACGTCGACGGCGAGATCGACATCACCGGCTGCGCCCAGAGCCCGGCCACCCCGGCCGTCCACGAGTGGGTGGACTTCCGTTCCTCCGGCCACGCCAGCGCGATCGGCAAGAGCCTGCTGGGCCAGCTCGATGTGAACGCCCGCCGGGACCACCTCTCCCGGCACCGGCCCGCCCGCCTCACCTCCCGCACGATCACCAACGAGAAGGTGCTGCTGAGCAAGCTGGACGCCCAGACACCCACAGTGCCGGTACTCGACCTCCAGGAGTACGCGGTGGGCACGGTCTGCGCGGCCGTCCCCATCACCGCGGGCTCCTCCGTCGGCTGCCTGGCACTGTCCCTGCCGGTCGAGCACGCACACCGGCTGAAGCAGGCGGCGGACACCCTGAACCGGGGCGCGGCACCGGTGCTGCTGTCGCTGGCGCTCTAGGAATCGGGCCGAGGGGGAGGAGACGCAGGTCACGTTTGGAAGCGGTCAGGAGCACCCCGTCGGACCAGGTAGTATTTCTTTTGTCGCCAGCCGCGGGAGCGGAAAGCGACAGAGTCTGCGCCGCTAGCTCAGTTGGTTAGAGCAGCTGACTCTTAATCAGCGGGTCCGGGGTTCGAGTCCCTGGCGGCGCACGATGACGATGGCGAGGTACGTTCGCGAAAAGCGCGAACGTACCTCGCCATCGTCGTTACTGCGCGGCTTCGCCGCGCGTTGTGGGGGCTCCGCCACCCACACCCCCTGCACTGACGAGCCCCTCGCGAAAGCGAGGGGCTCCTTCCGTTACCCGGTCTTCCGTTACCCGGCCCTTCCGTTACCGGGCCAGCAGCTCCTGCCTCCCCCGCAGCCGGTACTCCGCCACCAGCCCGGCCACGTCCTCCGCGTCCAGCAGCCGGTACGCGGACTGGCCCGGCGGTCGCCACCACACCGGGTCCGGGCACTGGAAGCCCTCGCGCCGCAGCCGTACCCGGTGGATCTTGTTCGTGGCCGTGGCGGGCATCCGCTCCACGACCCGGACGAACCGCGGCGCCATCTTGGTCCCGAGGTCGGGCTGGGCCCGCAGGAACGCGTCGAAGGCGAGCGGGTCGAAGGTGCCGGCGAGCGTCGCCATCACCTGGTCACCGGCAACCGGATCGGGCACCGCGTACACGGCGACCGCGTCCGCGCCGTCGTACCGGGCGAGGATGTTCTCGATCATCGCGGCGGCCAGGTTCTCGCTGTCGACGCGGAGGCGGTCGTCGGTGCGGCCGGCGAAGTACAGGAAGCCTGCGGCGTCTCGGTAGAAGAGGTCGCCCGTCCAGTACCAGCCGTCCCTGGTCCGTGCAGCGTCCGCCTCGGGGTTGCGCCAGTAGCCCTCGAAGGGGTTGGGCCCGCGGTTCACCAGCTCGCCTATCGCCTCGTCCCCGTTGAGGAGGCGCCCGTCCGCGTCGAACACGGCAGGCGGGCACTCCGCACGCGTCACCGGGTCCACCACCGCCAGGTCGTCCCCGGGTGCCGCCCGCCCGATCGCGCCCGCCGGAGTGCCGGGCGTCCGCTGGATGGCGGCCCCGCCCTCGGAGGAGCCGTAGCCCTCCACGAGCCGCACCCCGAAACGCTCCTCGAAGGCCGCCGCGTCCACCGCGCCCGCCTCCGTCCCGAAGCCCAGCCGCAGCGCGTGATCCCGGTCGTCGGGGCGCGGCTCGGTGGCCAGGATGTACTGCACGGCCCGCCCGACGTAGGTGAAGTACGTCGCCCCGTACACCCGTACGTCGTCCAGGAACCGCGACGCCGAGAACCGCCGCCGCAGCGCGACCCCGGCGCCCGCCGCGAGGGCGGGCGCCCAGTCGGCGATCACCGCGTTGCCGTGGAACATCGGCATGCAGACGTAGTGCACGTCGTCCGGTCGCACCCCGAAGTGGTCCACCAGCGAACGCCCGGCCGCCGCGAGCCGCCCCTGGGAGCAGATCGCGGCCTTGGGTGCGCCGGTCGAGCCGGAGGTGAAGTAGAGGAGGAGGCGGTCCTCGGGTCCGGCCCGGGTCGGGTCCGGCTCGGCGTCGGCGTACGGCGCGAGCAGGTCCTCGTACTCCTGCGTGCCGGTCACCAGCAGCCGGACTCCCGGCAGGACGAGCCCGTCGAGCAGCGGGAGGTGGGTCCGCTCGGTGACGAGGACCCGGCAGTCGGTGTGCAGGATGTCGCGGGCCAGCTCCGGGCCCCTGCGGGTGGGGTTGATGCCGGCGACGGCGGCACCGGACAGCGCCGCCGCGGCGATCCACAGCGGGTACTCGGGGGTGTTGTCGAGCAGCACGCCCACGTGCGGCTCGGCCCCCGGTGGCAGCAGATCGGCCAGCAGCGCCGCCCGCGCCGCGGCCCCGGCGGCCATCTCGTGCTGGCTGATCACCCGGTCCTCGAACCACAGTCCCGGCCGATGGTCGCCCCAGCGGGCGGCGACGAGTTCCGCGACCGTGCGCCTCCTGGACTCCATGGAGGCGCACGGTAACTGACTGGTCGTCAGAAGGCGAGGGCGAGAACGACCAGGACGAAGAAGAGGGCGAAGAGGAGCACGACACCCAGGCAGCCCAGCACCAGTCCGGTGCCCACCGCGCTCCGGGCACGGTTCGGCGCGTGGGCCGTCGCCCGGTCCGGACGGTCCGCCGTGTAGTGCACGATGACGATGTCGCCCTCGACCCGCGTCGACGGCCCGTGCGCCTCGTCGAACCGGATGACGCGGCCGTCCCACGTCATGAACTCGTAGACGTGGTGCAGGGTCGTCCGCACGGCGGTGTCTCCCCCGCCGCTGGTCGTCGTGTACGTCCGCAGGCAGCGCGCCTCGGCGGTCAGCCCGCTGTCCCAGGCCCGCCTGACCTCCCGGGACCGGCCGATCACCTTGACCGCCGCGAACACGACGAGGGCGATCATCAGCGCCGGCACCAGCAGCAGAAGGAGTTCCATGTGCGTCCCCCGGTGTTCCGTGCCGCCATGATCGGCGGCGTGTGGGGGAACGTACCCGCGCCAGGTACGCGATCTCCTCAAGAGACGCTCAGAACTGGGCACGTGCGCCGGAGCTCGTGGTTCCGGCGCACGCGAGCCCTACCCGCGCCGGATCAGAACGTGACGTCCGAGCAGGCGTAGAACGCGTTGCCCGTGTCGGCGATGGTCCACACGGCGAGGATGACGTGGTGGCCGCTCAGACCGGACGGCAGCCTCCCGGTGTGGGAGAGCGTGGACGGCGGGCGCTGGCCGTTGTACGGGACCGTGAAGAACGGGGTGAGGTTGAGGTCCGAGCGGGCCAGCGCGTGGTTCTGGTTCCAGCCCTGCTTGGTGACGTAGTACTTGAAGTCGGTGGTGGCGTGCATGGCGGTGAACTGCCAGCGGAACGTGTAGTTCTGTCCGCCCGTCACCCTGGTCGTCGGCCAGGCCCCGCCACCCGGCCTGGTGGCCGAGTTGAGCTGGCCGAACCGGCCGACCCCGCCGGAGCAGAGTTGCCCGTCGGCCGGTCCGGAGGCCGGGAAGCCCTTCGGGCCCTCGACGCTCTGCGGCTCCCACTGGATGTCGCCGCAGCCCGTGACGGTGCCGTTCTGGCAGAGCTTCTGCCGGCTGACGGGGAGGTCGGTGTAGCCGTGGCCGGAGGCGCCGCCGCTGGAGAGCACGAGTGCTCCCGTCGTGGCGAGACCGACCGCGGCCGCGTACCACTTGGTCTTCTGACGCATGCTGTGCTCCTGGAGACGTGGGGAGTTCCGTGAGCCGTGCGTGCGCATCGCGATGCGGTGGGGAGTGCGTGTACGCGTGTGGGACGCGTACGGATTTCAGGTCTAGACCAAGTCTCAGATTATGACCGACGGTTGAACATGTCCATACCAATTCGGGGGGCAATCAGGGCGACACTTCCCGCCGTCCCGTGCAGAACGCCACCGTGAGGTCCTTCACCAGCGCCTTGCGCTCGTAGTCGTCCAGGTCGACCAGGCCACGCATGGTCAGCCGGGTCACGGTGTCCTCGACCGAGTCGACGACCGAGGAGAGCACCGTGGCGCGGTGCTGGGCGTCGAGCGCGGCGATCCGGCGGCGCTGCATGACGGCGGCCACCTCGGGGGCGTACTCGATCCGGGTCGGCTGGACGGAGAACACCTCCAGGCCCACGGGCGCCGTCTCCGCCGCCACGAGCCGGGTCAGCGACTCGCTCACCGCGTCGGTGTTGCGCAGGGTCGCGTCCTTGACGAGGGCGGTGGGCGGCACGTCGGCCGGGAGCCGGGAGAGCACCCGGGACAGCGCGGCCTCCACGCACTCGCGCAGGTACTGCTCGTGGTCCTCGATCCCGAGCACGGCCCGCGCGGTGTCCTTGACCCGCCAGGCGACGCGGACGACGACCCGCAGCGCGACCCCGTTCGCGTCGACCGCCGGCATCGGCTCGCTGCGCCAGTGCCGCAGCCGTACGTCGACCCGGCGGCGCAGCACCAGCGGGTTGATCCACATGAGCCCCGTGCGCCGTACGGTCCCCCGGTACCGCCCGAACAGCCCGAGCACCCAGGCCCGTCCGGTCCGGCCCCGCGCCAGCCCGCCGAACCCGAACAGTCCGAGCGCGCCGGCTCCGGTGTACGCGGCCCACAGCGCCGGACCGAGCCCGGCGTCCGGCGACTCCGGCAGCCCGGCGGCGGCCAGTACGGCCTTCGGCAGCACCCCGGCCCACCACGAGGTGAGGACACATCCGGCCACCCCACACGTCCCGGCCAGCACCCCGGCCACTCCGGGCAGCACCCGTGCGGGCCGCTCGACCAGGTCGGGGTCGACTTCGGGCGCGGGCCGCGGCCGCACCGTTCCGGGCAGGCCCTCCCGGACCCGCGGCTGCTCCCCGGTCCCCCGGCGCCGCCCCACGACCGTGGGCGCGAGCGGCACGGCCACCGGGTCGACGTCGTCCCGGAACAGCAGGTGCACGGGGATCTCGGTGGTGGCCTCGTTCTGGATGAGCCGGGCCGGGCGGGTGACCCTCTCGGGCTCCGGCGTCTGCGAAATGGTCGTCGTCATGTGCGCCTCCATGCCTCCGCGCAGGAAGAACCGCAAAAAAAATCACAGGAAGAACCGCAGGAAGAACCGCAGATGGGACTGCGGATGGGACCGCGGATGGGACTGCTGACAGAACCGCGGACAGAACCGTGAAGGACAACGAGTGCGGCGAGGAGCCCCGTCAGGAGAACAGGCGCCGCCACGTCTCCGGCCCCGGATAGCCGTCGGCCGCCCCGCCGCGCCATCCCTGGGCCCGCTGGAACGCCTCCACGTTCCGCCGGTCCGCCTCCGTCCAGCGCGGTCCCGGGCCCACGGCGTAGTGCTTGCCGAACCCCTTCCGCACCAACTGCCGCCCCAGCTCGGTGACATACGGGTTGTTCGCCCCGGGCCGGAACATCCCGCGCCCCGGGTAGCCGCCGGCTCCGTGCGAGGGGGTGGGACCCGGCGCCTGCGGTTGCCCGCCCGCGCCCCCGCTCTGCGCCGCCGGAACGTCCCGCCCCAGCCCTCCGACCAGGTACTCCCACGTCGTAGGCCCCGGCAGCCCGTCCGCGTCCGCACCGCTCCACCCCTGCGCCTGCTGGAACGCGCGGGTGGCCCTGCGGTCCGCCTCCGTCCAGACGGGCCCGGGACCGGTGGTGTAGAAGCGTGACGCGCCGCGCGTCACGAGCATGCGCCCCAACCGGGTGACGTACGGGTTGTTCGCGCCCGGTCCGAAGTACACCGCTCCGGGGTACTCGTCGGCCGCGCCCACCTCCTGCGGCTCCGCCCCCGCGCTCCCCGCCGCCACCCCCTTGTAGCGGTACGGCACATAGCGGCTCGAGTTCTTCCAGTACGCGTACGGCGTCACCTTCCTGCGGGCGTGCGGGCGGGTCGACTCGTAGGCCACGTAATAGGCGCGCGTGGAGTCCGTCCAGCCGCCGAAAATGACCACGTGCGAGCCGTTCTGGGGGTCGGCCGGATTGTGGAAGAGAAGCATGTCACCCGGCTGGAGTTCCTGCTTGGAAATGCGCACGCCGTATTTGCCGAGACTGCCCGTCCATTCGTTCCGGCCCAGCTTCCAGGCCATGGAGACAAAACCCGAGCAGTCCTGCCGGTAGCCGTCCGACCAGTACGAGGTCATGCTGTACGGGACTTGCGCGGCGACCCACCGTTTGGCCCGGTTGATGATCTCCGCGCGGGTGATCGAGGGAACTCCGGCGGTGTCCGAGGGCGGGTCTTCGGGCGTCGGCTGCCCCGTCGCACCGTGCAGCGGCGCCTCCGGTCCCTGGGGCGTGTCAGGCCCGTCATCTGCGGGAACGCCCGGGACGGCGGGCCCGTGGGTGGCCGCGACCGCCGGTACGGCGTGCCCCGTGCCAAGTGCCGTGCCCGCCGCGGCGGCCAGCACGAGGGCGTGCCGCGCCGTCGGACGGACGGCACCGCCCGGCGCCCGGGAAAGCGGTACGGCCCGCCGCCATTGCGCACACCCGGGGCATTCGCAGTCACTCGCGGGATCGAATTCCTCGAATACCGGGGTTCCCATGCGCTTCCCTTCCGCCTGCCGGCTGGTTGTTCCTGCGTTGCCGCATGATCGCAAGTTTCGCAACCGTCATCGGATGTCGCATGTTGACGGTCCAAACGATGTACGCGTGCCACCGAATGAGGGACTCCCGGGGTTCCGGAAGCGGGTAGCCGGCCGATGTTCCGGGGCGGCGCCCGCCGGGGAACAGGCCGCGCGGGCCATCGGGTCGGAAGCAGCCCTCCGGGTCGGGTAGAGTTCTCCGGGTCAGCAGGCGCCGCTAGCTCAGTTGGTTAGAGCAGCTGACTCTTAATCAGCGGGTCCGGGGTTCGAGTCCCTGGCGGCGCACCGACCGGAGAGGCCCCTCGCGCGGCGAGGGGCCTCTCCGTCGTTCACCGGCGGACGGGCGTGACGGTGGACGGGGCGCCCCGGTGCACCTATGCCGACGTCACCAATCGAGCGCGGTTACGCCCGAAAGTGCGCATTACCGCACACCAATGTGCCCGTATGACCAGTAAACAGCGCGTTTCGCATCTTGCGATCAAGATGAACACCGTAGAACCCTGGGCCGTAAGAGACTGCGGATACACGGCAGCTGGGGGGCTGAGCCGGGTCCGGCCGCAGCGGGGAGTAGGGGCCCCCGTTCGAGGACGGATGCCGAGGGGGCATCATGCAACCGGAAGGTCGACCTCCCGTGTCTATAAGGTGTAGATGACGTGGGGACGCAGGCCTACCACTGACACGTCCGGGAACGGTCGAGGGGGACTCGAACCGGGCGGAGAACCGACGAACACACACGATCGTGTGTGCGGGGGGATGACTCATGACGCCGACGGGCGCCCGGCAGAACTTCGACCCGTCCGAAACCACCCAGCTCAGGGTGCCGTCACATCGGACGGGCAGCTTTCGCAGGATCAAGAAGACCCTGCCCAGATACGACTACGAGCACTACAGCCGGCTCGCGGGCCCCCTCACGCAACCGGATCCGACCAAGCCGTACACGGTGCAGTACCGCTCCCTGATCTCGCAGGAGCCGCACCGCATCCGGGTCGCCCTGATGCTGGCCGCGGCTCCGGTGCTCTCCCTGGTCCTGCTGTTCTGGCTGCTGCAGCCCGAGCACTGGACCGAACGGGACTACCCCGCCTACGACTTCCTGCCGGCGCTCGACATCGTGATGCTGGTCTCGATCGGCCTGATCGAGTTCTTCCGCTGCATGAACGTGCTGTCGAACGCGCACGCCACCCTGGTCGCCCGCGACCCGGTCCCGGTGGTGCCCGAGGTCGGCACCAGAGTCGCCTTCCTCACCTCCTTCGTGCCCGGCAAGGAGCCGCTGGAGATGGTGACGAAGACGCTTCAGGCCGCGGTGAAGATCCGCCACCGCGGGCTCATGCACGTCTGGCTCCTGGACGAGGGCGACGACCCCGAGGTGAAGGCGGTCTGCGAGCGCCTCGGTGTGCACCACTTCTCCCGCAAGGGCATCGCGAAGTGGAACCAGCCCAAGGGCCCGCACCGCGCCAAGACCAAGCACGGCAACTACAACGCCTGGCTGGACGCGCACGGCGACGACTACGACTTCTTCGCCTCGGTCGACACCGACCACGTGCCGCTGCCCAACTACCTGGAGCGGATGCTCGGTTTCTTCCGCGACCCGGACGTGGGCTTCGTCATCGGCCCGCAGGTGTACGGCAACTACGACAACCCCATCACCAAGTCCGCCGAGTCGCAGCAGTTCCTCTTCCACGCGCTGATCCAGCGCGCGGGCAACCGCTACGGCGCCCCGATGTTCGTGGGCACCTCCAACGCCGTACGCATCAAGGCGCTGAAGCAGATCGGCGGGCTGTACGACTCGATCACCGAGGACATGGCCACGGGCTTCGAGATCCACCGCCACAAGAACCCGGCGACGGGCCGGAAGTGGCGCTCGGTCTACACCCCGGACGTGCTCGCCGTCGGTGAGGGCCCCAACGCCTGGACGGACTTCTTCACCCAGCAGATGCGCTGGTCGCGGGGTACGTACGAGACGATCCTCAAGCAGTACTGGAAGGGCTGGTACTCGCTGCCGCCGAGCAAGCTCTTCAACTACACGATGATGATCATCTTCTACCCGATGTCGGCCCTGAACTGGATTCTGGCGGCGCTCAGTTGTGCGCTGTTCCTGGGCCTGGGCGCCTCGGGTGTGAACATCGACCCGACGGTCTGGCTGATGCTGTACGGCAACGCCTCGGCGCTGCAGATCGGCCTGTACATCTGGAACCGCCGCCACAACGTCTCGCCGCACGAGCCGGAGGGCTCCGGCGGTGTGGCCGGCATGATCATGTCCGCGCTGTCGGCGCCGCTCTACGCGAAGGCCCTGATCGACTCCGTACTGCGCCGCAAGAGCAAGTTCGTCGTCACCCCCAAGGGCGACTCGGCGAGCCCGGACACCTGGTTCGGGACCTTCCGCTACCACTGGTACTTCATCGCGATCTTCGGCGCCTCGATCGGGGCCGGCTTCTACTTCGGCCACTCCCACCCCGCGATGATCATCTGGGCGTCGTTCGCGCTGCTGATCACCGCCTCGCCGATGTTCGCCTGGCGCTGGCAGATGCGGCAGGACGCCAAGAAGCAGGCGGCCCCGGCCGCCGGGGCGCAGGGCGCCGTGACGTCGGCACAGCCGTTGCCGGCCCAGGCCGCCCCGCACGCGGGACAGGCGCCGCACGCCGGTCACCCACCGCACGGGGAGCACGCACCGCAGCACAAGCCGAGCTGGGCGGCCACGAACGGGGGCAACGACCAGACCATGCAGATCGCCCTTGGGGGACGGCGGCATCACCCCGGGGGCTCCGATTACTAGCGGCTTCGCAGCGGGCCCCCGGCCCCAGCCGAAAAGCCGTGCAGTTGCCCTCAGTAGTTCGCTTCACCTAGGGGATTTCAAGTGACAGACCGTGCAGGCCGCCGTCGCGCTCGTCGTCTGGCGATAGGCGCGGCGGTGGTTCTCGCGCTGGCCGGGATGAACGGGCCCTGGCTGTACCGCTTCGGGACGGAGCAGTACCACCAGTACAAGATCAACAGACCCGAGTACAAGGCCGAGAACGGCAAGTGGGAGATCGTCGAGTTCCCCAAGGAGTACCGGCAGAACACGATCCACGCGGCCCTGCTGCGCACCGGGAAGGTGCTGCTGGTCGCGGGGTCGGGCAACGACCAGGACAACTTCGACGCGAAGAAGTTCGACACCCGGCTCTGGGACCCGGTCAAGGGCACCATCAAGAAGATCCCGACGCCCGCCGACCTGTTCTGCACGGGCCACACCCAGCTGGGCAACGGCAACCTGCTGATCGCGGGCGGCACCAAGCGGTACGAGAAGCTCAAGGGTGACGTCACCAAGGCCGGCGGCCTGATGATCGTCCACAACGAGAACCCGGACAAGCCGATCACCCTGCCCGCGGGCACCAAGTTCACCGGCAAGGAGAACGGCAAGACGTTCATCTCCAAGGATCCGGTGCTCGTCCCGCGCGCCAAGAAGAAGTTCGACCCGGCGACCGGCAAGTTCCTCGGCAACGACCCGGGGCTCGGCCGCATCTACGTCGAGGCCGCCAGGAGCGGCAAGAAGTACGAGACCGGCACCGAGGACAACTACCGGATCCAGGGCCTGTCGGGCGCCGACGCGCGCAACACGTACGGCATCGCGCAGAAGCTCGCCCTCGACAAGAAGGACTTCCAGGGCATCAGGGACGCCTTCGAGTTCGACCCGGTCGCCGAGAAGTACATCAAGGTCGACCCGATGAAGGAGGCGCGCTGGTACCCGACGCTCACCACGCTGCCCGACGGCAGGATCCTCTCCCTGTCCGGGCTGGACGAGATCGGCCAGCTGGTGCCGGGCAAGAACGAGGTCTACGACCCGGCGACCAAGTCGTGGGCGTACACGAAGAAGATCCGGCAGTTCCCGACCTACCCGGCGATCTCCCTGATGCAGAACGGCAAGCTGTTCTACTCGGGCGCCAACGCCGGGTACGGGCCCGACGACGTGGGCCGCGACCCGGGCGTCTGGGACCTGGAGACGAACAAGTTCACCAAGGTCCCGGGCATGAGCGACCAGGAGCTGCTGGAGACCGCCGGCACGGTCCTGCTGCCGCCCGCCCAGGACGAGAAGTACATGGTGATCGGCGGCGGCGGCGTCGGCGAGTCGGAGCGGTCCAGCGAGAAGACCCGCGTCGTCGACCTGCTCGAGGACGACCCGAAGTTCGTGGACGGCCCGTCGCTGGACAAGGGAACGCGCTACCCGCAGGCCTCGATCCTGCCCGACGACACGGTCCTCATCTCCGGTGGCTCGGAGGACTACCGCGGCCGCGGCGACTCCAACATCCTGGAGGCGCGGCTCTACGACGCGAAGAGCGGCGACATGCGCCGGGTCGCCGACCCGCTGGTGGGCCGCAACTACCACTCGGGGTCGATCCTGCTCCCCGACGGCCGGGTGATGTTCTTCGGCTCCGACTCGCTCTACGCCGACGAGGCCAACACCAAGCCGGGCGAGTTCGAGCAGCGCATCGAGATCTACACGCCGCCGTACCTGTTCGGGGACGCGCGGCCGTCCCTCTCCGGTGGGCCCAAGACGGTTCGGCGGGGTGACTCGGCGACCTTCTCCACGAAGCACGCCTCGTCCATCAGGACGGCCCGTCTGATCCGGCCCAGCGCCTCCACCCACGTCACGGACGTCGACCAGAAGTCCATCGCCCTGGACGTGAAGACGTCCGGCGACAAGCTCACGGTCACCGTCCCCAAGAACCGCAACCTGGTCCAGTCGGGCTGGTACATGCTGTTCGTGACGGACGACCAGGGGACGCCGAGCAAGGCGCAGTGGGTGCGGGTGCCGTAGAACCCATGACTGTGCGTTCGGAGCCCGCGCGCTCCGGACGCACGGTCAGGACTCGCGTTCCTGCGGGCGTTGACGAGCCGTGATCCTCCCGATCACCACGATCGCCAGCACACCGGCGGGGACGCCCGCGACCAGGTCGTAGGGCGAGTATCCGTTGGGGTGTGACTGGAAGTGGGTGGCGATCGACGCACCCAGGGTCTTGGCAAGCCAGGCAACCCACCAGGCGTTGATCAGCCACTCCCCTCCGGGGGGACCACTCGCGCGCCAGATGTCCAGCGCCGTCCGGCGCGGGATCCACCACATCGCCAGCGGAACGAACCAGCCCCCGACAGCGAGGCCGGCCGTGTACTTGTGCGTTCCCGGGGCGAGGACCTCCGCGTTGAGCCGGCAGCACCGGAACCACCAGAGGAACACGACGATGGCCGCGACGAAGAGAGCCATCGACACGGACGCGTACCACGTGGATGACGCCGACATGCCGCCGCCGACGGTGCCGACCAGGAGCTGGGCGACGGTCTGCGCGGCGATCAGCGCCTGTGCGGCGACGGCCGGCGGCCGGGGATCGACGACCGGCCTGCCGGTCTCGGACGCTCCCGAAGGCGGCACACTGCTTACGGCTTCAGATGTCACGGCACTTTCCAGTTCAGTGAAGTGCTCTCGAACACGAGAGCGGAGGGACCTTAACCGCCCCTCACTCGCGCACGTCAAGGAAAGTTCCGCACAATTGACCTTCTTTACCGGAACCCCAGCGACGAGCTCCCGACGTCAGCGGGAAGCCCCCGCCCTCAGCCGGTGGCCTTCGCCAGCTTCAGGGCGTACTCCGGCCACCACTGCCCCGCCTTGGGCCCGCCCTTGCACTCGCCGTCGGACTCGCCGGGCCGCTTGACCCACAGGTAGGCGTCCACCAGGTCGTCCGCGGTCTTCGTGGTCGGCGCCTCCCCCAGCGCACGCCCCGGAGGGTTGCACCAGCGCTCGTCGGCCTTGCCCTCGGTGTACGGGCCGTTGCCGTTGCGACTGGTGTCGACGACGAACGGCTTGTTCCCCACCTTCGCGGACAGCTCCTTGCCGTACTTGATGGAGTCCTCGGTGGTGTAGAAGTTCGAGACGTTGACCGCGAACCCGTCCGCCTGCTCCACGCCCGCCCACTTCAGCGGCTCGAAGATCTGGTCGGGCTTCCCCCAGCCCGCGTTGCCCGCGTCCAGGTACACCTTCGTGTTCTTCAGCGCCTTCAGCTTCTCGATCGCGCCCTTGAGCAGGTCGTACCGCTCCTCGTGGAACTCGTCCGGCGTACAGCCGTCCACCAGGTGCAGCACCGCGTCCGGCTCCAGGACGACGGTCGCGGGCCGGTCGCCGATGCCCTTGGCCACGCCGTCGATCCACGCGCGGTACGCGTTGCCGTCGGCCGCGCCGCCGCTCGAGTACTGGCCGCAGTCGCGGTGCGGGATGTTGTAGAGGACGAGGACCGCGTCGCGGTCCGCCTTCGCGGCGGCCTCGGTGAACCCCTTGGCCTCCTGCTCCGGGTTCTCCGGGCCGACCCACTCCCCGGTCGGCTGCTCGGCGATCTTGCGGATCTGCTCCGCTTCCTCCTTCTTGCCGGCCTTCTCGTACGCGGCCACCTGCTCCGCCGCGTTTCCCTCGGGGTTGACCCAGAACGGGTCCGATCCCTTGGGCTGCTGGCTGATCCGGGCGCCGGAGTTCTTGTCCTTCTCGTCGCCGCCGTCTCCCCCGAAACAGCCGGCCGCGAGCAGAGCCGCCCCCGCCACGGCCACGGACGCCCGTGCCCCCCTCTTGCCGTACATCCAACTCCCCCCTGGGTGCACCCGTCGTAAGGCCCAATCCTGACATACGTCCCGCCTCGCCACACGGCCGTCCATGCCTTGTCGGACACCTGTTACCTCCCGCCTCCGGCAGGTGGGCCAGGGTCTGCCGGAGCCGGCCGCGCGCGTCACGCGGAGCCACCGGTGGGCGACTTGGCGTCAAACGACCTCTAGGCCCGGGCTTCCCCACGCTCTAGAGTTGGTGCGGACGAGACAGCCCCAGACCCCGCTTGTCACGCCATGCGCCACATCACACGCGATATCCGGATATCACTGGTATCGCCGGTGACCCAGAGACCTCCCGCGCCTGTGCCGGGTTACTCCCGCGCCCGAGCGCACGCGGTCGAGGACCTGTCCGGTCGGCGGCTCCCCGGGGGGAGCGGGCCGCCGACCGGGCCAGGGTGGTTCACGGTCCCGTGCCGGTGAGGTACGCGGACACGATCACGTTCGCCGAGTAGGTGCCGTCGGCCCGGTCGAAGGTGCCGGCGCAGGTGATCAGCCGCAGCTCCGCCCGCCCCGACCGCCGCACGCCGTACGCCTGGCGGGCGTCGAAGCGGTCCCGGTCGACGACCTGGACGTCCTCCACGGTGAACTCGGCGACCGTCCCGTCCTCGCGGACCACCCGCACCGTCTCGCCGATCCGCACCGCGCCGAGCCGGTGGAAGACGGCGGGCCGGTCCCCGGTGTCGACGTGCCCCACGAACAGCGCGGCTCCGGCGGCACCGGGACGCGCGCCGGCCGCGTACCAGCCGACGGCGCCCGAGCGGGCGTAGGGCGGCGGGTCGAGGGCGCCCCGGTCGTCCAGTCCGCGGGCCATGACCGGCGCCTGCACGCCCAGGGACGGGATGTCGAGCCGTCGCGGCCGGGCGCCTTCCAACGGGGCGGCGGCGGGCGGCAGTTCGGCCCCGGCGGGCCGTCCGACCGCTGCCATGTCCCCGGTGGTCGGCGCCGAGAGCCCGCGCCGTACGTCGGTCACCTCCGTGCCCCACAGCCACAGGCCGAGCAGCAGTACGGCCCAGGCGGCACCGGTGACGAGGCGGCCGCCGCCGGTCGAGTGGTCCTGTTGGGGCATCCCCGTCACTCCGTGCCACGTGCGGCGCGGATGCCGCGGAGGACGACGACCAGCCCGGCGGCACCCGCGAGGACGAGGCCGACCAGGGCCTGACGGGCGCCCGGGCCCTCGTCCCGGGCGTCGCGCTCCTCGCCCCGAGCGGCGACGGCGTGCGCGGCCCCGCCACCACCGGCGCGCACGGGGGCGAACGGGGAGGCGAACGGGGGGAGAGGGGCCGCCGGGGCAGCGGGAGCCGGGAGCGTCGCGGAGGCGGAGGCGGAGGCAGAGGTCGGGGCGGGGATGGAGGCGGGGGCCGGGATGGAGGCGGGGCCGGACGGTTCGCGCCCGGGCTGCTCCGGTTCGCGCCCGGTCGGCCTCGCGGGGGCGGACGGTTCGCGCCCGGCCTGTTTCGAACTGTGCCCCGCCTCCTTCGCGGCGACCGTGAGCAGGGCCCCGACCTTGTCCTCGACGCCGTCGCAGGTGACTCCGACCCGGTACGTTCCCGGCCCGACCGAGGAACGGACCCGGGTCTCACCGACCAGCGCACCGCCGCCCTGGCCGGTGAGCACGGCGTCCGCGACGAACGCCCGCGACGAGGCGGTGCCGGTCCGCCCCGAGCACCCCTGGGCGCGCAACTGGACGTCGCCGCCGGGTGCCGGGCGCGACGGCGTCACCGACAACCCGCCACCGGCCGCGTGCGCCGGCGGACATGCCGCCGGGGTCAGCGCGGCCGCGACCACCGCACCGGAACAGAATGTGAGTCGCACTGAACCCATCGTGAACCTCCAACACCTGGAGATTCCCTCTCCTGCCCCTCACGCGCATCCGGGCAGGGGCCGCGGCTGCTCCGTTCGGGTGGAGGAAGGTTTGCGGTGCTGCCAGGGGATTGCTCCCGGCTCAGACGCGGTCGACCAGGTCCGCGATCGAGTCGACGACCTTGGAGGGGCGGTAGGGGAAGTTCTCCACCTCGTCCGGCCGCGTCAGACCCGTCAGCACCAGGAACGTCTGCATCCCCGCCTCCATGCCGGCCAGGACGTCGGTGTCCATGCGGTCGCCGATCATCGCGCTGGTCTCGGAGTGCGCGCCGATCGTGTTGAGCCCGGTCCGCATCATCAGCGGGTTCGGCTTGCCCGCGAAGTAGGGGCTCCTGCCGGTGGCCTTGGTGATGAGCGCGGCGATCGCGCCGGTGGCGGGCAGCGGGCCCTCGGTGGACGGGCCGGTCTCGTCGGGGTTGGTCGCGATGAAGCGCGCCCCGGACCGGATCAGCCGCACGGCCTTGGTCATGGCCTCGAAGGAGTACGTGCGGGTCTCGCCGAGGACGACGTAGTCCGGTTCGTGGTCCGTCAGCACGTACCCGATGTCGTGCAGCGCGGTGGTCAGGCCCGCCTCGCCGATGACGTAGGCCGTGCCGCCGGGCCGCTGGTCGTCGAGGAACTGCGCGGTGGCGAGGGCGGAGGTCCAGATGTTCTCGACGGGCACGTCCAGGCCCATGCGGGACAGCCGCGCGTGCAGGTCGCGGGGCGTGTAGATGGAGTTGTTGGTGAGCACGAGGAACGGCTTGCCGGAGTCCCGCAGCTTCTTGATGAAGGCGTCGGCGCCCGGGATCGGCACGCCCTCGTGAATCAGCACACCGTCCATGTCGGTGAGCCACGACTCGATGGGCTTGCGCTCTGCCATGTGCGATCTCCTGCCGTACGTCCGCGGTGCGTGCTGGTGCGCCGGACGTCTCTGTACCGACGGCACCCCACCCTAGTGAGCGGTGGCGGAAAACAGGAGGGCGATCTTGGCTGTTGGATCGGCGGCCGGGGCGGGCGGCCGGGGACCAGTGGCCCGCGTCAGCGGGCCTTCCGGCGGGCGAGGGTGACCAGCACGGCGCCGACGGCGAGCAGCAACGACCCGATGGCGAACGGCGTTACGGTCCCGCCGGTGCGAGCGAGCTCGTCGGCGAGCGTGAGGTGCTCCTCGCGTAGGTCGGTGCCGGTGCCGTCGGCGGTGTCGGTGCCGGTTCCGTCGCCTTGGTTGCCGCCCGTGCCGTCGGCGGTGTCGGTGCCGGTGTCGTCGCCTTGGTCGCCGCCGGTCTCGTCGCCGGTGCCGGCTCCGTCGCTCTGGTCGTGACCGGGGGCGGTGCCGTCCGCTTCCTTCTTTCCGCCGCCGCCGTCACCGCCCCCTCCTTCCTTACGGTCCGGGTCCTGCTTGCGCTCGCCCTTGCGGCTGCCGCCGCCGTCGCTGTCGACGATCCGGAACCGGTAGTCGTTCGACTCCCCCACCCACTCGCCGTCGTCGCCCCGCCGCTGGACGACGGCCGCGTTCGCCACGACGTCGTTGGGCACGGCCTCGGAGGTGACGGCGAGGCGGAGTCTCACGGTGAGGGTGCGGTGCGGGCGGACGGTGAATCCGGGGAAGCCGTCGTGGTCGAGGACACCGACGAGTTCGTCCGCGTCGGTCCGCTCGAACGGGACGGGACGGGGACGGTCACCGGCGTAGAACTCCAGGCGTGGCTGGGCCGGCCGGAGCGCGCGCTTCTCGTCGACGAGGACGATCACGGGGTGGACGTTCGGGCAGGTGCGGGAGGTGGTGTTGGTGAGCTCCAGGGTCCACGTGCCGTAACCGCCGCCCGCGTCGTAGCTGTCGGGACCGCCGCGGATGCGGGTACGGACCGGGAAGGAACCGCGGCCGGTGGCGGCGCAGGTGGGGCCGGGTGGATCGGCGCGCACCGGGGGCGCGGCGGACGCGGCCACGGCCTGCGGTGCCGAGCCGACGGTGAGGACGGCAGCGGAGACAGCGGTGAAGGTGGTGAGGGTCCATCCGGTGAAAAGTCGCATCACCACATGCCCCTGCCACCCGCCTTCCTCAACGAACCGCGCCACGCCGCACCCGTCCCCCGAACGGCACCCCAGGTCCCCTCGATCAGCCGAGCGGAGCTCAGCCGTCCGCCCGCCCGAACAGCGGTGCCAGCAACAACTGGGCAGCCCCTTCGGCGACCTCGCGCCCTCCGCCGGGAGCGATCCGCACCGGCACCGTGTCGTCGCCCACGCGCCGGGCGCGTTCGTCGAGGACGGTGGAGACCCCGCGCACGAACCGCTCCGGGTCGACGGCGACCGTACGCCCGCCGAGCAGGACCAGATCGACGTCAAGCAGCGCGACCAGGTTGGCGGCCCCGGTGCCGAGCACGCGCGCCGCCTCCTCGATGTCGCCGCGCGCCACCGCGGCCCGGCACAGCGCCTCGACGCAGCCGCGGCTGCCGCAGTCGCAGGGCGGCCCGTCCAGATGGATGACCTGGTGCCCGAACTCCCCGGCACCCGTGCGGGCCCCCCGGTGGACGGCACCACCGATCACCAGCCCGCCACCGAGCCCCGCGCCGAAGTGCAGGTACGCGAAGGACCTCGCCTCGCCGCCCACTCCGGTACCCTGCCCGGCCCCGGCATCCGCCCCGGTTCCGGCCACGCCCCCGACCGCCATGCCGAGCGCGGCGGCGTTGGTGTCCTTGTCCACGACGACCGTGGTCCCCAGCCTCCGCGCCAGCACGTCCCGCAGCGGGAACCCGTCCCACTCCGGGAATCCGGTGACCCGGCGCAGCACCCCGCGCGTGTGGTCGAGCGGCCCGGGCAGCGCGACACCGGCCCCGAGCACGGACAGTCGCCCGGCCCCGCTCCCGGCCTCGGTCCTGTCCCCGGCCCCGAGGTCCCGGACGAGCAGGGCCTCCGCCTCCCGGGCCGCCGCCTCGACGACCGTCTCCGCCCCGGCGCCCAGATCCAGCGGCGCCCGCCGCTCCGCCACCACGGCCCCGGTCAGATCGCAGAGCACCGCGGTCAGCGCGTCCCGGTCCAGGTGCAGGCCCACCGCATGGCCGGCGTCCGGAACCAGGCGGAGCACCGTGCGCGGCTTGCCGCCGGTGGAGGCCCGCCGTCCCGCCTCCGCCGCGAGACCGTCTGTACGGAGCCGGGCGGTGATCTTGCTGACGGCCTGAGGGGTGAGCCCGGTCCGCTCGGCGAGTTCCAGCCTGCTGATCCCGGACTCCCCGGCCGTACGGAGCAGGTCGAGCACCAACGCGGCGTTGTGACTGCGCAGCGCGACGAGATTGGCCCCGCCGTACGCCCCGCCCCGCGCGCCGTACGACGCGCCCCGCGCCTTGACGCCCAAGCCCGCGCCCACATGCGCGTCCACGCCAACCCCCGTGCCCATGTCCGCGTCCGCCTCCGCGCCGCCGTCCCCGCCCTGCGCACCCCTCGCCCTGCTCACGCCCTCCATTCTCCCTGCCTCTTGCACTTTGGCAACAGCGTTGCTTAAGTGGGAGCATGACGACTGGCACAGCCTCCGCCTCCGCCCCCGGCGCTCCCCTCCGCGTGGCCCTGGTCGGTTACGGCCTCGCGGGCTCCGTCTTCCACGCCCCGCTGATCGCCGCCACCGAAGGGCTGGCCCTCGACACAGTGGTCACCAGGAACCCGGAGCGGCGGGAGCAGGCGCGCGCCGAGTTCCCGGAGGTACGGTTCGCGGACTCGCCGGACGAGCTGTGGGACCGGGCCGGCGAGCTTGACCTGGTCGTCGTCGCGTCCCCCAACAAGACCCACGTTCCCGTGGCGACGGCCGCCCTGGAGGCGGGCCTCGCGGTCGTGGTCGACAAGCCCCTCGCGGGCACGGCGGCCGAGGCCCGCGCACTGGCCGCCCTCGCCGACGAACGCGGACTGTTCCTCTCCGTCTTCCAGAACCGCCGCTGGGACAACGACTTCCTGACGCTCCAGCGGCTCGTCGCCGAGGGCGAGCTGGGTGACGTATGGCGCTTCGAGTCCCGTTTCGAGCGCTGGCGCCCGCACCTCAAGGGCGGCTGGCGGGAGTCCGGCGCCCCGGAAGAGATCGGAGGTCTGCTGTACGACCTGGGCAGTCACGTGGTCGACCAGGCCCTGGTCCTCTTCGGCCCGGCCGCCCAGGTGTACGCGGAGTCCGACGTCCGCCGTGAGGGTGCCGAGGCCGACGACGACACGTTCATCGCCGTCACCCACGCGAGCGGCGTCCGCACCCACCTGTACGTCTCCGCGACGACGGCCCAACTCGGCCCCCGCTTCCGCGTGCTGGGCTCGAAGGCGGGTTACGTGAAGTACGGCCTCGACCCCCAGGAGGCGGCCCTGCGCGAGGGCGAGCGCCCGGCGGCGGGCGCGGAGTGGGGCGTGGAGCCCGAGTCGATGTGGGGCCGGATCGGCTCCGGCGAGTCCCCGGTGACGGGCGGCGGTCAGCCGGTGACGACACTCCCGGGCGACTATCCGGCGTACTACGGGGCGGTGGCGGCGGCGTTGCGCGAGGGTGCGGCGAATCCGGTGACGGCGTACGAGGCGGCGGCCGCGCTTGACGTGCTGGAGGGCGCCCGCCGCTCGGCCGCGGAGGGTGTGGTGGTGTCGCTGTGAGCGCGCCCGACACGGCTCCGACCGTGGCCGAACTGGAGGAGCAGGAGCGCCGTCTGACGCTTCCCCGCTTCACGTACGAGGACGCCTGGACGCTGGGCACGCGCCTCGTGGAGCTGGCCCGGGAGCGGGGCGCGCCCGTGGCCGTCGACATCCGGCGCGGCCACCAGCAGCTCTTCCACGCGGCACTCGAGGGCTCCACCCCGGAGAACGACGCGTGGATCGACCGCAAGCGCCGCGTCGTCGAGCACTACGGCCACTCCTCCCTGCTGATCGGCACGCGGTACCGCGAGAAGGGCACGACGTTCGAGGAGTCCTCCCGCCTCGACCCGGCCACGTACGCGGCCCACGGCGGCGCCTTCCCGATCCGCGTCGCGGGCGCCGGAGTGATCGGCACGGTGGTGGTGTCGGGACTACCGCAACTGCAGGACCACGCGTTGGTGGTGGAGGCGCTCGAGGGGCTCCTGGGAACGTTGGCGAGCGCCCCGTAAGGGCGCGGAGCGCCCCAGGGGCGCGGGGAACTGCGCGACCAGCCACACACGACCCGTGACCGACGACGAACAGCAGCACCCCGCCCCTTGGGGGGCTTTCAAGGAGCGCCCGCATCGGCCGCCGCGCCAAGCCGGTTCAGAAGTTGATCAGGGATGGGGTCGACTGCCACCGCGTGTATCTGCGGATGCGGTAGCGCAGCCCGGACGTCGAGGACTGCCAGCCTTTGTCCTCAGCGACTTTCCACTTCGGGTCCGGTGTCGGCGCGTAGGTGTCGCCGTCCGCCTTCGAGTCAACTTCAGTCACCGAGAGCATCGTGGCGTATCCGAAGGCGGCACGGTAAATCTCCCCGCCGCCGATCACCCATACCGCAGCAGAGGCGGCTGGCTCCAACGACTCGGCTGCAAGTTCCAAGGCCATGGCGATGGACCCGGCGCGTTCCGCGCCTTCGGCCACCCATTGTGGATCGCGAGTCACCACGATGTTGCGCCGGCCGGATAGCGGGCGGAATCGCGGAGGAAGCGAATCCCATGTTCTGCGCCCCATCACCACTGGATGCCCCAGGGTGGTTGCCTTGAAATGCGCCATGTCCTCAGGCAGCCGCCACGGAATCGCGTTGTCCGCGCCGATCACGCCATCGATGGTCTGCGCCCAGATCAGCCCGACGTTCACACCGCGACCGGAGCTTTGATGGCTGGGTGGTGCTGGTAGTCGAGCACTTCCACATCGGAGTAGGCGTAGTGGAAAAGGGAGTCGGCTTGGCGCAAACGCAGCCTGGGGAACGCGAATGGAGTGCGCGAAAGCTGCTCGGTCACCTGCTCCACGTGGTTGTCGTAGATGTGGCAGTCACCGCCGGTCCAGATGAAGTCACCCGGCTTGAGGCCGGACTGCTGGGCAACCATGTGCGTGAGCAGGGCGTAGCCGGCGATGTTGAACGGGACGCCGAGGAACAGGTCCGCGCTGCGCTGGTACAGCTGGCAGGAAAGCTTGCCGTCGGCAACGTAGAACTGGAAGAAGGCGTGACAGGGCGCGAGCGCCATCTTGGACAACTCGGCGACGTTCCAAGCGGTGACAATCATCCGGCGGGAGTCCGGGTCGCGGTGCAGAGTGTCGAGAACGTCGCTGATCTGGTCGATGTGCCTGCCGTCCGGGGTGGGCCAGGAGCGCCACTGTGCGCCGTAAACCGGGCCGAGTTCGCCGTTCGCGTCGGCCCATTCGTCCCAGATGGTGACGCCGTGCTCATGCAGCCAGTCGACGTTCGAGTCGCCGCGCAGGAACCACAACAGTTCGTACACGATGGACCTGAGGTGCACCTTTTTGCTGGTGACCAGCGGGAACCCCTGCGAGAGGTCGTAGCGTAGTTGGTGCCCGAAGACACTTCGGGTGCCGGTGCCCGTTCGGTCAGCTTTGTCTGTCCCGGAGGTGAGTACCAGCCGCAACAGGTCTTCGTACTGGGTGTCCGCCACAGCCGTCGAGTCTAATGGCCACCTACAAGGCGGCCTCGACGGTCATGTGTCCCCGCCGTATGAGTAATGGTCATTCCTGTGGATGGGAGCCGCACCGACCCAGCGGTGATAGACGTCTACATCGACGTTGCTGCCGCACACTACGGTGACCACGTGTCGGCCGGCGAAGCGGTCGCGGTCTTCGAGGATCGCCGCGATGCCGAGCGCGGCCGACGGTTCGACGACGAGGCCGGCGTGGTCGAGGAGCATCCGCATACCGGCGGTGATCGACGCCTCCTGGACCAGGACGGCGTCGTCGGCGACCAGGAGGAGGTCGTCCAGGACGGCCGGGATGGGACGCCTGCCGGCGACGCCGTCAGCGATGGTGTTGGTCGAGTCGGTGGTGACGACGCGCCGCCGGCGCCACGAGTGTGTCATCGCCGGTGCGCCCAGCGGCTGGACGCAGATCACCTCGACTCCGGGCGCCAACGCCTTCACCACGTGGCCCACGCCGGTGGCCAGCGCCCCGCCGCCGAGAGCGATCAGGACGGCGTCGAACGACGGCGCGGAGTCCGCCAGTTCCAGGCCGATGGTCGCCGCGCCCTCGCAGGTCTCGATGTCCAGGCTGTCCTCCAGCAGCCGGATGCCGTCGCAGCGCGCGATGGCCGCGGCCCGCTCGCGCGCCATCTCGTGGTCGCCGTCCACCAGCTCCAGCCTGGCGTCCAGTGCGCGGATGCGATCGAGCTTGGCCGCAGTCGCGAAGCGGGATGCCACGACGGTGACGTCGAGCCCCCGGCCGCGACCGGACCAAGCGAGAGCTTGGCCAAGGTTGCCCGCGCTGGCGCACACCACGGCTCGCGGGCCATGGTCGGCGAGCAGGCTCGCGACGACCTCGGTGCCGCGGGCCTTGAAGCTACGGACCGGGTTCGCCGTTTCGAGTTTGACGCTCACCGTGCACCCGAGGTCGGGCTCCAGCGCCTCGCAGCGGTACAGCGGCGTGTCGAGGAAGATCGGGTCGATTACCCGGCGAGCCGCCCGTATCCGAGCAGTGTCGAGGCGCGTCTCCTTCACGACACAGCAGCGTAGCGCCGCTGGCTGACGCTTGGCTCAGGCGGCGCTGTGCTCGGCTCGTACGAGGAACTGGCCGCGTTCGAAGCGGGCTCCGGCTCGGACGAGTGCGACGAGGTGGGGCGCGTTCACTGCCCGCCGCCGCTGCTGGGCGGACTTGACGAGCTTGAAGACCATGGCGACGGCAGCGGCAGCGCTGCCGCCCACATGTCTCATGAGACATGCTGAGCGCGAAGAACACTCCCACGGCACGCTCTGTCGGCCGAGGCTTTCATGCAGGGCGGTCAGGTAGCCGAGCCGGTCGGGCCGCAGCCGGGTGGCGATGACGGCCGTGGGCTTGGCAGAGGACATGGAGTGCAGGAGGTTCTCCCGGCAGGGCGGAACGGGCGGTCAGCGACGGGATGCGGTACCCGTTCCTTCATCGCCCGCCTCACCGACACCGGGTATGCCGGCGTCCACGTCCACTGGGACGGCTACCCCAGCCACCATCTCCCCCTCCTCCTCGGCGCCCACCAGTACCGCTTCGCCGGTGACCTGGAAGCCCTGAGCCGACACTTGATCGACGAGGCGCCCGACGGCTGGTCCCAGCTGGGCACCGGCCTCCTCGTACGACATCGGCGGCGGCGCGCGCTGGGTCGCCCGGGACAGCGATGCCGCCTGGTTCGTCCACACGGCGGAAGTGGTGGGGCTCGAAGCCGTCAGGGGTGGGCGGGACGACCAGGAACCGGCCCGGGCGGCGCTGCCGGTTGAGGACGTACAGCTGCTGGTGGTCGGGTCCGCCGAGCACGGCATGCCGGCCGAGTCGCCGGCCGACGGTCCAGTGGGCCCGCCGGGGTCCCGGACGCCGTGGTCGAGCGGGGACTCGTCGTCGCTGTAGCGGTGGTGGGATCGAAGCCGTCGTGCCGTTCGGACGCCTGGCCGTCATGGCTGCCGCTTCGAAGAACTCTTCGATCGATGCGAGGAGTCCCTGCGGCGGGTCCAGGACCTGGTCGAGGAACGCGGCGGCTTCATCGTAGGAGCGGGCTGCGTTGGGCCGTGCCGGAGCCGGGTTGCTGCCCGGGCGGGGGCGGGGCAGGAGGCGTGTCGCGGGATGTGCGGGCGTGCCTCAGGCACCCTTGAACTCCTGCCTCTGCCTCCCCAGCCCCTCGATCTCCAGCTCCACCACATCCCCCGCCCGCAGATACGGCTTCGGCTCGGGCTCGCCCATCGCCACCCCCGCCGGCGTCCCCGTGTTGATCACGTCGCCCGGGTACAGGGTCATGAACTGGCTGACGTACCGCACGACTTCCGCGACCGGGAAGATCTGCTCGGCGGTCGTGCCGTTCTGCTTCAGGTCGCCGTTCACCCACAGCTTCAGCGACAGGTTCTGCGGGTCGGGCACCTCGTCGGCGGTGACCAGCCAGGGCCCCAGCGGGTTGAACGTCTCGCAGTTCTTGCCCTTGTCCCAGGTGCCACCGCGCTCGATCTGGAACTCGCGCTCGGAGACGTCGTGCGCCACCGCGTACCCGGCGACATGCGCGAGCGCCTCCTGGGCCGAGCCCACGTAGCGGGCGGTGCGCCCGATGACGACCGCGAGTTCGACCTCCCAGTCGGTCTTGGTGGATCCGCGCGGCACGAGCACCGTGTCGTACGGCCCGACGACCGTGTCCGCCGCCTTGAAGAAGATCACCGGCTCGGCGGGCGGCTCGGCCCCCGTCTCGCGGGCGTGGTCGTGGTAGTTCAGCCCGATGCAGACGATCTTGCCGATCCGGGCGAGCGGCGGGCCCACGCGCAGCCCGGAGGCGTCCAGCACGGGCAGTTCGCCGGACTCGGCCGCCGTACGGATCCGGCCGAGCGCCTCGTCGTCCGCGAGCAGCGCCCCGTCGATGTCCTGGATCACCGCCGACAGGTCCCGCAGGGCCCCCTCGGCATCGAGCAGCGCGGGCCGCTCCGACCCCGCCGTACCGACTCGCAGCAGCTTCATGATCACAATCTCCCGGGGTGCAGTCATCGGATGACTGGTCGATCCTCCGCGGTCGGCGAGCGGTCCGCAATACCCGGTTCACGGACTGGACCGGCCTCGCCCTTCCCCCAGCGTTCCTTGCCCTCGCAGGAGCCCTACAGCACCGCGGCGGGGGCCGACACGTCCCGGTACAGCACCGCCCGCTCCACCGCGCTCCACGTCGTGCTGGTCACCACGTACAGCGCGGCGGCCAGCGGCACCACCGCCACGGTGACGAGGGTCATGAAGGAGACGAACGGCATGACCTTCATGACCGAGGCGACCCCGGGCACCTGCTCCCCCGAGGCGGTCACCGCCGACGCGGACGCGCTCGCCATCATCCGCTTCGACCGCCGGAAGTTGAACACGGCGACCACCGTGACGATCACGAACAGCCCCACGTACACGAGCCCCGCCGCCCCGAGGACGCCCCCGTCGTGGAGCGCGTCCGCCCACCGCTCACCGAGGGGCGCGGCGAACAGCGCGTGGGTGAGCAGTTCGTTCGCCTCACCGCCGATCGTCGTGTTCGAGAACAGGTGGTAGAGCAGGAAGAACGCCGGCGCCTGGCACAGGCTGGGCAGGCAGCCGGAGAGCGGTGACACCTTCTCCTTGGCGTGCAGTTCCATCAGGGCCTTCTGGAACCTCTCCGGGTTCTTCCCGTGCTTCTTCCGCAGTTCGGCGATCCGCGGCTGCAGCGCGGCCCGCGCCCGCTGCCCGCGCGCCGCGGCCCGGGAGAGGGGAAGGACGAGGAGTCGTACGAGCGCGGTGAACAGGACGATGGCGGCGGCCGCAGCGGTGCCGTGGAAGAGCGGCTGGAGCAGGTCGGCGAGCCGGCCGACCAGGTCGGCGAAGAGTGCGATGACAGCGGACATGGGTGGGTGAGCCCTCCGTGGGTCTCGTCGTGCCGGGAGGTGGCCGTGTGGCTTGATGCCTCGGGCCTGAGGACTTCGGCATGACGAGCCGCGGGGGCACGCGGCCACGGGACCCGCGGCAGGTACAGACAGGTGCGGGACCCGGAGAAGAGAGAGGCGTGCGTGCCCTACGCGGCCGTCAGGAGGGCCCGTCCGGGCGCCCTGGGCCGCGTACGCCCCGAGGCGTCGGGATCTCGCTGGGGCAGGAACGCCGTACGGCGCTCACGGTCGCGGATGGCCGTCCGTACGCGGGTGGGCGGCACGGCGGGCGCACAGCGCGAGGCGATCAGCGCGCAGGCGACGAGCGCGGAACCGGCCGCGGCGGTCGCGGCGAAGGCGACGGCGGCGGAGAGGCTGCCCGCGTCGAGGACGGCGACCTCGAAGAGGAGCAGCAGGAGGGCAGCGGCGGGACGCAGGGTGGTCCAGCTACGGATCACCGTCAGCTCCCCCTTCCGGTCGCCCTGCTCGTACAGATGTACCCGTGCGGACCGATCCGCACGGATGTAGCCGCACGAATGTTCCCGCACGGTCGTTCCTACACATATACATCACGTCCTCATCTCGCGTGCAGGGAGCGCAGCTTCCCCCACACGACAAGGCGGTACCTGGACGAGTACTCGGGCGTGCAGGTGGTGAGGGTGAGGTAGTGGCCGGGGTCGCCGTACCCGTACGACGGCTTCACGTCGCTGCGCGGGACGGGCCGCAGGACACCGCCGTCGCCGGGCGTGGTGCGCGCGAGCGTCCTGTCGACGGCGTACGTGTAGACGGCCGCCCGCGTCTCGACGCGCACCTCGTCCCCGCGCCGGAGCCGGTTGATGTACCGGAAGGGCTCGCCGTGGGTGTTGCGGTGCCCGGCGAGGGCGAAGTTCCCGGCCTGGCCCGGCTGGGCCGTGCGCGGGTAGTGGCCGGCGTAGCCCTTGTTGAGCACGTTCCGCTTGCTGATGCCCTCGGCGACGGGGACGCGGAGGCCGAGGCGGGGGATGGTGAGGACGGCGTAGGCCTGGCTGAGGCCGGGGCGGGTGGGGGCGCGGCCGGTGCTCGTACGCCGGTCGCCGGCCCCGGCGCCGGCCGGGGGCCCCGGCTCGGGGGCGGCCCGCGTGTCGGCGCCCGGCCCACCACCGGCATCACCACCGCCGTCGCCACCGCCCTCACCGTCGTCGTCACCCGTTCCCTGCCCCCACTCCCGTTCCAGCGCCTCGACCTGGCGCTCGGCGCCCTCGCGGGCCCGCTGGTTGGTCCACCACAGCTGGTGGGCGACGAGGAGGAGCAGGACGGCCCCGAGGGTGACGGCGAGTTCGGCGGAGGTCCACAGCAGGCGGCGGTACGCGGCACGGCGGCGCCGGGTGCCGTGGTGGACGACGGCGGGAGCCCGCATGCGTACGCCTCCTTTGCCGGGGGCCGCACGATAGGGCGCCTTCCTCCAACTCACCAGAGCGGCAGCAGGGCGGGCGCCTTTTATCCCCCCTTCTCATAACCATTGGAAGAAACGCCGTGAGAATCCCGAGAAAGCGCTGTCGCACCTCTCGACAACACCACCTGTCACCCCCGACTCTTCCGGAGAACGGCAGACGCGCCTCTCCCCGGGCGCTCTGCCGTCACCCCCCATGGCCACCCCCTGACCACCTCCCCCGACCACCACCGCATGCCCCCATGGCCACCCTGACCACCTCCCGGCACCCGCGCCGCGCCCCTCGGAGCTGACATGACCGCATCACACAGACCCGGACCCGAAGGCCAGGACCACGCACACCAGCCGAACGGCACCCACGACACCACCCCCGGCCCGGGGCGGCGCCCGTCCGCCTTCCGCCGCAGGGCCCTGCTGGCCGCCGCGGGCGGTGCGGTCCTCGGCGGCGCCCTGGGTACGGGCGTCGCGCGCGCCGACGCGACGATCGCGGTCAACCCCGGGACGACGTACGGCACCTGGGAGGGCTGGGGCACCTCCCTCGCCTGGTGGGCGAACGTCTTCGGCACCCGTACCGACTTCGCCGACCTCTTCTTCACCACCAACTCGGTGACGTACAACGGCACATCGCTGCCCGGCCTGGGCATGAACATCGCCCGCTACAACCTCGGCGCGTGCAGCTGGAACAGCGTGGGCGGCGAGACCATGGTCGCCTCGCCCAACATCCCCGCCTTCAAGCAGATCGAGGGCTACTGGCAGGACTGGAACAACGAGGACCCCGCCTCCTCGGCCTGGGACTGGACGGCGGACGCGACGCAACGGTCCATGCTGACCAAGGCGGTGGCGCGCGGCGCGACGACCGAGCTTTTCGCCAACTCCCCCATGTGGTGGATGTGCCTCAACCACAACCCGTCGGGCGCCTCCGGCGGCGGCAACAACCTCCAGTCCTGGAACTACCGCCAGCACGCCTCACACCTCGCCGCCGTGGCTCTCTACGCCAGGAACAACTGGGGCGTGAACTTCGCGACGGTCGACCCCTTCAACGAACCGGCCTCCACCTGGTGGACCGCCACGGGCACCCAGGAGGGCTGCCACATGGACCCGGCGGTCCAGGCGGCCGTACTCCCCTACATGCGCAGCGAACTGGACAAGCGCGGCCTGACCGGCGTCCGCATCGCGGCCTCGGACGAGACGAACTACGACACGGCGCGCAGCACCTGGAGTTCCTTCAACTCCTCCACCAAGGCCCTGGTCAACCAGGTCAACGTGCACGGCTACCAGGGCTCGGGCGGCCGCCGCGACCTGCTCTACACGGACGTGGTGACGACGTCGGGCAAGAAACTCTGGAACTCCGAGACGGGTGACGGCGACGGCACGGGCCTCACCCTGGCCTCCAACCTCTGCCTGGACTTCCGCTGGCTGCACCCGACCGCGTGGGTCTACTGGCAGGTGATGGACCCGACGGCGGGCTGGGCGATGATCGCCTACGACGCGAGCACGCTCCAGCCGACCACGATCCAGACCAAGTACTACGTGATGGCCCAGTTCAGCCGTCACATCCGCCCCGGGATGACGATCCTGAACACCGGCGTGGACTACGCGGTGGCGGCCTACAGCGCCTCGTCCCGCCGCCTGGTGATCGTGGCGGTGAACAAGTCGACCTCGGCCCAGACCCTGACCTTCGACCTCTCCCGCTTCTCCACGGTGACCGGCGGCTCGGGCGGCCTCGTCCCGCGCTGGAACACCCACACGTCCAGCGGCAGCGACCGCTACCGCTCCTACTCGGACACCCGCCTGAGCGGCAAGACGGTGGCGGTGCCGTTCGCGGCGGGGGCGGTGCAGACGCTGCAGGTGGACGGGGTGGTGCTGTAGGCGTCGCCGACTGGCCGGCGGCTGTCTTCACGGCCACGGCCACAGCCACGGCCCTGGCCCGGTTGGTGCTCGGACACGACCTTGGTCTCTCAGGTCGTGTCCGAGTACGTCCCGCCCGATCACCCGCCGCGTCGGCAGTTCGCGCACCTGGGTTCACGCGGACCTGGGTTCATGCTGAAGAACCTTCGGTTTCCGCGAGCCGGCGGGGTTCACGGCCCCCGGAGCAACAGAACAGCCATGAGCACCGCACGGTGCCGACTCAGGTCGCGACCAAGCCGCCGTCGGCGGTGAGCACCGCGCCGGTGATGTAGCTGGCCTTGTCGGAGGCCAGGAACACCACGGCCTCGGCGATCTCGTCAGGCTCGCCGGCACGGGTGAGCGGTGTGTTCTGGCTGAACGCCTCGAACATCTCGCCCACCGTGTCGACGGCCATGTCGGTCCGGATCGGGCCGGGCGCCACGGAGTTGACGCGAACGCCCGCCGCGCCGAACTCGACGGCCCACGACCGGGTCAGCGCGTCCATCGCGGCCTTGGACGCGTTGTAGACGGAGCCGACCGGGGTGCCGATCTGCGCGGCGACCGACGACACGTTGACGATCGCGCCCTTCTTCCTGGCCACCATGGCCGGCACGAGCGCGGCCGTCAGGAAGTAGGACGCACGGACGTTGATGTCGAACACCTGCTCGTAGCTGTCGAGCGACTGCTCGGGGGTCGTCGAGAACGGGAAGATACCCGCGTTGTTCACGAGCACGTCCACCTCGCCGACCTCCTCGGCGAGCCCCCGGACGTCGTCGATGTCCGCGACGTCCGCGACGACGAAGTGACCCGTCCCGCCCGCCTGTTCGATCAGCTCGACGGTCTCCTTGCCGAGCTCGGCCCTGCGCCCGGTCACGTAGACGGTGGCACCCGCCTCCGCGAGCTTGACCGCGATCGCGCGGCCGATGCCCGACGTGGCGCCGGTGACGAGTGCCTTCTTGTCCTGAAGTTCCTTGGTTGACATGTCGCACAACTTGGCCGCGCCAGATCGTCAGCACATAAATTCCGTATATACCGCCTGGTCAGGTCGCGAGGAAGCCGCCGTCCGCCCTGCCGATCGCCCCGGTGAGGGCGTGCACCGCACCGCCCTGCGGGACGGTCGCACCCGCACCTGCCGGCTTCACCGCCACCGCGCGACCGATGCCGGACGTCGCGCCGGGGACGAGTGCTCGTCGTCCCGGCAGCCTCTTCGCACCGCCCCGCCCCGCCCCGCGGGACAGCAATCAGCTGGTCAGCGCGGCTGTGCGCAGCCGGAAGTAGAAGCGCACGAACTGCGGTAGCCGGTAGCGGCCGAGTACGAGCGGCTCGATCAGGTGCACGCCCGAGAGCGACTCCAGCACCAGCTCGATCTCACCGGGGTCGGCCCCGGACATCTCCGCCGCCCTGTGGATGTCGATCACCTCGGTGTCCTGGCGCGCGAAGCACATGAGCATGTGTCGTTCCGGCTCGCTGAGCTGCTTGTCGGCCGCGATCAGCGGGGCCAGCATCGCGGTGCAGTCGGACGGGATCGCGTCGGCGAGCTTGCTCTCCCGCTCCATCTGCCGCAGAAACATCTCGATCGTCCAGTGAGGACGCGAGCTGAGCTGGCCCCCGATCACCCTGATCGGGTTCGGCAGTCGCGAAAGGCGTTCCAGCAGTATCTCGGCCTGCTCGGGTTCCGCGTCCGCGCGCACCGGGCCGATGGTCCTGCGGAAGAACTCCCGCGCCTCCGGCTCGGCCAGCCCGGCGATCGTCAGCCAGGTCACCCCCGGCAGCTCGTTCAACCGGCGGACGCTCGTGAGGATCAACGCCGATCCGGGCGTGGCGAGATCGCGTACGCTCGCCGCGTCCCGCACGTCGTCGACCACGACCAGGAACCGCTTGCCGCGCGCCTTCTCCCGCCACAGCGCCGCTCTGTCGCCGACGGGGTTCTCCACACCGACCGCGCGCAGCAGCTCGCCCGCGACGTCGCTGCCCCTGACGAAGATCTGCCCGTCCGGGAAGCGGCCCCTGACGAGGTGGCCGATCCGGGTGGCCAGCGCGGTCTTGCCGCTGCCCCGCATACCGGTGATGCCCACGGTGCCCGGCAGGGTCCGGAGAGCCTGCGCGATCTCCTCGGCGCGGCCGGTGAAGTCGATCAGGTCCGGCAGCAGCTGCTCCGGCCTGCGCGGCGGGGCGAGGTCGCCGCCCAGGATCTGCGCGTGGACCCTGCGCAGCTCCGGCCCTGGTTCAAGGCCGAGCTCCTCGTTGAGGTGCGCGCGCGCCTGGTGGAAGTGGTCAAGTGCTTCGCCCTGCCTGCCCTCCAGGTAGAGCGCGCGCATCAGGAGGGCTCGCGGTCGTTCCCTGAGCGGGAAGGCGGCGACGTGCTTCTGCAGCTCCAGCACGTCGAGCTCGCGTTCGAGGCAGTCCTCCCGCCTCTTGAGCAGGTAGTCGCCGAGCCGTACCCGTTGCGCGTCGAAGTAGGCACTCCGGAGGCCCTCCAAGGGCTCGCCGCGGCAGTCGTCGACGATCTCCGCGCGGACCGTGTACCCGCCGTCTCTGGACATCAGGTTCAGCTCCGGAAGCGCCTTGCGGATCTTGTACATGTACGTCCGCAGCGCCATCACCGCGCTCGGCGTCGGGTCGTCCCAGACCATGCCGATCAGCTGGTCGTTGCTCAGCCGGATGCCGTTGTTCAACAGCAACGCCGCCAGCACCGCCCGCTGTTGGCGCGGCCCCAGGTGGATCTCCTCGTCGTCGCGCCAGGCTCGTACCGGACCCATCAGTGAGAAGCGCAGGCTCATGCGACAGCACAACGCACGCGCGCATCCCCTGCTTCCCCTCTGCTTCCCCCCTGCTTCCCCCTGCTTCCCGCGGCGACGTGACAGACCCGAGCGTGTCGCCGCATACGTGATCCGGGAAGAAGGCGGGGCCGGTCAGGAGAGAAGCTGCGCCCCGCCTCGCTGAAACAGGCGGATCTGGAGTGCGCCACGCTCCCCGGGGCCGACTCCACCAACTCCACACACCGGCCCGGGGAGCTCGCGAGCGTAAGAAGGCCAGGCACGCACACCTTCTGGCCTGGGAATATCTGCTGCTCGTCAACCAACGGCAGTACGGTGTCCCCCATGCGCCCCGACACCGCTGCCGAGAACGTCGACCACCACGCCGAAGCGGCCCGCCTGGAGCGGACGGCCGGCCTCTACCCCGAGGACGCCGAACACCTGCTCCTGCAGGCCGCGGCCCACCTCGAACTGTCCGGCGCGCGCGCCGCCGCGTCGGCACTCTACGACCGCCTGCTGTCGTCCCCCGACTCCCTCGAGAACCCCCACCTCGTGCGCGCCCTCAAGGCGTCCAACCTCTGGGAGTACGGCCACGAGGCGGAGGCGAGGGCCATCATCGAGGGCCTGCGCACCGCGTCCCCCCGCGACCCGGCCACGTGGGTCATCGCGGCGGAGGCCCTGGAGGCCCACGACGAGCTGGAGGCGGCGCAGGAGACTTTCACGGAGGGCGCGACCCTCCTCCTCTCCGGCGTGACGGACCCCCCGTACTCGACGCACCCCCTCCTCTTCGGCCGCCACCGGGTACGCCGCATGCTCGGCGTCCCCCACGACGACTGGGACACCCTCGCGGACTCCCTCCACTCGTCCCCTGTCTCCCTCGACGAACTCCACGACCCCAAGCGCGTCTGGTCCCTGGGCTCGGACAACCCGGCGGAACTCGAAGCGGAGATCTCACGGCTGCACGCGGAGCTGGGCGCCTACCGGCAGGCCCTCTCCCGCCCGTTCCCGGTGGCGGTCCTCCACTGGCCGACGGGTGAGCTGGCGGAACTGGTGACGGCGTACCCGACGCTGGCCGAGGAGTACCCGTCGCACGAGGAGCACCTGGCGACGATAGAGGGCTCCCTGCGCGAACTGGCGAGCTCGGGCACCCCGAACCTGGGCATCGTGACGGGGACGGTCCCGTCGTACGAGGCGTTCGCGGCATCGGAGGGCGCGTCCCCCGCCGACACCACCCTGCTCCCGCAGTACGCAACGACGCTGGCGGCACGGGGCCGGGCGGTGACGTGGCCTCCCCAGCGGGGGACGGTGTGCTGGTGCGGCTCGGGGCGGGTCTATGAGGGGTGCCACGGGGCGTAGTCGGGCCTACGGCTCCGCGGCATGCGGCTGTGCGGGTCCGCAGTCCCACGGCTATGCGGCTCCACGGCCATGCGGTCCCATGACTGTGCGGCTCCACGTGAGGTGGCGCGGGCTGCCGGCCCAGGAGCCCCGTTGGACTCTGTTGCACCCCGTTGAGCCCCGTTGGGCCTCGTCGGCCGCCGCGGTGGCCGCCTCACGGCGCTTCACCACGCTGCTGATCCAGGGCATGCGGGCCGAGGCGGCCATCCCACCGCTGCCCCGCTGCCCCGCCGGTCCGGCTGCCGCCGGCGGTTGTGACCTACTGATCGTTTCTTGATCTGAGGTCTCGGCCGAGATGGTGCCCTGTGGCGCGACGGAACCGGTTGATCTGCCAGCGCGTTGGATCGGCAGGACTCTGTTGGAGGGAACCTTGTCGAGGCAGAGCTTCCCGCCGACGCGGGCAGTCGGCCGCGGGGCGGCCTGGTACCGCGGGGACTGCCATGTCCACTCCGTCCACTCGGACGGCGAACTCACTCCCGAGGAGCTGGCCGTTCGGGCGCGCGCCGCCGGGCTCGACTTCATCGCGACGACGGAGCACAACTCAGCTGCGGTTCCCGGCGCGTGGGGGCATCTGGCCGCCGATGACTTCCTGATCATTCTCGGTGAGGAAGTGACCACGAAGACCGGGCACTGGCTCGCGCTCGGCACCAACCCCGGACAGGTCGTCGACTGGAACTACCAGGTCAGGGACGGACTGATCGATCAGTGCCTGGACCAGGTCCATCGGGTCGGGGGTCTGTGCGTGGCGGCGCACCCGCACGCGCCCTATCCGTCGGGCGACTTCATGTTCCCGTTCCGGGGTTTCGACGTGGTGGAGGTCTGGAACGGACTGTGGACCTCGGACCGACCGTGGAACGCCGACAACGAGGCCGCTCTGGCGGACTGGGGGCGGAGTCTCGCGGCCGACATCCCCACGGGGTCCTGGCGGCCGGCGATGGGCAACAGCGACACCCACTTGGAGGGACAGATCGGCATCCCCCACACGGTGGTCTTCGCGGAGGAACTGAGCACGAAGGCGATCCTGGCCGGAATCCGTGCCGGTCGCAGCTGGATCGCCGAGTCGGCGGATGTCCACGTGTCGTTCACCGCCCATGCCGACGGTCGCGTGGCCGGGGTGGGAGAACGGCTCGCGACCCGTGACGCGCGGGTCGAAACGCGGGCGGCAGTACAAGGCGTGCCCATGGGTACCGTCAGCTTCCACACCGATCGAGGAAAGGTCCACCGCGTGCCTCTGCCCAGTGACGGGACGGGTGCGGTCCGGTGGGACACGACAGCGGGCGACGCGGCGTTCGTCCGCATCGAGGTCCGCCATCCCAACGGGCACGTGGCCGCACTCACCAATCCGATCGTCCTGACTTGACCGCTCACTTCACCCTGTGGCGCGCCAGTTCATCCGCCAGAAGGACGCCTGGCCGATAGCGATCACTTCAGCGCAGAGCCTCCCTATGTCAGCGGCTGCTGTTACAACAGATCCCTATCGGCACGAGTGATCGTGTACGAGAACCACGAGGGATCAGGGGAGCAGTCGTGGCAGAACCAGGGGGCCCGTCGCAGCCGATCGCGGGTGTCTACGAGAAGCTGATCACGCACGATGTGCATGTTGAACTGGAGCGATTCGAGGCCGCGGGCTGGAAGGCCATCGACGTAGAGGTCACTCCCGAATCCGCCCCCCATGTGCTGGCTCGTCACATCGGCGAAGCCGTTGGCAAAAGGCTGAGCCAGCTACCGCCCGAAAACCGAGTCTTGGTCGCGAACCGCATCCTTGCGTCCTTGGCTGCCAGTGCCCCGGGTCCCGGGGAAGCCGAGGCCGTCAGCACCATCGTGGAAGGCCCTCGACAGCTCCTGGCGCTCGCTCAGCAGGAGGCTCAAGGTGTGTACGCCCTGCGCCCGCTGACACCGCTGTCCGAGACATCGCTCATCACGAACTCTCCCGAAGACCTCAGCCTCGGCGCGGAACTCAGGGCGGAACTCGCGACCGCAGACCGCATCGATCTGCTGTGCGCGTTCGTGAAGTGGTACGGCATACGGGTCCTGGAGGACTCCTTGCGCGCCGCGAAGGAACGGGGCGTGCCAATCCGCGTCATTACGACGACCTACATCGGCGCCACCGATCGCCATGCGCTCGACCGCCTCGCCCGCGACTTCGGTGCCACCGTCAAGGTCAACTACGAAACTCGTTCCACTCGCCTGCATGCCAAGGCCTGGCTGTTCAGGCGCAACACGGGCTTCGATACCGCCTACGTCGGCAGCTCAAATCTTTCGAAGGCTGCACTTCTCGACGGCCTGGAGTGGAACGTACGGCTGTCGTCGATCGCAACGCCGGCAGTGCTGGACAAGTTCGAAGCGACGTTCGACGCGTACTGGAACGATTCCGCCTTCGAGACCTACGACCCCGACCACCATGGTGACCGCCTAGACCGAGCCTTGGCCCAGGCAGGCGGTTCTACCTCCTCCACTGCTGACCTGAAGATCAACCTTTCGGGACTGGAGGTACATCCCTTCCCCTATCAGCGAGACATGTTGGAACGCCTTCAGGTCGAGCGAGAGATCCGGGGGCGCCACCGCAACCTACTCGTCGCGGCGACTGGTACGGGAAAGACCGTGATGGCAGCACTTGACTACCGCAACTTGAGCAAGAAGCTCGGAAGCGGGCGTCCGAAGTTGCTGTTCGTAGCGCACCGCAAGGAGATCCTCAAGCAGTCGCTGCGCACGTACCAGGAGGTGCTGGTCGACGCCTCGTTCGGCGAGCTGCTCTACGGAGGTGAGGACCCGCGCGATGGGAATCACGTTTTCGCCAGCGTCCAGTCGCTGAACATGCAGCGCCTGGAACAGCTGGCCCCGGATCACTTCGACATCATCGTCATCGACGAGTTCCATCACGCCACGGCCGCCACCTACCGTCGGGTCATCGAGCACTTCAAGCCCAAGGAACTACTCGGCCTGACTGCAACTCCCGAGCGGATGGACGGGCTCAATGTGCAGGACGAGTTCTTCGAAGGACGCATCGCGGCTGAGATGCGGCTCTGGGAGGCCCTCGAAAACGATCTGCTGTGCCCCTTCCACTACTTCGGTATTCCAGACGGCACAGACCTGACGAGCCTCGGCTGGCAGAAGGGCACGTACGCAGACCAGGAACTCGGCAACCTCTACACCGGCAACCACGCGCGAGCCCGCATTGTGGTCAAGCAGATCCGCGACAAGGTCTCTCAGCCCGGAGCCATGCGCGCGCTGGGCTTCTGTGTGACCAAGGCGCACGCCCATTTCATGGCGGACTTCTTCCGACAGGCCGGCTTCCAAGCGACCGCCCTCGACAGTGATTCGCCACCCGCAGTTCGGGACCAGGCGCTCAAGGACCTACGTGACGGAAAGCTGCAAGTCATCTTCTCCGTGGACCTGTTCAACGAAGGCCTTGACATCCCGGACGTCGACACACTCCTCCTGTTGCGTCCTACCAACAGCGCCACGGTCTTCCTCCAGCAGCTGGGCCGAGGGCTGCGTCGCACTGAGAACAAACCCGTGCTCACTGTCCTTGATTTCATCGGCCAGCACCGAGCGGAGTTCCGCTTCGAGGAGCAGTTCCGAGCCCTGACGAACCTCTCCAGGAACCGACTCGTCGATCACCTTGAGCATGACTTCCCGCTGCTTCCCTCCGGATGCCAGATCATCCTGGAAGGAAAAGCCAAGGACCTCGTGCTCGACAACATCCGTACCCAACTGAGCGCGAACATCAAGACCTTGGTGTCCGAAGTCAAGGCCTACGACACTCCCCGGCTAGCGGACTATCTGCGTGAGAGCCGTAGGGAGATCAAAGAGCTGTACAAGAGTGACAACTCCTGGACGGCTGTCCTCCGCAGGGCGGGCATCATCAACGGCGCTGTCCCTGATGGAGAAGCGGCCCTTCTCAAGCGCGTCCACGCCTTCCTTCACGTCGACGACCCCGAACGCGCCAGCGCGTACCTGCGGCTCCTCGCAGACGACGTGCCACCCTACGAAGCGCTAGCTCCCGCCGATCAGGTATACGCGCGCATGCTCTTCTTCAACTTGTGGGACAACGCTGGCGGATTTACCAACTTTCAGCAAGGTCTTGAATCGCTCCGTGCCCACCACGCAGTCCGCGATGAACTCCGGCAGGTGCTCTCGTACGTCATCGAGCAGGCCGACCACTTCCCGATCCCTCTGTCAGGCACCCACGGCCACATCCCGTTGAAGATCCACAGCTCCTACAACCGCTCGGAGATTCTGGCAGCCCTCGGAGTGGCCCGTTTCGGTGGCCAGATGCCCAGGTCCTTCGCCCAGGGCGTCCAGTGGGTCGACGACATCCAAACGGATGCCCTCCTTGTGACCTTGGAGAAGAACGAGAAGGACTTCTCGCCCACCGTCCGATACAAGGACTACGCGCTGAGCCCCACGCTCTTCCACTGGGAGTCTCAGAACTCGACCGCGGCGAACTCACCGACGGGGCTGCGCTACCAGCACCACGCGCAACAAGGCAGCCACATCCTGCTGTTCATGCGCCGCTACAAGAGCACCGACACCGGGAAGTCTCAGCCATGGATGCTTCTGGGACCCGCCACCTACGACAGCCACAAGGGCAGCAAGCCGATGGCGATCACATGGCGTCTGGAGCATGAGCTGCCAGCTGACGTCTGGTCGTATGCCGCCATCAACGCAAGCTAGTTGACCGCATCTGATGTCAGAGCGATCAGCTAACGTCAGAGTATGGACTTATCTTCGATCAAGCCCGGGCTGGTGACCACGCGCGCCGAGATGAAGGAGCTCTTCGGCGGAGGGCCCCAGGGAGGGATCATCCCGTCCACTACCACCCCCAACATCCTGATCTACGTAGATCACGACAGCGGCAAGAAGTTCGGC